>CAZTSB010000120.1:0-5583 GCA_964616435.1 uncultured Puniceicoccaceae bacterium | reverse complement strand
AGCGCAGGTGCGTCTCGCACCGCATCGAATGCTCGAGCGCTCTGGCTCAAACGACGCTGGTGCGCACCGAGACGGTGCTGCGCTACCAATGCACAATCTGTTCAAATAATTTTAGGTTTAGCTATAGTTCAAAAGCTGCTTCTTAGTTCATATCGTGACTAAGACAGCAATCGAAGAAGGAGACATTGGTTCAAAGGACTTCAACAGTAAGGCGATAGAAGCAACTATCGTGATTGTTTAAATTGACCTTTTTGCTTATGCGATTGAGATATGCGGTATTGTCGCCGTCGATGTCCTCATCAAGTGTGCTCTGAACAGAATCGATTCCATCAACTACAACACGATTCCAAGAGCTTGGATCGCTTAAATCATAAGAATATTCGACTGCATAATAGAGATCACCGGCTCTTTTGTTTTCACGCCAGTCAAAACTCACCCATAAATTTGATCCATCACTGTAAGTACTGACTATAGGTAAAAGACTGTTGATCATTGTATTTGGCGAAGGAACGTCGAGTGCATATTCAATAAGATTTGGAACCCCATTTTGGTTGGAATCTACACCAGGTAATCCATCACCATTATCTTCGCTCAAAGAGGAGTCATAGATCTGCAACCTGTTGGCGTAAGATAGATTAAACTCATACGCACCGACATCAAAAGCAGCGCCTCGTGGTCGGCTCACACCCAGAATATCGGTATAGGCTCCTAAGTAAGCCAATGCAGTCCCAGTATCAACAGCTTGAGATTCGGGAAGCAATCGATAGTTATCATTCGTTAGAACAAATAGTGCATTGAGTGGATCGGCCACTTGTGAATTGACATCTTGCCCCGTACTGGCTCGCCACTGTGCAAGTGTTATTCTGCTGTTATCTCCATCTAATCCCAGCCGATCGGTAAATATATTATAATCACTCAATAGACCGGAAGCCGAAGCCGCATCCACGCCTACGGTTCCACGCCATGGGTGTTTGGTTATGACAATATTATTAAATAATTTGGCTCCCGTTGATCCATTTACTATAAGCACGCCCCAGCGCCCATCTACGGCTTGAATGATTGTATTGTGATAAATTTTAGCGTTTATGGAAGGACTAGCCGCATCAATCTGGAAAAGGGTAATGCCGGTGGCATGATTGTCGTATAATAAGTTATTAAAAATCCGTGCATCGACTGCTCCATCTAAGTTGATAGCCGCTCCTCCAGAGACACCGTTATTGTAAAGGATATTGTTATAAATCTGCGCATCACTGGATATCCCGTCTCCACCTAAACTGGCATCCGCATTAATCTGAATCCCCGATGCATAGTTTCCATGACACTCATTATGACGTATTATTGCACGGTCTGAACTATTGGAAACGTAGATTCCATGTTGAGATTGGGCATTAGCGCATTCATTGTTTTCCAACAGCAGATCGTCAGTGAACCCACTAAAGATGCCCCAGACGCCATTGTCTAAACAAGTGTTGTTACGAACGATACAATTATTAGCCGTTACAACCCGGATACCTGCTCGCAACAGATTCTGACAAATGAAGCCATCAATAATTACCCAGTTCCCACCTTCGATATTGATACCGTCCTTATTGGTAAACTCATTGGGTTGATTGATGACTGCTCCGGCACCCAGTGCTTGGAAAAGAATTGGATTATTTGCACTGCCGCTGGTAGTCATGTTAAAACCAACATAAGTGCCATTTTCTACCAAAACTTCATCTCCCGCTGTGACTTGATTAGCTGCGTGTTGCAGAGTGCTAAATGCGTTTGTCAGAGTCGATCCGTCATTACTATCATTACCATTATTGGAAACGTAATAGGTAGTACCGTAAACAGCAGATGAAACCCAAAACAAATTTATTAATGCGAGCAATCGCAGGGACAAACGCTGAACATTGAAATTTACAGACTTTGACATAGCAGCGAATGGTAAGATGGAACTTAGCTTACGTCTTTACATGAAACACACATAACACCAAAACATTCGCCTTAAAAAACTTTAAATATTATAGCGCACTGGATTTTACAATCGCATCGGCAAGACCGTAATCAATAGCTTCCTGAGCAGTCATATAGAAATCTCGATCGGTGTCTTTCTGGATTTTCTCAAGTTTCTGCCCGGAACTCGCCGCCAGTATCGCGTTCAACTCATCACGCAAGCGCTCCATTTCCTGAGCCTGGATATGAATATCCACGGCAACAGCAACCATTTGACCCGAAATAAGCGGTTGGTGAATCAGCACACGCGAATGTGGATACAGAAAACGCATTCCTTTATCAGCGCCGCAAAGCAGGATGGAGCCCATACTGGCTGCCATACCGGTGACGACAACCTTTATTGGCGAACTGACAAGCTTCATCGTATCATAAACTGCCATACCTGCAGTAATAGACCCACCGGGCGTATTAATATAGAAGGTAATTTCTTCACCTGGAGAATCTGCTTCCAAATAGAGCAGCTTTTCCGTTATATCACGAGCAGATTTGTCAGAGACCTCTCCCCAAAGGAAAATCTTACGTTCCTTGAGGAAAGATTTCTGTATCTTCAACTTATAATCGTCTTCAGCGTTTTCGGTCTTATCTTTTGCCATAGAATTCTAGTAGGGTTAAATGATGTTTGAATAAAACTAAATGAGCATAGCTAACAAAAGTTTCAAGTCGTGACTTAAACTTAGTGGAAAAAAATCAATCTTCGATCTTTTCAACGCGAGTTATGTGACGCCCACCTTCAAATTCAGAATCGAGCCAAATCCGAACTATTTTCAGCGCCATCTCTTCAGTTACCGTACGTGAACCAATTGCAATACAATTAGCATTATTATGCTCCTTGGTCATTTGCGCGGACCATTCGTTCCAACAAAGTCCACAGCGTACTCCTCTTACTTTATTGGCGACAATCGCTTCACCATTGCCACTGCCTCCAAGGACGATCCCGCAATCCGCTTCACCGGAAGCGACTGCCTGCGCGGCAGGGCGAATAAAATCCGGATAGTCACAGGGTTCTGTAGAATCGCAGCCACAGTCAATAACCGTGTGTCCGCGTTCGCGCAGAAGTTGTATAATCGACGCTTTCAATGGAAAGCCCGCATGATCAGTGCCGATGGATACCGTTAGGGTCTTTTTGCTCATAGAAGCAATAACAAAAGAGTGATGAATTGCTTAACACAACCTATAAGATTAGTTTTTGATTCTGACAGATAATTGGCATTCAAAAGAGCACAATCATAATGGTGAGCCCAGCAACAAAAAGGAACGCCATAATGAAAACTGCCGTTATGGCATACGGCAACAGACTAATCGCTTTAAGTTTTTCACTCATGTTATTCCTACTTTCAACAAAGTGAAAGTATCGAGTTGGCTCAAAAATCGAGCCAACTTGATAAAGCGGATTTTACGACTTCGTCCGGTATAAACTCTTGCTCCAACCGTCCTTTTTCCAGTGAGATGATTTTTTCATAGAGCTGTCTTTCCGGCTCCTGTAGATTCAAAGGAGGCGTACTGCCTGCGATGACAGGTTCCTCAACCGCCTTGTCAACATATTGCTCAAACAACTCTATTTTCATCATTAATGCACTCAATTCAGGTAAACACTCTCTGGCCCGCGATAACATATAAAGTCCCCAGGTATCTATATCGCCCCAATAAGCCACTTTTTTTTGCTTGATCGTAGAATTATCTAACCAGGTTAAATTAAGCCCACTACCCAAAACAGCCAACGTGTTTTCAGATGTCGGCAATTGATGAACGCAACGTTCGTTTTCAACGATCAAAAGCCTTTCTCCCGGAATAGATGACTGACTAAGCTCACGACTCCTGACCCGAAACTGATGAAACGGCAAAATCGATCCGTCCAAATCCACAACCAGCAACCAGTGTTCGCTCTCGTTCAATGCGCCAAGAAACGCTTCAAGACCTTGTCGACTGGCCTCTCCATCAAAACGTACATCCAGTAAGGCAATGATACATGTTCGGTTGCGCTCAAAAAACTTGCTGTCAATCCCGGCCAGGGACAAAGCGCGTAAGGGTTTTCCATGAGCACAGTGAGGTTGAAGCAATCCTGCCAGTCGTGCGGACTGAATAATTTCTCCGGCCTTCTTGTCCCGCCATAGGCTGCGTCTCCTTACCAGTATTTCATGGTAGCTGCTATCCACTTCGACCATGATATCCGAAAGCAACGAAAACTCCTGATTGACTTTACTGCTGGAGCAGGCCTCGATCCACTGCGATGGCTTTTCGATTTGCCAGTAAATCGGGATTTCGATGGGATCACTTGCGCTTTTGAAGCGAACCGATTCCCAAAGCACACGCCCATGCTTTACCTGACGCCATTGCTCCAAGTGCGCGCGCACGACATCGATCTCGTTACGCAACTGCGATGGCGCGGGCTTTCCGACAGGCAACCGGAGCGGCCATCGCGTCCCCCCCAGCAAATGTCTGGCGCGTGTCTCCGTATTATCCCACTGACGCCTCAGGCTCTGAACCAGATCTTCGGGTGATTTCATGGGGAGGAGAAAGAACCGGTATCCTGCCGTATCCGGGCCAATGATTCCCAACTAAGTGAGGTGAGTGTCGCCTGTGTGCCTTTGCGATGAACAAGAATGGCTGAACTCGTATGCTTGCGCAACAAACCCATTTCTTTGTTTGGAGTCACAAAGAGAGGATGCAGTCCGAACTCTCGCAAGGCTGCGACGATTCGAGTGGCGGCCGACTGTGAACTTTTGGAAAACGCCTCATCCAGGACAATTGTACCGTACAAAGGACGCGACATGCCACCGGGACAAAGAGCATAACTCAACGATGCGGTCAGGATGTAGCTCGCCATGATTTCTTTCTCGCCGCCGCTCCCTGTTTGTGATCCGCTCCGAGGCGTAGAGGCCTTCCCCGTTGCACGTTCGACCTCTGTAACATAGAAGTTGAGACGGTAACGGGGATCGAGCAACGCGCGTGCGCCAACAGTTCGTCTGTTTTCGCTGGCATCCCGCAGTATGCCGACAATTCGCTGCAAGGCATGAAAATGGCTTTCACCTTCGTCATCCTGCAACATTGCCGAACGCACATAACGCCGGGCGCGCTCTAACTGCGAGAGCAAATCATGCTGCACACGCCTGGGCTCCAGTCTAAGAAAATAGTCTGGCTTAAAATCCACACGCTGCAGAGTTGTATTTAAGTCTTCTATGCGCTCTTCGATTTTGGTCACCTCGTTATCGATATGGGCCAGTAACTGCACCACTCCCTGGTCGGATGAATTGTTCAGGTATTCCTTAAAGCGTGAGATTTTTTCCGGCAGCGCTTCCTGTTCCAGTTCTCGCAGCCGTTCGAGGTAATTTGGAACGTCTTCCAGCTCAGTGCCGACTTCGGAGAGCGCACCGGTGTCTACCTTTTTGGCTTTTTCCATATTACGGATAAGGTCTTTACCGATGGCGTCCAGTTTTTCTAAAACCGTTCCCAGTTTATCGTTCAGTGCCACACCGGCATTTCGCTCCGCAAGGTCTAACCCATCAGGCTCAACCTCCTGACTGATCCGAAATTGCTTAGCCGCAGCCTGCAGTTCCGTCTCATCAAAATCATTCGTTATGCGTGCAG
>CAZTSB010000119.1:0-5010 GCA_964616435.1 uncultured Puniceicoccaceae bacterium | reverse complement strand
ATCCTAACTCGAACGTTTCGACGCTCCGGCTCACATGACACGGGCGCGTGCCGGGGACGGCGCCGCGTACCCAACAAAATAATCCCCGCCACAAAAACCCTGGCCATATTCCGACACCGGTTGGAATCCCATCAACGCATTTTTTTGCCTTGATCCTCTGAGAAAAGTTCTTTTAAACACGCATAAACCTCTCATAAGCAACAAAAAACAATCATCATCATGCTGGTCATTAAAGAAACATTTCAGCATTGAAGTTTCTCTCAAGTGTCCGATCGTTACTTGCTTATCACTTTTGGGATGGCTGATTTAACTCATACTCGCAACTTTTGCATTATTGCACATGTCGACCACGGTAAGACAACGTTGTCAGACCGTATTCTTGAACTGACGCGCACAGTGGAAATGCGTGAGATGAAAGACCAGCTTCTTGATTCGATGGATCTGGAACGTGAACGTGGTATTACCATCAAAAGTCATCCGGTAACTATGGTCTATCGGGCAAAAAACGGTAAAGACTACACTTTTAATCTCATAGATACGCCCGGGCACGTTGATTTCTCTTATGAAGTTTCCCGCAGTTTAGCTGCCTGCGAAGGTGCGATGCTTTTAATTGATGCAGCGCAGGGCATTGAAGCTCAGACAGTTGCAAATGCTCATCTGGCTTCTGAGCAAAATCTCAGTATAATTCCGGTTATCAACAAGATAGATCTGCCGAGTGCGGATGTTCCGGCAATCGAAACGCAACTTGAGGATGTTCTCGCGATTCCGGCGGAGGAAGCAATCCGTACAAGTGGCAAAAGCGGAATTGGAATTGAAGACTTGCTGGAGGCTGCGGTTGAGCGCATTCCACAACCTCGCTGGGCTGAGGTCGAAGGTCTGAGAGTTTTGATTTTTGACTGTATTTTTGACGCCTATAAGGGCGTGATCTGTTATGTGCGTGTATTTTCCGGTTCTGTAAAAGCAGGCGATCAAGTTATTACGATGAGTGACGGACGGAAAATCCAGGTGAAGGAAGTAGGGCGCTTTTCTCCGGCGATGACAAAGCAGGAAAACCTGAATCCCGGAGATGTTGGATACATTGTGACCAACATGCGTGATGTAACCGATTTTAAGCTGGGTGATACAATAACACATGCGTCCTCTCCGACTGCTGAAATGCTCCCCGGATATAAGCAGGTTAGTCCCATGGTGTTCAGCGGGATTTATCCGATCGATACCAATGATTATAATAAGCTCAAAGCAAGCATGGCCAAGTTGCGCCTCAATGATGCCGCTTTTGTCTATCAATCGGAAAATTCAGTAGCCCTGGGTTTTGGTTTTCGCTGCGGTTTCCTCGGTCTGCTACACATGGAAATCATTCAGGAGCGCATTCGGCGTGAGTATGCCCTAGATGTGATTTCAACTTACCCAAGTGTTGTTTACAAAGTCACCAAGACAGATAGTGGGATTTTAGAAGTACATAACCCGATCCATCTCCCTCATGTCTCTGAAATCGACTTTATTGAAGAGCCGATGATCTCGGCTTCAATCCATATTCCCAGCTCTGAAATTGGTGATGTACTGGCGCTTGTTTCGGAGAAGCGCGGTATCTGTGAGCATACGGAGACAATTGATGCGCAGCGCGTTATGATTGTTTGCAGCATCCCGCTCAACGAAATCCTGATTGACTTCAATGACCGTCTTAAAAGCATAACTCACGGTTACGGTTCAATGGACTACGAGATGAATGGCTATCAGAAAGCGAAACTGTGCCGCCTGGACATTATGGTTAATGGCGAAGCGGTGGATGCGTTTTCATCCATCGTTCACGTCGACAAAGCAGAGGGCAGGGGACGTGCACTCTGCAAGCGACTCAAGGAAATACTGCCCCGGCAAATGTTCAAAATTGCCATACAGGCTTCCGTTGGATCCAACATCGTTGCACGTGAAACACTCAGCGCCTTTCGCAAGGACGTAACTGCAAAATGTTACGGTGGCGATATTTCACGGAAGCGTAAATTGCTCGAAAAACAAAAAGAAGGTAAAAAACGCATGAAAAATATCGGTAGTGTTTCAATTCCCCAAGACGCTTTTATCAAAATTCTCAAGACCTCTGATGGTGGTAATTAAGTCCAAAATCTCATGCGAAAATTAAGAAAACAGGCAAAGGAATTGCTGCATATGGCCAGCAAGGTTTACCATTATAGAAAAGATGTGATTCCTGAGGCGAAACTGGCTGAGCTTGAAAAGAGCGTTTCAGAAGTAGAATCCATGCGCATGGACAAAACCGTAAGGCCGGAACTTTTTCAATCGACGATGGAGCGTTTGGATGGGCTTTTGGGTGAAATAGGCGGCAAAATCTATCCAAAAACATTTTGGAACGATAATCTGGAAGTCCTTTTGGTGGCTGCAATTATCGTAATTGGTTTTCGCACATTCTTTTTCCAGCCATTTATCATTCCTACAAATTCCATGTATCCGACATATAACGGGATGACACACAAAGTGTACACTGAAGAGGATGCTTCGCCTGGTTTAGTACAAAAAGCTTTCAATAAAGTAAGATTGGGGGCCAAATACAAAAGTCTGACTGCAAACAATGACGGAGAATTGTTAATACCGATTGTTCCTGCTCGAAATGGCAAAGGAAATATGGTCTTTTGGAGAGAACAGGTATCCGGTCGCAAATGGCTGTTTTTGCCGGCCATTTTTAATGAATACACATTTTATGTCGGCAACAATGCTCACACTTTACAAGTGCCGGGCGACTTTGATCTAAGCAGTTTATTATCGGAGGTATTCGACTCTGGTGATGCGAAAATCGTTCGTTCATCCCAAAGTGTTTCCGGATTCGCTTTGAATACAGGTCGGTACTTTAAAAGTGGGGAACCAATCCTGCGCTTTAATATCAATCTGGGAGATGCTCTATTTGTCGACCGAATCAGCTACCATTTCAGACGTCCCAAGGTGGGAGATCCTTTTGTTTTCCGTACACGCGAAATAGAGGGTCTGGGTGATAAATATTACATTAAACGCCTTTCAGGAACCAGTGGCGAAACCATAGAAATCAAAGACGGCACTTTGCTTGTCGATGGCAAACCTCGCGACGAAGCAAACGCATTTGTTCTCAATGCAGAAAAAAACGGCGAATATGAAGGTTATGTAAACATAGGACTGCTTGCTGAAGATCGTAAGCTAACGATTCCCGAAAATAACTTTTTTGCCTTGGGTGACAATTCAGATAATAGCAGAGATAGCCGATATTGGGGATTTGTTCCGGACAAAACAGTTATTGGCAAAGCTTTTTTTATTTACTATCCGTTTACTAAACGCTGGGGTTTGGCCGAATAAATTTGAAATTCGAATGGATTTAGAATCAAAGGATTTGACTACGCACAATACATATTATGTCTAATTTTCATATTTAATGTTCACTTTCAAAGTTTGAAATAAAAACAATGCATACTGCTACCAATAATATACCGCTATTCAACTGGCTCAATGAGAGAACCGCCGGTGTTCTGCTTCACATCAGTTCGCTCCCCTCTGATACTGGCATTGGCAACTTCGGCGCTGCTGCCTATCGGTTTATCGACTTTTTGAAATCTGCCGGTTTGAGCATCTGGCAAATTTGTCCGTTGGGTCCTACCGGCTATGGAGACTCTCCCTACCAATGTTTTTCGGCATTTGCGGGCAATCCTTATTTTATCGATCTGGAACCACTTGTAGCTGAAGGATTGATCAATGAGACGGAATTGGAGGTATTACGCGTCCTACCGAAGAATCAGGTTGAATATGGAGCATTGTACGAAAATTACTGGCCGATTTTACATCAGGCTTACACTCGTTTCAAAAAATCGGGAGCCAGTGAATTTGCTGAATACGGAAGTATTCGGGATTTCCGAAAAGCACATTCGGGATGGATTGAAGACTACGCCCTTTTTCTTGCTCTCAAATCTAAGTTTGGCGGCCGGGCCTGGATTGAGTGGCCTGCCGAATTTTGTGATAGCCAGAAAGCGCGCAAACAAACTCTTTCAATTGAAATACTTGAAGCAATTGAAGCGCATGTTTTTTATCAATATTTGTTTTTTGGACAGCTTCGACAATTGCGCAATTATGCCGCAAATAAAGGGATTCAGATTTTTGGTGATGTGCCGCTATTTATTGCCCTGGACAGTGCCGATGTCTGGGCCAATCGCACCCTTTTCCAACTAAAAAAAGACGGCATGCCCGAGGCAGTTGCCGGCGTGCCGCCCGACTATTTCTCAGAGGACGGACAGCTTTGGGGCAATCCACTTTATGACTGGAAAGTACACCAGAAAACGGGTTTTACCTGGTGGATTGAGCGGATCAAGGCAAACATAGAATTTTACGACATCGTGCGTCTGGACCATTTTCGCGGCTTTGAGTCCTATTGGTCAGTGCCCGCGGGTGAAAAAACAGCACGCAAAGGCAAATGGATGCCCTCTCCGGGAGCAGAGCTTTTTCGGGCAATTCAAAAAGCCTGCCCGGACGCAAAATTTGTTGCTGAAAATTTAGGTGTAATCACAGACAAAGTGAATGCGCTGATCGAGATGACCGGCTTGCCTGGCATGGCTGTATTGCATTTCGCATTCGGCGATGATTCCGAGAACCCTTACCTGCTACATAATTCCAAACGCAACGCGGTTGCCTATTCGGGTACTCACGACAATAATACAACACTGGGCTGGTATCAGCAATTAGACGAAACGACTCAGGATCACATACGCCGCTATCTTTCAGTTTCCGGAAATTACATCAGCTGGGACCTTATTCGGGCTGCAATTCAATCAACGGCAAAGATGACTATCGTACCTTTGCAGGATCTGATGAGTCTTGGCTCGGAAGCTCGATTCAACACACCCGGAACTTCGACCGGAAACTGGCGATGGCGTTATCTTTCGGAACAATTGGACACGCTGGAAAACGAATCTGCGGTTTACCTAAAGGATTTGCTGAAGCTTTACGGACGCTTTAAGGAGTCGTCCGATGATCCGCAATCGACTACTG
>CAZTSB010000118.1:0-20747 GCA_964616435.1 uncultured Puniceicoccaceae bacterium | reverse complement strand
GCAAATTCTAAAAAATTTGAGGCCAAAACTACTGTTTTCGACCTTCGGCAGAAAAATTAAGCTCTAAGAATCTAGTTTTGGACATTTTGCAGAACTTCGAAGGACTAAAACTCTGGGGTTGGAGCAAATTCTAAAAGATTTGAGGCTAAAACTACTGTTTTGGACCTTCGGCAGAAAAATTAAGCTCTAAGAAGCTAGTTTTAGACCATTTGCAGAACTTCGAGGGACTAAAACTCTGGGATTGGAGCAAATTCTAAAAGATTTGAGGCTAAAACTACCGTTTTCGACCTTCGGCAGAAAAATTAAGCTCTAAGAAGCTAGTTTTGGACCATTTGCACAGCTTCGAAGGACCAAAACTCTGGGTTTGGAGCAAGTTCTAAAAGATTTGTGCCTAAAAAGCTGTATTTTGACCAAGTCACAAAAATCTTACAGCCCAAAATATGCAAGGCGTTGATAGTTATGGTGATAATTACACATGCTCACATGCTTGGGCTGTCATTTCAAAAAAAAATCAAAAAAATTAAAAAAAAATGACTAATTTCGACTCTCCCACTCGTATATATAAGTAGGTGCGCAAGCATATCTAATCAATAAAATTAAAAAATAAAATAGAAAAGGAGAATAAAATGAAAAAAATATCAGTAAATATATTAAATACTGAAGAGTGCTATATGCTCAACAAACGTTTAACAGACGTTTTTGAAACCGAACTCAAGAAAGACTTCGCGGTCACTACAGTCATGCCGCATCTGGTTCAACTGGACAGCGACTTATCTGTCATCCTCTCAAAGATCAGCCAAACCAACTATACAAAACCGCTGGCCGAAAGAGACCAAGCCCGCGACCGGGCCTTTATCAGCCTTCGCGATTACTGCCAGGCCTTTGTCTATGATCCGGATTCGATAAAGTCCGCAGCTGCTAAAAGACTGACGGAATTCATCCATAAGATTGGTTGGACACTCTACAAGCAGGGTTACACTGAGCAGACAGCTTCGCTGGAGACACTGATTGATGCGCTCAATGAGCCCGAAAATGCCAAAGCGATCATTGCAATCGACGCCACTGATCGCGTGAACACTCTAAAGACGGCCAACGTCGCTTTTGAAGAAACCTTAAAACTTAAAGCAGAAGCCGAGGCGCGTAAGGACGTACCAAGACTGGACGAGTGCAAAAAAAAGATACTCCGCTACCTCAAGCCGCTGTTGACCTATCTGGGACTCATGGCTGACGTCAGCGATAACAAAAGCTACTCAGCCGTGGCTGCCGAAGTAGACGAAGCCATTGAGTATGTAATGACGGTTGCCAAGGCGCGTCATACTCGCAAGGAAAACGAGAATACCGAGCCGGAACCGAACGAGAACCCCGAGACATCGACGGATGCTGAACCATCGGAAGAACCGGAAACACCAACCGATCAATCCGAGTGATGACAGCGGCTATGGTTTGTTGTAAACAATTAAACCCGGATTTGCATAATCCGGGTTTAATCTAACTGGAAGGAAACAGATATTCATGCCCTACTCGCAGTGCTAAGCAGTCTGTTTTAAGGCGATTAACACTGAAACCTAAGCCGGCAGAGCCGGAGCCAATTTGAAATTTCAAATTGGAGATTTCAAATTCCAAAATATCTGTGCCAAACATGCACGGATTTCAAAAGTAAGGTACTAATTCTTCCGTGCCAATTTAAGACCAAATCTAAGAAGGTCTGAAAGATTTACTCATTATCCAAATCCAAATCGTCATCAAAATCGCAATCGATTTGAATTTCGATGACGATTTCGACCTTAGACCCATAGTCGCAAACCTTCCTAGAGATGGTATAAGACCTACTGACCTCAGCCAATCAGACGCGAATTTTTAACTCCCAAGCTAGCTGCAGTCTATTTGACAACTTCTAATTTATTAACACTACTTTAAATCAACAAAGTGGAAGCGGCTTCCAACCGCTTGTTTTGCTTAAAATTAATTGTTTAACTGTTTATATTTATCTTCGTCGCTATTTGATGGAGAACGCACGCTATCATGATTATCAGGAGCATAATCCATAAGTTTGAATCGCTGCGGTTGTTCATCAGGCAAACTGATATTTTTAAAGATACATCAAAGATCCTGAAAGTTGTCAGGTGTGCAAAGATTCAAAATAAGCTGCCAGGCAGTTACACTCTTCTCGTTCTGCTTTGTTTGTTGCCGCTATCGCTTGCCCAGGCCCAGATCCAAATCGATGGCAGTCTGGGTTCGGCACAATCACTCAGTGGACCGGATTACGTGATTCATGAGGAACTGGGAAAACGTGCGGGAAACAATCTATTCCATAGCTTCAGCGAATTTAGTATCCGCGAAAACGAAAGTGCGACGTTTAAAGGGGCCAGTGAAATTACAAATGTCATCAGTCGCGTTACGGGTGAAAAGCCTTCGACCATCAATGGGCTTCTCAAATCAGAAATCGTGGACGCAAATCTTTACTTTATTAATCCGGAAGGCGTACTGTTCGGAGCGAATGCAAGTTTGTCGATTAATGGCTCCTTTCACGCATCAACCGCTGATTTCATACGTCTGGGTGACGAGAGTTTATTTTACAGCAAACCGCTGCAGAGTGAGGTTTTAAGCACCGCAGCGCCCAATGCTTTTGGCTTCTTTGGGGAATCCACAGGGACTATTCTCGTCGACGGCAGTCAGCTCAATCTGGACGATAAGGCGACGCTTTCGTTAGTCGGAGGAAAGGTCACCATTGAAGACGACACCAGCATTCACATTCCGCAGGGCCAAATCAATGTAGTGGGTGTGGATTCTGCAGGGGAAGCCGTTTTTGATCGTTCGGGAGGGCATCAGGATTTGGACGCCCATGCTTTTGCACGATTAAATACCGTAAACATAGTGAACCGCAACACATTGAATGCAGATGGTGAAGGCGGAGGCCGGGTTGTTATCCGTGGAGGACAACTGGTGCTGAAAGACTCTGTTATATCTGCCCGGACGACCGGGGAGACAGATGGCGCAGGTGTCGATATCGCAGCAGATCATTTTGATCTGGTACGTAGTCGACTGGATACAACGACTACAGAAAGTGGAAATGCCGGAGAGATTCTGATGGATACCAAAACCCTTGTATTAAATGGTATCGGAGAGTCTGATGGAGTCGGCCTTTTCGCAAATTCGGCAGATTTGGCCGCTCCGGATGCTGAACAGGATGTTGTTAATTCCGGAAGAGCGGGCACAATCAAGATCACGGCGGATCAATTGAAAGTGCTGGGTGAGGTTGCGATCGAAACAACTGCAGGTGCGCCCGAACATATGGGAATGATTGATCTGTCGACATCTGAACTAACCCTGGACGCATTTGACGCAGAGTTTCAGTTTAATGAAGGCATCGGCAAAATTATACGATTTACGGACGGTAATATTGTTTTGGATGGAAGTTTACATCCTGATCGCGAAGGGGATGTCCTGACCGGGCCGAATTACGAGATCACAGCAGATATGGGCCGAACTTCCGGCAACAATCTATTTCATAGTTTCAGAGATTTCTTTGTCGATGAAGGTGAGCGCGTAACATTTCTGGGACCAGAAGCCGGGTCGGCAACGGTTTCAAATATCATAACGCGTGTAACCGGAGATAATGCTACAAACATATATGGCGATATAACCTCCGATATTCCCGAAGCCGATCTTTATTTTATCAATCCCAATGGCTTGTTTTTCGGATCTGGCGCAACTTTAAACCTGCCAGGCTCCTTTCATATCGGGACTGCCGATTACTTAGCTTTTCAGGATGGAGAACGCTTTAATGTAAGCGTTCCGGATGACAGTATTCCGGATAGCAACGAGTTGCGTGCGTACGGCTTCAATGATGAAGAGATCGGCAAAATCACTTTAGAAGGCAGACTTTTTCTGAACGACAGTGAAACATTTTCTCTAATCGGGGGAGATTTATATTTATGGGATAATAGTAGAGTCGTTGCACGTTCCGGACACATTAACCTCGTCAGCGTACAATCTACAGGTGAAGCATCCATCGTGAATGGAAGTAATGATCTCGATGTTTCCGAATTTAGCGCATTGGGTGATATTGCTATAGTTGATTATGCTGCGGTAAATGTAAACGGTAGAAGAGGTACTGACAAAGCGGTGGGCCGTCTTCTTGTGAGAGGTAATGATTTAACGCTCGATAATGACGGAGAGATAAGGGCACGAAATCGGGGAGAAAAGGGAGGTGGAAGTGTCGATGTGGGCATTTCCGGCGATTTCTTTATTGGGAAAGAGAGTGGGATTGAAATCAGTGGAGATGGAATTCTCGGACAGATTTCTGTTGAAGCCAATACGGTTACCATTGATGGTACAGGACAGAGAGGATTTACAGGCTTCGATGTTGCGCAAGAAGGGAGTGCTGCCCAAGACTTAGGTATAGTGAATCTGACATTAACAGTGGCTGAAACATTGAATTTTATCAACGGTGGAATTATCGATTTAGTAACCTCTGGCTCCGGTGAATCCGGCAGTGCTGTAATAACAGCCAATAATCTGACAATAGATGGCAAAGGAACCATCCCCACGGGGATTTTTTCTGGAACCAGGACCCAAAGCAATGGTGGGAGCATTGATGTTACAGTAAACGAATCACTTGAAATTATTAATGCCGGTTCAATTGTTGTATCAACCTGGGGGCCAGGCGATGGCGGGACAGCCACAATAAAAGCCGGCGCCTTGACCCTAGACAGTAAAGGCTCGCAGGATACCGGCATCTATTCCAGCGCTAATAGTTCCGGAAATGGAGGAAACCTTATAATTGAAGTCGATCGATCATTCAAAATTTTCGATGGCGGACGGATTAGCTCGCCAACTTTTGGGACTGGCGACGCGGGGACAATCACAATACGTGCGAACGACCTAACCATAGATGGTAAAACCATTCCTACAGGTATTTCCTCATTCGGATTCGACTCTACGGGAAATGGTGGGAGCATCGATATTACAGTAAACGAATTATTTGAAATAATCGATATTGCAATCATCAACGTGTCGGGGTTTGGAACTGGAAATGCAGGTGAAATCAATATCCGTGCAAAAGGAGATATCAACATCTCGGGGGCAATTGATTACAGTGATATTCCTTCAATAGGTGCATCCGCTGAAACCACGAGCGCAGGCAATCTGAACATTTTAGCGGGTGGGAATGTCCGCATTGAAAACGCCAGTTTAAGCATTTCCGCAGAGCAGGAAAATTTCGATGTAAATGATCTGGACAGTTTTCAACAATCGGCATTACGGGTTGAAGCAGGAGATTCTATCCATATTAAAAACAGCGTTTTATCGACCGATGCAGGAACAATTGGCAGCGAACGTGGAGCGGGCGGCAATATTTATTTGCTGGCGCCCACCGAAATCTGGCTGGAAAACAGCACGCTTCTGGCACAGGCAGGTTATGCTGGAGGCAACGTATTTATTGATCCGCTCCGCTATATTGTTATCAGTTCGGATGTCATTGCACAGGCGAACGTTCAGGGCGGCAACTACAGTGTTATTGTGACCGAACCTTTCGGCTGGATACAGTCAGCGGATAGTCTAGTCGACTTAAGTGGCGAGCAAAGTGGTTCGGTACTCAGCAACACGTCCCCCTTTGACCTGGGAGCAGAGCTAAGTGATCTGGATACGGATTTCCTGAATGTGAAAGACTGGATTTCGAAACCGTGTGAATTTCGCCTGGGCGGCGCTGGCAGCAGTTTTATCAAAAACGGCTGGAGAGGCGTTTCCAATAATACAGACGATTTTCTTCCAAGTGAACCCATTCTTCTCGCTGACTACAACTTTTCAGAAGCAGAGCCAGTCGATGACGAATGGTTACGCGAAGCGATATTTCCGGAGTTGAACGACGGATGCGACGAGTGCCAGTAGTGCATTTACAAATCTATAAATGAACACGTTTTCCAAAGCGCCGCCTGTATTTGACCGTAGCTTTCTGATCGAACTTGCAGGTGGTTTGATGTATAAACAAGCGGAATCGTTTTTTGAGGCCGGCGCGGTTGTTTCGGTTGAATGGGATAGTCCGACGTTGAAAGGCGTAGTGAAAGTCGATGGTGAACACTACGAGCCGGCGCTCAATCTGCGTTCCACTGTGTTTGCCCGGAACGATTGCAATTGCGCGGAGGGTCGGCGTCGCAAGATGTGCGCGCATACGATCGCAATCGCTTTACATTACGAAGCGCTCAAACAGGAAAAAATCAATGCTGCGAAATTTCAGCCCGAGCCAATTGCTGAAGTCACTGAGTCTCAGAAGCCGAAACAGGCCGGGTTAAATTCCGTAAGGCTTTCTGCCGATGGCGACAAACTGCGGCTACTGGTTTTTTTACCTCCGAATCTGAAATCAGCGAGCCAGCAGGACGCTATTGTTGTCAAACTGGACTCTGCTGTTGGCAAGGAAATCGTGCCGCTCAATCAACTGAGTCCGACGCGTAATTATACCCTCACAAAGCCTCATTTGATGGCATTGTCCCTGGTGGAATCCTGGTGCGGTGGCAAGCTGGCGAGTTTGTTGCAGTTGACTGGCAAACGTCTGTCTCGATTGCTGGATGCACTGGTTGATGAGCCGTCCGTTTATTGGGTGAAGAATCCGAATGCGCCGATTCAGTGGCAGGAAGATAAACTCCCGGGAGTGCATGAATTTTTACCGGAAATCGATGGATCGGAATCTTCAGAAGAAGAAGCCGAAGATTCTGTACCGGTCGCAGTTGTGGAAGAGACTGTAGCAAAGGCAACGATTTCAAGACGTGAAACAGCAAAGCCAAATCCGAGGCGCATTGCCGAAGCAAGTGCTCGGGAACTCTGGAAGGTGAAAGCAGGGGATTATCCGACCGCAAAGGCGGTTTCTGATTCGATGAACTCGTTTTCGGCAGATTGTATAGTTGTGGATGGTTCTTCGAATTTTCTGGCAATCCGTTTGCCTGCCGGTGATGACTCGATTCGACCGTTGCGGGAGTGTCTGAAGTCAGAGGGATTTCTATTGGAGCCATCCAATAGAAAATGGTGGTTGCGCGATCGCCACAAGACTCTGAATTTCCTTGCAGCTCATTGGAAAGAGTTGAAGGAGCAGTGGAGAGCCCGGTTTACAGAAAACTTCGAAACCAAATTTGCGCATATAAAGCTCTCCAGCCTGGAAATTGACGCCCGGGAAGCTGACGGCCGATTTGTCCTGGACATCAAACTCAGCAAAGAGAGCGATGAAGTCGATCTGCGACGGGCAGTTGCCTCTGGTCGTAACTATGTGGAGCATGACGCCGCCGGGGAAGATGCGCAAATCACATTGCTGGATAAAACGTCAATGGAGCGATTGCACCAGATCGAACGCGCTGTCAGTGGTCAGGCAGATCGTCCGTTTTCGCCGACTTTTTCAAGGCGTTTGGATACTCAGGATCTAGTGGATGCCGAGGAATTGCTGGACGAACTCGCTGAAGGTTGGCAACCGCCGCAGGCTTGGCAGTCCCGCAGTCTTGCGCTCAAACAGGTGGGAGCGCTTGAGGCGGCTCCAATCCGAAGTGAGTTTGATTCTGTATTACGCACGTATCAACGCATCGGTGTCGCCTGGTTGTGGCATCTTTACCGTCATGAGCTGGGCGGGATTCTTGCCGATGAAATGGGCCTTGGCAAGACCTTGCAGGCGCTTGCGCTGATTGAGTGTATTGGCACAACCGAAGCAACAGGCCCTTCGCTAGTGGTTTGTCCAGCCAGTCTGGTGGAAAACTGGGTTCGTGAATCAAAGCGTTTTGTGCCGGATCTCAAAGTATTCAAACACCACGGAACAAAGCGTGTCAAAGAACCGGTTATGCTCGAAGATGCGGATATTGTGATTACTTCATATGGTACGCTTCGGCAGGATATCGAGATGCTTTCAGCGCTCAAATGGTCGGTAATCATTGGTGATGAAGCGCAGCATATCAAAAACCGCCGCTCACAAAATGCCCGGTCACTATCACGCCTGGTGAGCCGGGGACGCTTTTTACTGACCGGGACTCCGGTCGAGAACTCGCTGGATGATCTGCTTTCGCTTTTCTCTTTTCTGATGCCCGGCTACCTGACAAACGCCACAGGTAAGCTTTCGCAGGAAGATCGTGCCTGGCATTCGAGGCGTCAGACTCAGCGTGCGGCAGCCTACATACTTCGCCGAACCAAAAAAGAAGTGGCTCCGGAGTTGCCTGAAAAGATAGAGAAGGTCTTCTTCTGTGAACTTGGAACAAAACAGATGCGCTTCTATCAGGATACCCTGGAAAAAACGCGGCGTGAGATTTTTGATATGGAGATGGCAGGCGCAAATGCCGGGCGAGTTCAATTTGCCGCTTTCAAAGAACTGCTGCGTTTGCGTCAGGTATGTGCAGACCCGCGTATCCTTGATGAAAGCTTTCCTGCAGCTGATTCAGCAAAACTAGCCGCATTTGGTGAATTACTGGACGAGTGCCTTGATGTAGGAAGCCGTATGCTAGTTTTTTCTTCTTTTGTTTCCGCGCTCAAGCTGCTTTCGCAGTATTTGCAAGAGCAAGGCCATGCATTCTGTTATCTGGATGGTCAGACAAAGAATCGGCTCGCTTTGTGCGATCGTTTCAACGAAGACGCCAGTATACCGGTCTTTTTGATTTCATTGAAGGCAGGAGGCACGGGTCTGAATCTTACCGGCGCAGATACCGTCGTGCATTTCGATCCGTGGTGGAATCCTGCAGCAGAGGCACAGGCAAGCGATCGTGCCCACAGAATCGGTCAGGAGAGAGTCGTTACCAGTATCAAACTGATTGCTGCAAACACGATTGAAGAGAAAGTACTTGAGTTGCAGGCAAAGAAGGCGGAACTGATCAAAGAACTCTTCGAGGAAAGTGAAGCTGCTAATGCAAAAGTTAGCCTGAACGACATCAAGGATTTGCTGGAATGATCTTCAAATTTATCAGAAGAAGGGCTTGTGATGATCGATTCGTAAACTCCCCGCAGCTTGGATTAAGTTCTTCCTTGCCTTTTTTAAGTTTGAATCGTTTGACTAGCTTCATCGTTTTCACCCGTTAGGTGCTTTAGTTTTTTTATTCATGGCTAAGGCCAGCCACTGAACCCCAACAGGTTTCTATCTTATATCACGAATTCATGCCCCAGTTAAAATGATGCTTAAACATCTTTTCAGCTTTTCAGGACGTTCCGGTCGTCTCGAATATTTTGTTCATTCGTTCTCAGAGGTATTTGGAATATTGGCTATCATTACTGCCATTTCATTTATTGAGGGACAATTTGATATTTCCGTGGTTGAGGCAATCACGGTTTTCTCAATATTGGGAGTCCTACTTGTTGGTGGCATCGTAGAAACAGCAGCCACAGTCAGAAGATTTCACGATCTGGGCATGTCGGGTTGGTACCTGTTGGGAATGCTTGTTCCATTTTATAATATTTACCTAAGTCTTATACTTCTTTTCAAAAGCGGGGAAGTCTCTGAAAATATTTATGGACCTGGCTCCAGTTCAACGTAAGCGGAGTTTCTAAAGTTATCCTGAAGGCCTTAAGTCTGCAATCCCTTTGCTTAAAACGCTTTAAGACTGGCACACCCGGAGGGAGTCGAACCCCCAACCTTCTGATTCGTAGTCAGATGCTCTATCCAATTGAGCTACGGGTGCTTTGTAGGAAAACGAAGATAAAGACAAAGTACTCGACCAAGATCAAGCAGAACTTTGTCAAAATTAT
The DNA here is from genome assembly GCA_964616435.1 of uncultured Puniceicoccaceae bacterium. GTDB lineage: Bacteria > Verrucomicrobiota > Verrucomicrobiia > Opitutales > Coraliomargaritaceae > Lentimonas. The sequence goes on along the minus strand of CAZTSB010000118.1, from coordinate 11,048 downwards.
TTGTTGTATGAATTATGGCCAGATTAGCCTGAAGTACGAACATAATAGACCATAATAACTGCAAGTGTACCCAGCCCGAGTATGCCCCACCATAGTTTTGGGGCGAGTTCCTGTTTGCGGTTGATCAGCGCGATAATGCCTCCCAATGCGAACCAGACCAGTATTTTCACGATTAACCAGGGAGCGGTAAAACTGTAACCGATTTTAGAGATCATGCCAAATCCAGCCACTAGAACTAGCACTAAACCAATGCCACTGGTTATTGAGCCGAGCTTGCGTACGGAGATGTCGTCACTTTTGATGAGACTACGAGCGAGTAAGGCACCATAACCCATGAAGATCATAATGATCCCGACGACGTGAAGAATTTGATAGAAATATACAGGCATTAAATTAGTCGGTACGTGAAATAATGAAAAAAAGCAAGTCTGACCCTAAATGAAAGGATCAAACTTGCTTTAAGCAATTTGATGGATTGAGGCAGTTAGACTACTTTGGGTATATCGACGGGGATGTCGATGTCATGTATGTCCTTGCGTTTGGTTTTTTGCAGCCTGGCGCGGCGGCGTATCATTCGGTCCAGTTTCTGAACCATCCCGTCAATCGACTTGTACAGATTGTCGGTATCCGCATGGGCAATGTGGTCTTTGCCGCGCACCTCAATGTGTCCTTTTGCAATAAATTCCTTCTCATGCGATTTTTGGTGGGGGTCGTATTCTAACTCAATACGCATTCGAATGATCTGGTCATCGTGCTCAAAGAGTTTTTCAACTTTTTCGTGAACAACATCTTTGATTGCATCAGTAAGTTCCATGTTCAAGCCGGAGATGATAACATCATGCTGTAAGTTAGTTTCTTGCTGTTCCATAGTGTATTCTTTCTTTTTGGGTTTTTGGTGAATGAAGTCGATTGACTTCACTACTTTGATATGACTGAACAAAAAGAAAGCCAGCACACTTTTGAACAAGGTGTTCAACGGTACTGGCTATTTTTGAGCCGACTATGCAAATCTCATCAGAGTTTTTGAAAAGCACCTCAGTAATTGTTATTACAGGAGGTTCATCAGGAATTGGATATTCGATAATCAAAGCAATTATGAAGCTAAAGTCTTCGACAATATTATGCAACCTTTCTCGCACCAAACCGAAAGATTTTTTTGATCAAAAAGGCTGTCTTCATTTGCCGACGGATTTAAGTGATTCGGAAGCGCTGAATAGATCTGCAAAGCGCTTGAAAACAGTCCTTTCCGAGGCTCCTTCGGGAGAGGTTTTATTGTTCAACAACAGCGGTTTTGGGGATTATGGCTGTCAGCATACTCTGGACCGGACGAAGCAACTAAACATGATTGATTTAAATATACGGGCAGTTGTTGATTTAACGGCTCGTTTGCTGCCTGAGATGTTGGAGCGAGGCGGATGTATTGTAAATATCGCTTCGACAGCGGCATTTCAGCCCACGCCCTATATGGCAACCTATGGGGCGACCAAGGCATTTGTACTGAACTGGACCCTGGCGCTGGGTGAAGATTTGCGGAAGACAAAAGTCAGGACACTGGCCGTTTGTCCGGGGCCAACACGGTCGAATTTTTTCAAGGCCGCGGGTTTTGAGAAGCCGCCCATGAACCAGGGCGTAAACAGGACGCTAGATATGAGCGCCGATGAAGTGGCTGTCCGAACCCTTAGGGCTTTGGCAGCGGGTAAGTCACTTTTGATAACCGGTTGGAAAAACAAATTAATTGCGCTTTTGGGCAGCAAATTGCCGATCGTACTCGTGGTCCGGTTCGGAGGGGCTTTACTGCGAAAAATGCGACTGGAAGTTTATAAGAAGTCGGCATGAATCCTTATGGTGAAACCGCTCCGCTGGTTGATTTGGACCGTTTTGTAGATTGGATTATACGGGAAGATGATGATTTACTGGTTTTGAACAAGCCGGGTTGGCTGGTATGTCATCCTTCCAAAAACGGGCCTTTTTCCAGTCTGGTTGGTGTTGTCAGGGAGTATACAGGGATAGAGAAGCCTCACCTAATCGCACGGCTGGATCGCGAAACCAGCGGACTGGTCTTATTTGCCAAAAGGCCGTCTGTCGCTCGCAAATTTCAAATGGCGATCCAGGCTAGAAAAGTAGCGAAAACCTATCTGGCGATTCTTGAAGGTGAAATGGGCGATCCGATCTCTGTGGACCAGTCGATTGCCCGACGCCGGGGCGGGCCGGTTTTTGTAAAATCGGAAGTAAGCGTTGACCGAACCGCTCAGTCGGCAGTTACACATTTTACACCTTTGGTTCAAAACAACGGGTATACGCTCTGCCGGGTAATTCCTGAAACCGGACGCAAACATCAGATACGCGTGCATGCAGAATGGTTGGGCAGATGTGTGGTTGGCGATAAAATTTACGGTCCGGATGAAACGCTTTACATTGATTTTGTTGAGCGTGGCTGGAGTGATCGGCTGGAATCAGCGTTGCCGATGAAACGCCAGGCGCTGCATTGTCACCGTTATACTTTTGAATTTCCCGAAGGCCCAGTTGTACTTACGGCGCCGGTTCAGGAAGACATGCTAGCGTTTTGTAGTGATGTGATGGGGCTTCGGATAGATGATATTCATCAATATACTGAGATTATATAGCCAAATGTCGAGGTAGTTCTATCATCCTGTTGAAAGAGTTACTCTCTGGGTTCTCGTATGATCAATGCCGCAAGATCACCAGTAGTCAGGCGTGCTTCTCTAAGTAGACTTTCAGGAGCATTGTAATGTGGCATCAGAATAAAGTCATTTGGTTCGCTCTCAGTGTCTGCTTTCTGCTTCATGCTTCGAAGCGTTTCTTTGTTTAGTGAGCCTTTCGAGTAAGCGTCGTCGCTTAGTGGAAGAACTCTCCCATCGACTTCAAGCGCTACAAAGTAATAAGGGGGAGTCTTTGGCAGACGGTCGCGATCTACAATGACGCCAGGCATGAAGAAATGCACTTCTTTCTGCTTACCTTGTTCAATGGAGATGATTTCTACCTGAGCTTTATAAAAATCGAAGCTTCTTGTCTTGGAATCACGATCGTAACCAAGATAGGCCATAACTTTGATATTATCGACGAAGCGCCTGTTCTTTGCGTCTTCAGCGATATTTTTGTCTGCCCGGATCTTTATTTTCATTTGCACCCAGTTATCCCGGAGGCTCTTAAAGTTAATGTTAGTTACTTTGGCAGGTATTTCCTGTGCAAAAGCATATTGTGCAAAAAAGAGTGATAGTGTTAGGAATATAAACGATTTCATTGGAATAGCATTTTAAGGAATATAAGAGCTTTGCTTAGCCTAGTTTATCTGTATCAGCAACATTCTTTTTCGACGATTTTGATTTTCGTTGTGTTAATCAATTGCTATCAATTTGTGTAAGTCGAGAATATAGAATCCTGGCTTCGCCAGATTAGGGCGTAGCGGAGAGAGAGCCTGACAGCCAGAATAAAACAACCTGTATGCATCCGATGAGAAATCCGAGTACTGCGCCCAATTGTTCAATGGTTCGAAATTCACGCGTTGCCACCTGATTTACAACCGTTTCAAGTCGCTCGAGATCAAAGGTCGCAATGTTTTCTTCGATCATACGTTTGAGATCTACCGAGGATTCAAATTCAGTCGCGACTTGTTCAACCAGTGGCCCGGCTTCTTTTTTGATTTCTGCGGAGGCGATCGTTTCAAACTTTGCCAGGATACCATCGTTAACAAAATTGCCGAGCAGAGGAATCGCACGCAATTGCGGACCGATGCGTTCCCAGACCATTATCTTTGCCGTCTTTTCCAGGTGAGGGGTTAGTTCTATCTTTTTAATCTCACTTAGAATCAAGTGCTGCTGCAGAATTTCTCGTTCGATAATTTCAGCAGCTTCAGCTGCAAGCTGCTGCTGGCGACGGGGGATAAGCCCCTGCCATTTCCAAAAGAAAAAGCGCTGAGGTTTTCTGGGATGAAAAAGCATCTTGATTGCCAGCCAGTTGGTTACCCAGCCAATCGTCGCTGTAATCAGTGGAGTTAGGAAAAATAGATAGGAAGCCATCCCGAAATATCAATCTCGTGTGAGCGGGAAGTGCGATAAAATTATTCGCTAGAAATTTGAATCCGCCTTTTACAGATTCCGGAGATTTCTGAAAAAGACTTAAAGAGGACTGAAAAATACATCGATCCTGGAGGAAATTAAAAGCCCTTGATGGCTAGATTCGGTATTATTCCTCCAGCCCAAATGCTTCATGAACGATACGGGTTGCCTTCTCAGCATCTTTAGGGTCAATGCCCACTGAAATCTTGATCTCTGAAGTGCTCACCAACTGGATATTCACTCCGGCTTTTGCCAACGCTTCAAAAAGTGCAGCCGCCACTCCCGAATGCGAGCGCATCCCGACACCGACAACCGAAACCTTGGCAATATCGTCAGCCTCAAACAATTTGCCACTTGCTTCGTTCGAAAAGGACTCAGTGACCGCTTTTTCAGCACGATAGATATCATCCCTCGGCACAGTAAAGGTCATATTTGCCTTTCCATCACGAGCAATATTCTGGACGATCATATCAACACTGATATCTGCATTGGCGAGAACCTTGAACAGCTTTGCGGCTGTTCCGGGCCGATCCGGCAAATCACTGACAACGACCTTTGCCTGATTTTTGTCCAATGCGACGCCACTCACGACAACGTCTTCCATAGAGGTTGCTTCTTCTTTCACGATAGTTCCTGGATTGTTGTTAAAACTGGAGCGAACTTCAAAAATCACTTTAAACTTCTGAGCAAACTCCACCGCACGATTTTGCATCACTTTTGAACCACTGCTGGCAAGTTCAAGCATTTCTTCATAAGTAATTTCATCAAGCTTACGCGCATTCGATACGATTCGTGGATCTGCAGTATAAACACCATCCACATCCGTACAAATCTGGCAGAGATCGGCTTTAAGGGCCGCCGCAATCGCAATCGCACTCAGATCAGACCCGCCGCGACCCAACGTAGTAATCTGACCATCCGGGGAATGCCCTTGAAATCCGGCCAGAATCACGACCGTTCCCGCATCCAGTTGACTGCGAATATCACCACCGGAAATACGAGTTATCCGTGCACGCGTGTGTGATGGATCCGTCAAAATCCCCGCCTGCAAACCGGTTCGTGAAACTGCCGGCACGCCAATCGCGTGCAATGCCATTGCTGTCAGAGCAATCGTCTCCTGCTCTCCAACAGTCAAAAGCATATCCATCTCACGCTCATCCGGATTGATGTTTATCGATTTTGCTCGGGCAATTAACTCATTGGTCACGCCCGAACGTGCAGAGACGACAACAATGACCTGGTTGCCAGCTTCGTAGGTTTCTTTCACACGCTGAGCAACTTTTTTGATACGATCAACATCAGCAACAGAGGTACCGCCATATTTCTGAACAATGAGTGCCATGATTAAAATTAGTTTAAGAGAAAAAAAAGGATACAGCGCAAGAAGAATGAAAACGGTATTTATTAACGAGTATTTGCATGCTGTAGCTTTCTCTGGGGACCGCGGCAAACAGGCAAAACCACCCTACGGAAGACTACTGTTCCAAACGCTAAATGGGTCGACCTGTTTAAATCCGACAATGCTTCGTGACTAGTTTTCATCCGGCTCAAAAATACGAAAGCTAACCGGCGAATCAAGCACCACAACTTCCTTGGCCAGAACTGCTTTTGCAGCAGCGATTGCACGTTCATCAGTTGCATGCGTAGTTACCATAATCAGAGCGCTACCATCCAAAAGCTCTTTCTGATTCACCGTTGCAAAGCTAATATGATGCCCAGCCAAAATATTGGATATCTTCGCAAGAACGCCTTCTTCGTCTTTGACGTGAATCCGCAAATAATAACAGCCCTCCAACTCTTCGGGAGCAGCCAGTTGAAAACCATTTGCAGAGGAGTCCTCCAATGGACTTTCACCATCAGCAGTAATTACTTTAGGCGCTCCACGAAGTAGAAACACTGCGTCGGCAATATCGCTGATCACCGAACTGGAAGTTGCGTCCTGCCCTGCCCCACGGCCGATCAAAACGGTTGTCCCGACAACATCGCCGGTAACACTGACCGCATTGTACACTTCATCCACACCTGCAATAACCTCACCTTTTGCAATCAAAGCAGGATGCAAACGCACGGACAACCGGTTTACTTCAAAATCGCGGGCAATCACTGCCAGAAGCTTTATCTTGTAGCCAAGCTGACCCGCTGTCTTTATATCATCTGCGGAAATCTCACGAATACCCTCACAGATAATCTGATCGAGCTTTACCCATTTCCCATGCGCCAGATATGTAAGAATGACGGCCTTGTGAGCCGCATCAATCCCATCCAGATCAAGCGATTCGTCCGCCTCTACATAACCGAGCTTGCGTGCATCTCCCAACGTCGCTTCAAAACTCAGTCCCTCACGCTCCATGCGCGTCAGAATGTAATTTGAAGTGCCGTTGAGAATACCAAAAATGAGCTTAAAACGATTGGCCACCAGAGCCTCACGGATCGTCTTGATAATGGGAATGCCCCCCGCAACGGACGCCTCGTAAAAATAGTGTCCACCGTTTTCACGAGCGATCGCAAACAGTTCCTCACCGTATTCGCAAATCAGCGCTTTGTTCGCCGTAACCACGATCTTGCCCTGCTCCAGCGCACGCCGGGTAAGTAAAAGCGCCTCATCAACCCCACCCATCAGTTCGCAGACGATATCGATCTCCGCATTGTCAACTACTCTGGAAGGGTCCGTCGAATAGTTTTCCGCCGGCACAGATACCTCTCGCAACTTCGCGGCATTTTTCACAACGACCTGAGTAATCTCCAGTCGAGCGCCTAGACGAAACTCCAGAGCCTTACGGTTCTTCTCAATATTTTTCCAGACGCCCTGGCCGACAACGCCGAAACCAAGCAACCCGATACGAATGACACATTTTTCAAACATAGTAATATGCCCTATCCAAAAATCAGAAATTAGAAACAATTAATTTCAAAAACTTCCCATAAAAATCAACCATCGTTTCGTTCAGCATTTATCTAATACCATCCATTGCCTCAGGTGCAATTCAAATATGTAGCAGGGTGGCGCAGCACCGTCCCTGCTTCGCTCTGTAAGCTTCGCAGGGCACGGCCCCGGTGCGCACCTGCGTCGTGTAATGCGTTTAGAACCTTCGTGCAGCGCGAGGACGCCGCCTGCGCTACCTTTTTATTCGACATGTTGCTACAAGTTTGTGGCTTGAAAACATCGAAATCAGATTGACTATTTTAAGATCGAAATGCATCAAGATTCCTGAAGAAGTATTACAAAACTCATCGATGAGAAGCCAATCCGACTTTATTGAACTCCCGGAATACAATTACAATGAGCATCACTAAGATACCCTTCTCAACGCTTTCCCTTGAGTCCTTACTAGAGCTGGCTAAAGAATGCAGTGAAGCTCTATCGACCAAACATTCCGAAGACCCGATATTGAGCGCTCCGATAACAGACCTGAACGAGCCTATGCTAAAGGCCAAGCTTGCCATTGCCAGCAACCGCAAACAGGAACTGACCGAGGAGATAAACGAAGCAGACTTTAGACGTGACCGAGCTTTTGTAGGATTTCGCAAGTATATCGAAGCACATCAATTTAAAGACTGGGACAAGAATGCACAAAAAGCTGCTGCCAACTTGATAACGATCATTGAAAGGCACGGGAAAAATCTTTACCGTGAAGGTTTGACCGTGCAATCGGCTTTATTGGCATCCCTGTTTGAAGACCTGAAGAAAGATCAGGCGCAGGAAGACTTGGATGCGATTGACGCAAAAAAATGGCTCAAACATTTAACGGACTTGCAAGAGGCTTTCTCAGACATGGTTCAGAGACGTGATGAGCTGGAGGCTAAGAAAGACGTCCCTACCAAAGCCGATGCCAAAGCCGAACTAGTCAAGAAACTGTCTGTCCTGTTCAGCGGCCTGGACTTTCTGACCAATACTCAGTCCACAAAATACGGTGAAACCGGAAAATTAGTCAACGGAATCGCCGAAAGAATCATAAGGAGCCAGCAATAAGGGAATATTAAATGTTAGATATTTGCAGTTCGAAGTTCACAAGATGCTTGCATTCAGCCAGACACACCTCATATAAATTCATCCGTTAAATAAGCCCAGATGGCGGAATTGGTAGACGCGCCAGACTCAAAATCTGGTGCCTTCGGGCGTCCGGGTTCGACCCCCGGTCTGGGTACTTTTACACAAGCGGCTGAGCTAAAAGCCGCTCCTACTTTTAATTTAACAAAGTAGAATCAAAGTGTGATGAAATTTTGTAATCCGTAGAGATCCATGCCGCTCTATGAAACATGCCTATTTTCCTTCCTACGTTTAGTTGACATTCATATCATATACTGCCAACTTTTATTTGTTCAATTAAGTAGGTGCCTTAATCTAGCCAGGTTTTATTGTTTTGTACTTTAAATAAGTTTAAACGAAAAATCATTTACCGATCATCCGGATTGTTATCCGTTGATCCATGCATTTTGGCACAAATGCAAATTTGCTTACAAATAAGACTCAAACCAAGCTCTCGCGTTGCCACTCAACTATGAGTAACGAAGACACACCTCAAGACAATCAAATCTCCATATCCGGTATCCTGGAAATACTTCCAAACAAATCCGGCCACTTGCTCGACCCTGCTCGCAATGGTAAGACACAACCGTCCGACCCCTTTGTACCACGCGAACTCATCAAACGTTTTCGCTTGAAACAGGGCAACCTGATTGAGGGTCAGGCTATTCAGAACGGTCGCTTCCCAAACCCTAAAGTACGCTTTATTGAAAAAATTGACGGGATCGTACTTGAAGAACACAAAGGACGCCACTCCTTCCAGCAACTGGTGTCCATTGCGCCGGACGAGCAATTGCAACTCGAATCCAAAGACGGTCGCCTGACGACCCGCATCATGGATCTCTTTTGTCCCATCGGCAAAGGCACAAGAGGTTTGATCGTCGCCCCACCCCGCACCGGAAAGACAACTCTTCTACACGACATCGCCCACGGCGTCACTGAAAATCATCCCGAATGTCATCTGATCGTGCTTCTCGTCGATGAACGTCCGGAAGAAGTCACTGACTTTAAACGCAGTGTGGACGCAGAGATTTATGCCTCTTCAAACGATGAAGAGATCACCAATCATACACGCATCTCGGAAATCGCAGTCGACCGCGCCAAGCACCTTGTGGAAGCCGGTAAGGATGTCGTCCTCCTCCTCGACTCAATCACGCGCCTCTCCCGCGCGTACAATGCAGCCTCGGGTAAAGGTGGTCGCACAATGACCGGCGGACTCGACAGTCGTGCACTTGAAAAACCACGACGGTTCTTTTCCGCCGCCCGCAATTGTGAAAACGGTGGAAGCCTGACTATCATTGCAACCGCCCTAATTGAAACCGGCAGCAAAATGGATGATCTGATCTTTCAGGAATTCAAAGGCACGGGAAACATGGAAATGGTCCTCGACCGCAAAGCTGCCGAGCTTAGACTCTGGCCGGCGATCAACCTGAATGCATCCGGCACTCGCAAAGAAGAACTGATATTAAAAGGAAAGCATCTTGAGGGCGCACAATTCCTGCGCCGCGCGCTTGCAGGCCAAAAAGTCGAAGATGCTGCCGAAGCAATGATTGACCGCTTTTCTCAAACCAAAAATAATGATGAGTTTCTTAAACTGCTCATTCGTTGACGACATACTGATCCCAATTCACATAATAGCTTTATGCAGCCAAAAGAAAAAAAAGATTTCAAGAAGAGCGCTGCCCTGATCAAAACATCCTTCAAACGGATGTTCGTAACACTCCTCGAACAGACAGCGGATCGCGTGTACATAAAGGACACGCAAGGGAGATTCGTCTTCGCAAGCAATGCGCTCGCAAAGACACACGGCCTGACAAACCGAAATGAGATTGAAGGCATGACAGATTACGACTTTTTCGATCCTGAAATTGCCGAATCTTTTTTTGCTCAGGAAAAAGAAATCCTTCGCAGTGGCAAACCGGTTGTTAATCAGGTACGACAGGAATCCTGGAAAAACGGCTCCACGACCTGGTCTTCTACGTCAAAAGTACCCTTACGCCTGGAATCGGGAGAGCCGATCGGAATTCTCGGCATTTCACGCGATGTTACCAAAGAGTACTTAAATAAAGAAAGACTGCGCGAGGCCAACGAAACAATGCTGGCCGACTACGCCAGCGCCGCCAAAGTGCAGCAAGTGATGATACCCGGCAAAATCCCCAAAATCACGGATCTTCAAATTGCTTACACATGGAAGCCGATGACTGCCGTTGGGGGTGACATTATCAGCTTTCCGCTCAATCCGAAAAACTCACTCCTTTTCTTTATCGGAGATGTCTGTGGCCACGGCGTCCAGGCAGCTTTTTATACGATCCTTCTTAAATACATTACCTCTCAGGCAGCAGAAACTTACGACGATTGTCCGCAAGATTTGCTCGACACAGTTAACAAGCGAATCTCCGGACAGATCAACACAGGTTTCATTACCGGCCTGGCCGGCCACTTTGAAAAACGACAACCGGATGGCAGTAGGTACCTGCGCCTTTCTCACACCGGACATCCCCAAATGCTCATTTATCGTAAGAGCAGCGGAAAAACAGAGCTTGCCAAAATGCCCGGCTCGATGGTTATGGGCCTACCCGGCTGTAAAGCTTCAAAATCTGTACAGGTGCATTTAAAACCAGGTGATCGCGCCTATACATTCACTGATGGTATTTTAGAGGCTTCAGATTCGAATGGTGAAGAATTTGGCATTGAACGGCTAAAAACAGTCGTTGAAAACTGTGCAAATCAACCGTTACAGGAAGGTCTGGATACCATCTATGACACAGCATCCGAATTTACCGGATTCGCTCAACAACAGGATGATATTACCCTAATTGCCTTCGAAATCAACGGATAAAGATCAAAAGCCTCAGTAACTTCAAAATGTTTTCATTTAATTTTTTTGCGATTCCGATTCGAGTTGAACCGTGGTTCTGGCTTACAATGGTTTTTATTGGCGGTGGCCT
>CAZTSB010000117.1:0-43589 GCA_964616435.1 uncultured Puniceicoccaceae bacterium | reverse complement strand
CTCCGAAAGCGTTTGATTGCTGCTTTGGAAACTATATTCGAAAACAGTCCGGTAAGTCTATAGCTAATCCTGGAATTACTTTTACACTCAAATAATGTCTTTTCTTTGGTAAAGAGGTAGTGCAGGTGCGTCCTCGCACCGCATTGAATGCTCGGGCGCTCTGGCTCACACGAGGCAGGTGCGCACCGGGGACGGTGCCGCGCTACCAATGCACAATCTGTTCAAATAATTTTAGGCTTAGCTATAGAACGTTTGGAGAAGTAGTTCATAGGCGGTATGCCACTGTGAGTATTCTGTGGGCAAAGCACGAAAGGTGCTGCCTTCTTTCAAAACAGTTGAAAACTTACCGGACTGTTTTCGAATACGGTTTCCAAAGAAGCAATCAAACGCTTTCGGAGTGGCTTGCCGACTTCGGTCAAATTACGTTGCTCGCGTTCATAGTCACTGCGGCCTTCAGGTGTTTCAATCTGAATGGGTTGTAGCCCAAGTGATGTGCAGTCGTAAGGGCTAGCACGCATGTCGATCTCACGGCAGCGAACCGCATACTCGAAGGTTTCCCAAAGCAGATCAGAGCCGATCCAGGGCATGCTTTTGGCAGCCCATTTGTAAAGGTCCATGTTTGTATGAAGACAGCCCGGTTGCTCGTTCTGTAGTCGAGTGTCCTGAGTTGGGTGCATACGATTAAAGGGTTTTGCCGTATCGGTAAAAAAGCGGAAGGCATCAAAGTGACTACAACAGGTCAGATGGTTCCGAACCAGAGCATCAATCTCTGTCTGTGGTAAACGCAGCGGTAGTGTTCCTTCGTGGCGCGGGCGTCCTTCCGGGCCGCCCTGATACACCATTGCCCACTCGTGCATACCGAAGCAACTGAACTGCGCGGGCCTTTGCTCTACCGAACGACAGAGATCAAGGCTCCATTGCAGTCGTTTGCGTGCTTTGGCACCGATTTTTTCAGGGTCCTGAAAGAGGACATTCCCGCTGTATGAATAGTGTTTTTCGCTATAGCCTGAAACGACATCTTCGGTTTCAAGAGAGACGTTCAGCGGCGGATGCCAATGTTCCAACTGCGCCGGAGCAAACCGGTAGTAGATAAAGAGGAAGTCGTGTACCGGATGCAGTTTGCCCTGTGTGCGCCGGGAGCGGTAGGGAAGTGTCCATTCTTCTGCTTTGCGGCGATGCGCCTGTGCAGCTGTTTGCCAGTCGGTGAAAGTTAGAGTCTGTCGATTGGGTGAAGACATGAAATTAAGTAAAGATATTATCACTACTCTGTTAATTTAAAGTAGAATTATGAAATAGGTTACGAATGGCCTTGCGGCGGTATTTTTCTAAGGATTATGTTCAAGGATTTGTAAGCTATTATGTCTACTCGTGCATCCAGTCGTGTCTACAACCAAGCTGCGCTTGAAGCCTGGTTTGAACATGTTGCACACGATTGGGAATCGGCTTTTTCCAAGGATGCCCTGCAACGGGGCCGGGAGATTTATCGGAACAGTGAAATATCCGGAATCGAATTATCTGATGAGGACGCAATCGTACACTGTTCCTTTACGCGCAAAGATACCTGTTACGTCGTTTTGGAATGGGTTGCCGGCAAACCGGTAGTGCGCTTTTCAAGAGAGGATACTCTTCTCGGCAATGCAGTTGCAGTGGGTGGATTATACGAGATCGAAGAATTAATTGCTGATGAGGTTGATCCGCTGCCCTATGTGCCGCGAAAAAAAGAATCGTCGGTGCCTGCAGAAGAGTCGGACACAATAGAGCGTGTTGAAGAAACGGAGGTCGAGTTGACCCCTGCATGTCGTCTCATACCTCACTTTAGTATCGTTGGTTCGAGTCTGAGGATGTATGCCCAGTGGGGAAATTCCGATACTGAAGACAAAGCTTCTTTTCAGGAAAACGAAGCTTCAATACCAGGCCCGGAACGGGAGCTTCTGGTGCGGCTAACTGTACTGGCGAAAGAAGCAGGCTTCGAATTTCGGCGTGAATCGGAAGATTTCGTTCTATCTGACCCGGACTCTATAGCGACTTTTTTCACTGCAACTCGCAAGCGCTGGGAAAAAGTATTCGGATCCCTGACTCTTGATCAAAGTGCACAACAGCTGGCCGAAGGTGTAAAAAAGGTAAGGTTCCGCGGGAATGCAAAACAATCTGGCAAAGATTCGATGCGCGTCGACTGGCGTCTGAGAGTGGGCAAGCAATGGCTGGGGCCTGAATACACAAAGCGTCTGGCTCGAATCGGGCGCGGAACTCATGTTGTCAAAGGGCTCGGACTGGTCAGAATTGCCGACGATCAGGCGGATGCTTTAAACGAGTTTCAGTTAGTTGCTTCGAGTGGAAATGATTCGGCAAAAGACTGGCCGCGGTACATGATATTTTCCCTGTTTGGAAACCATGGTATTGAAATTGATCTTGAGCAAGCCCTGCAGGACTGGAGGGCGAAAATTGATTCGGCGGTATCCTCTGCAAAATTACCGAATGATAGGCCGTTGCCTGATTTCTTAAGACCCTATCAAGCACATGGAGTGCAATGGATGGCAAACCTGCGCAGGCAGAACTGTCATGGCTTGCTGGCGGACGAAATGGGGCTGGGGAAAACACTTCAGGTGCTGACTTTGTTAAATGCCTATTCGTTTGAAGATAAAGATAGTCTGGTTGTTTGTCCGGCAAGTGTTGTACCGGTCTGGGAAATTGAGGCTAAGCATTGGTATCCGCGTATGGACGTAGCTGTTTTGCATAGCAGACAGACTTTTTCACATCTGACGGAGTCCGGACCGAGGCTGTGGATCGCCAGCTATACGCAGCTGCGCCGTCACAAGCACTTGCTCGGTGAGACCAACTTCGGCTACGCGATTCTGGACGAGGCGCAACAGATAAAAAATCCGGATGCAAAAGTGACCCATGCCTGCTGTGCAATCCGTGCTGAGTGCCGTCTTGCCCTTACAGGTACACCGATTGAAAACCGTCTACTCGATATGTGGACGCTGTTTCGCTTCCTGATGCCCGGGTTGCTGGGTTCGCGACGACGATTTGAAGAAACCGCCTCTTTAAAAGATCCTTTGATGCGGAGTTCTCTTGAACAGACCTTGCGCAAACAAATTGCACCTTTTCTGCTAAGGCGTAAGAAAGACGCGGTTGGCACTGATCTTCCGCCAAAAGTAGAGATGGATCTGGTCTGTCCTATAACCGATGCTCAGCGCCAGATTTATGAACGTTTGTTAAGTGAAGGCAGCGACGAGATGGGTGACGATTTGCAAACGATAGTCAGCACGCAATCGATGAATTTTTTCACCTTGCTGACACGTCTGCGACAAGCCTGCTGCGACCCGGGACTTGTGCCTGGGATGGATGCTGCACCGACCCAAAGTGGCAAGATTCAGATGCTGTTGACCCGACTTGGCGAAGCGCTGACGGGAGAAGGCGCTCGTAAAGTCGTGATTTTCAGTCAATTTGTTCAACTGTTAAAGCGAGTGAAGCCTTTAATTAAAAAGGAATTTCCCGGAGTCAAAGTGCTTGAGTTGACCGGTCAGACGAAAGACCGTTCAAAGCCGGTTAAAACGTTTCAGGAGAGTGAGGGGGCTACTGTTATTCTGGTAAGTTTACGGGCCGGTGGTACCGGTATCACTTTGCATGCAGCTGACTATGTTTTCCTGCTCGACCCATGGTGGAATCCGGCGATTGAAAATCAGGCTATTGACCGGGTGCACCGGATCGGCCAGCGCAAGCGTGTATTCGTATATCGTATGATTACAAAAGGCACCATCGAAGAACGCATTCAGCAACTCAAAGCAGAAAAGCGCGAATTGTTTGAAAATACCCTGAGCGACTTGGGCAGGACCAGCGATTTGCTCGAACATTTTAATGATCTGCGCAAACTTGCTGAACTGTTATAGCTGTTACGGAATCTGTTTGGAACCTTGAAAAGTAGTTTCCTACGTAAGACCATTAAACCTTAGATTCGGTAGTAGAGGTCGATGTAAATACTTCTTCGGAGAGCACCCTTTCGCTATCGGTCCCAGTGGTCAAATTGAAGACCTGGAGAAACTGCCCCGAAACGATCTGCTTCTGAATCCATAGCAGAATGCTAAAATGGTTTTCGAAGTTTTAAGGTTGAAAAACCGGTTAGAATAACATTTTGTTGCTACTCTCATAGAATGTCCTCTTCCGTTAAATAAAAGATACGATGAGATTTCAGGCTGATTTTGGAAATCCAAACAAGAAGGTCCGCCTTGCCGAGTCCGGCAAGTTTCGTTTAGCAGTCATGGGAGATTTCTCGGGACGTACCAACAAAGGTAAGCTTGAAACCGGTGAAGCGCTTGCAATCCGAAAACCACTGAATGTGCATTTCGATAATATTGATGATATTATCGCGCGCCTGAACATAGCGATTGATCTTCCTGTGGGTGCGACTGGCTTCACCCATATTAAGATCAACAGTATGGATGATTTTCATCCGGATGAACTCTATGAAAAACTGGAAATTTTTGAAGAAATCTCCAGTTTACGCAATCGACTTCAAGACACTGCAACCTTTGCATCCGCTGCTAAAGAAGTACAGGAATGGCTGGGAGATGAAACTTTATTAAAACCAATCGAGCAAACGCCCCAGGCACGCAGCGCAACCATTCCGACAAAAGACTCAATCGAAGACTTCGCAAAACTCATTGGAGAATCGACCGTCAAGAAGGAGCCGGTTTCCTCTACGATTGAAACGCTTCTTAAAAATGCCGTGGCTCCCTATGTCGAACCCTCTGCGGATCCTCGCCAGGAAACAATGGTCGCGGCATTAGATAGCGCTTTGTCCGGCATGATGCGTTCGATTCTGCATCATCCCGACTTTCAGACTATGGAATCGCTCTGGCGTAGTGTTGAATTGCTGACACAACGTCTGGAAACCGATACACATCTACAAATTGTGCTCTATGACATTACTGCCGAGGAAATTGCCGCAGATCTGGCGAGTGCGGAAAACCTAAAAGATACCGGTTTCTACAAGCTTTTTGTTGAACAACCCACACTGGACGAGCAACAGGGACCGCTCACCGCCATTGCTGCCTGCTACTCCTTTGAGCAAGCAGCTTCGCATGCGGATTTATTAAAACGCATTGCGCAAATCGTAGCTGAATCCAACACCTCTTTTATTGCATCGACAGATTTAAACTGTCTGGATCAGGAAAGCCCTGTGCAAGAATGGGACGCGCTTCATTCATTACCGGAAGCAAGCTATTTGGCGTTAACCGCACCAAAATTTATGCTGCGTATCCCCTACGGAGAGAAAGGTGAGCCGATTGATCCCTTTGACTTTGAAGAACTCATTGCTTACGAAGACAAGAGCACGTTCTTGTGGGGGTATTCGTCCATCTTGGCTGGACTCTTGCTTGGACTTGCGTACATGGAGCAAGGGCTACGGGGGATGAACATTCACTCCCATATGAAAGTCGGCGAAATGCCCTATCACTATTACACCGACTCCGATGGCGACCAAGTTGCCCTGCCCTGCACCGAGCAGCAATTCACTGAAACTCAGATTAGTCAGATTATAGACCAAAACCTTATTCCAATGGTTTCCATTAAGGGACAACCGGAAGTACACATCGGAAGCTGGATATCTTTAGGAGGCAAGAACCTGTCGGGCCCATGGATGCCTTGCTAATGTCTTGTCAAAGTCGTTGCCCTAGACTCTAAAAGCGCGCACTCATCCAGAAACCGTCAAGTGGGCTCTCAGACAGTGCCTTTTCTATCGCTTTATTTGAGATTTCTGCCTCTTTTTCGCGAGTTTTGTTTTCTTTATTTTGGGGGTAGTCTACCGGGAAGACTTTGATCGTCCACTTTAACGGCTCTGTAGTTTCTACGGAAAAGCTCAATGTGGTTGAACCAGAGCGTCTCTGAAACAGACCCGGGAGCGGAGTGGTTGGAACTTCTTTACCAAAGAACGGGGCAATAACTCCTTGTCTCATTTTTTGATCTGCAAGCACTCCGATTACGCCACCGCTACGCAGAAAATCAACGGGTTTGTGAAAACCGTCCTTACGACTGAAAAGTCGAGTGCCTCTTTGCTCGCGTACGGATTTGAACCAGGCATCAAAGTACTCATTGTTCATCGGTCTATACATTGCTCCGAGTTTTGAAGTGCTTTCAAATAGGTAGGGCAAGTACGGTAGCACTTCCCACGGACCCATATGTGCAAGCAGAATTAAAACCCCTTTTTCCCGAGACAGAGCTGCTTTAAAGAATTCAAGCCCTTCCATTTTAATGTGCTTTTTTAATTTCTCAGGTTTCATACGAGCAAAACAAAAAGAGCTGGCAATGTTTGCGCCACTGCGCATGAACACTTCCTTAACTTGTTTTTCGAGGCTAAGCTTGGGAGCTTTGTCCGCTAAAAATTCATTCACAACAGTCAGGTTTTTGGAGACGATGGTTCTTCGTTTTCGCGCAAGTAACCATGCACACCAGCCAATGCTACGCCCTAGATGGTAGGCAGTCGGTAGTGGAAGGTAGTGCAAAAGAGCTACACAAAGGCGTCCAATCCAATACTCGAACCACTTGAGTGGACCTGTACGCTTTGTTTTTTTAGATTTGGGTGTTGGCATTAAGAAAATGAGTTATTATATAATCTGCACACCGATCTGCTTCGGCAAGTATCGTTGTTTTATTTTCTGACTCAAAAATTTGATTATGCCTTTCGAAACGAACAACGCGTTGCTGTTCAAGCAATAATCTTACTGAATTTTGCACGCGAGAGGTTTGCTTCTTCGCAGGTACGGTGAGCAAACCGGTCAAAGCGCCCGCAGTGAGTGCTTCGTAGACCATTGAAACACTGTCTTCAGATGCCCAGACAGACTTACATTTTTGGAGCTTTTCCGCTACCCAACCTCTTGGCGTTTTTTCGACTGGAATGATTTCCAGATTCGGATAGGAAAGGCTGATAAGCTTTTGGGTGCAATCAGCGGGTGTTCTTCGCGAAGTTGTCAAAGTCCACTGAATATTTGGATTTTCCTGAACCAAAGTGACGACCTGCTTCAGCATGTTAGCTGTGTCCCAATCATAGTGTGCCGAAGGCCCGCCAATCAGAAACAGCCCGCGCTTTGGATCTGCATTCGTAGCTGGCTGTATCGGGTTTAAGACACCTTCGGTCAGCAATATGTTTTTGCCCGACTTTTTTGAATCGTGTTTTGGGATCAGGCATAGATCAAATAGCGAAACTGGCAATGTTGGTTGCATAAGAACAACGGTTTTGCCTCCGTAAGTACGATTTGATGCCAGTAAAGCAAAGTGCGTTTGATTACCCGCGCCGATTATTAGATCTGGAATCGGTAATGATTCTCCCGAGTTAAATTGCTTGAAAATAAATCCCGCAAAACTTTTCCAACGTGATGGGGCTTTGATTTCACAACTGAATACATTAACCTTTTTTTTTAGCGCTTTTATCAGTCCCAGAGTCTGTGCTTCGTGCCCGGCCTTGCCATCCATGATGCGCCAGATCACATGGGTTTTTGATTCAGCTTTTGAATCTTTGCTTATTGAAGAGTTCATTTTAAGCCAAAACGTTGCCAAATGTAGATGAATCGTCCAGCATAAGCGTTTAGTCAAATCTGATTGCAGTTAGTGCTGCATAACACTTAAATATCCGCTCTAGCTTTAAAGTTTATTGGTTTTGTATACGGCTACTATGCCTACACAAGGTCACCTTGGAACTCGAAGAGACAGAACAATTTGAGCCATTAACCCGCAAAGGACAAATTGCTGCTGCAAAACGGACCGATGCGAGAGCCTTACTCATCTCACAGCAACAGTATACCGAGAGAGATTTTGCAAGCTTAGATCAGTCCTGCTTCTTCCGCTGTGGGGAAGTCGGTGTAGCCTTCCGCGCCAGCAGGAGTGTACCAGGTAGACATGTCGGAATCGGGATTCAGAGGCAGCCCTTTTTCGTAGCGTTCGACCAGATCAGGTGTGCTGATGTAGGGACGGCCGATGGCGATCAAATCTGCCGAGCCTTTTTCGATCGCAGTGTTAGCTGTGTCCAGGTCGTAGCCACAGTTACCGATGAGCGGGCCATGGAAAACTTTGCGGAATTCTGCAAGTGTCATCGGTTCGCCCAGTTCGTGAAAGCCAAAGGCAAGACCATCCATGATGTGTAGGTAAGCGAGGCCGTACTGGTCGAGCTGACCGGCGGCATAGGTGTATTGCTCACGATAGTCCGGCGAGCCCATGTCATTGAATACGCCGTTGGGTGATAAGCGAACACCGACCCGGTTGGCAGGGAAAACTTCTGTGACGGCCTCAACGACTTCCAGCAGAAGACGGGTGCGATTTTCGATATTGCCTCCATATGCGTCTTCACGGTGGTTGGTTTTGGATTCGAGAAAGGTATTTAGCAGGTAGCCATTGGCCGAGTGAATTTCAATCCCGTCGAAGCCTGCCGCTTTGGCGTTTGTAGCAGCCTGTTTGTAGTCGGCGATCAACTTGGTTATCTCGCTTGTTTCGAGGGCATGTGGAACTTCGTACTCTTTCTTCCCATTGGGTGTGTGGATGTGGTCACCCTTGAGCTTGATTGCCGAAGCAGCGACGGGAAGCGCACCTTGATGGAAGTCACTATGCGATGCGCGGCCGGTGTGCCAGAGTTGCAGGAAAACTTTACTGCCTTTTTCATGAATCGCTTGTGTCGTCAATTTCCAACCTTCAACCATGGCATCGGTATAAATACCGGGAGAGTGATTCCAGCCGTTCCCTTGCTCCGATATTGTGGTTGCTTCGGTCAGGATCAGTCCTGCTGCAGCACGTTGAGCGTAATAGGTTGCCATTAGTTCATTGGGGATACGGTTTTCGCCGGAGCGAGCACGCGTCATTGGGGCCATTACAACGCGGTTATTTAATTCAAGGTCGCCGAGAGTGACTGTAGTCAGAAGTTGTTTTGCCATATAGTAAAAGCTATCCCGTTTTTAGTAATTGCAAGCAATTCTTTGCAAAGGTAGCTAAGATAGCTCCATCATTGCTTTGGTGTAAATTGTGTCCTTAACTGTAACGAGCGTGCATTGCGGCGAGTGGGAAGTTCTTGCCGGGGCAAACCGTTTGTTCTCCTTTTAAGTCTTTGTGCCCGGCAAAGAGTGTTTTTTTCTTCAGGACGTCTTTTTGCAACCAGTCGACCAATTGGGTGAATGAGGCCAGTTGCCGCTTGCTTGGATGGTTCTTTTCGAAATTACCTACGAGGCAAATGCCGATGGAATTCAGGTTGACTGCATGGTTTTTTACGTGGCCGCCGTGTAACTGTTTTTTCCAGCGCGAACCGATCTCGATTTCACCATCGCCTGAGTCAATGCCGTTGCCAATGACAAAGTGATAGGCAAGGCCGTTTTTCATGCCGCGTTCACGGTGGGCCCGGTCGTATTTTTTGACGTTTCCGTATTTGATTGCGCTGTGGTGCACGACAATCCGTTTCCAGTTGTCGACTTTGACCGCGATTGAAGCATTTGCTACACGGACTGCGGAGAGCGCGTCCCTGGGCGCTATATGGCCTGGGATACGAAGTTTTTGGCCTACTTTGATCAGGTCATTTTTCAGTCCATTTGCTTGCTTCAGTTCTTTGACGGAAACCCCGAATCGTAGCGCGATGTGCCCGAGGGTATCATTCTTTTTAACTGTGTAGAGGGTTGTGGCTGCCCGGGCAGATGTCTGCCCCAAAATGGTATATCCGGCAGTGGCTAGTAATGCGGTGTGTGCAAATTGCCTTCGTGAGTAATTCATGGGCTGAAGCGGTCCTGAAGTGATCTAATGAATTTGATTTTTAGTTCCTTAGCATATTTGGCCGAAGATTCAAAGCACGTTTCTGAAAACTTCCGGTAAGCAACCGGAAGGCTAAAACATTGGATTTGAAATTTGGGGTTTCGAACTCCATCTTCCTTAGGATGAATTCGCTTCGTTATTTTCCGCTCGGTGAACCAATCACCGAAAGTCCGCATGCGATTGCCAGTAGCTTGCCAACATTTGAGGATGTTTGTGGCTATGAGGAGTGTGATGAGCGAGTGCTCTCTGCAGTGAAAGTGGGCTACCCGCGTTTTGTTCTGCATCCGTACGTTCGTCGGTTGACCAATCTTTTTCTGGATCGCGAAGGATTGACCAGTCGATTTGGTATTCTGGTGGCAAGTTCAAACGCCGCTAAGGATTTATTGAAGTATGCGGGTTCCGGCGTTATGACAGTTGAGGTAGAGAAGGGACTTTTTCTGGTTCACTGTAATGCGGCGGATTCCGAATTGGTCAATAAAATGGGTGGCTATCTGCAGCATGTTGGCTGCGGTATTTCATCCCGTCAGGCAGAAGCCTGGCTGTTGAAAATCGGGCGTTTGTTTAAGCCGTATGTGGAGACTTTTTTCGACGGGGATGCACAGATAGAAATAACTCGGAGACTGGCAGAGCTTTACGGATGTAGTGTAGAAGATGTATGGGTGTGTGCATCTGGTATGAACGCGTTTTATACAGGATTTCGTACAGTGCAGGCTGTTCAACAAAACCGAGGACGAACCTGTTGGGTACAGTTGGGCTGGCTGTACCTTGATTCCGGTTGTGTGCTGGAGACTTTTTTGGAAGATGATGAAACTTTGGACCACTGCTATGATGTTGCCGATACGGATGCGGTTATTGAGAAGCTGTCCAGCCTGGGTGATCGGCTTGCTGGGGTTGTGGTGGAATGTCCGAACAATCCGCTGGTTCAGATTTGTGATCTGGAGCGTGTCTCCGAGGCGGTGCGTTCAGCGGGCGGGTTGCTGATTGTCGATCCGACGGTGGCGTCGGTTTATAATATGGATGTTTTGCCGTATGCGGATGTGTTGGTGACCAGCCTGACCAAATATGCAGCCTATGAAGGCGACGTAATGGCCGGCTCAATGGCATTGAATGCACAGTCACCGGACTACAGGGCATTGAAATCGGCTGTGCCGGAGTTTCATATATTGCCTTACATGGGTGATCTCAGGCGTCTGGCGCACGAAATGCAGGATGCTGCTGACAGGGTTGCCGAGATGAATGCGAATGCTGCACGGTTGGCCGAATTTCTTAAGGCGCATCCAGCGGTGAGTAAGGTTTATTTTGCTGCCGATTCAGTGCATCATGCAAGGTTTGCAAGGAGTTCTGACCACGTCGGTGCAATGATTTCGATCGAACTGGCGGGGCCGATGGATCAATTTTATGACAGAGTGACTGTATTTAAAGGGCCTAGTTTCGGAGCGCGAACGACATCGCTCTCGCCGTTCATGTATCTGGCCCACTATGATCTGGTAACACAGGAAGCGGGACGTGCTTTCTTAAAAAAAGCAGGCTTATCTCATGAGCTGATTCGTATTTCCGTCGGTGTTGAGCCTTATGAAGCGATTGAAGCTGTGTTTGCAGAAGCGCTTTGAACGTCGAACGCTGAATATTCAAAGTTTCCGGGCATATGTGCAGTTTTAAAACAACTTTTTCATAAAACCCACGATTGCTTCACCGCTATCCTTGAAGAAGTCACTGCCTGTTTTCATTAACAACATCTATTTTTCTTCCAACATTTCTGTAGGTTTGCCTGTGCTTGATTTCGATTTAAGCACCTTGAGCGGTAGTTCGCCATCCTGTAGCCGGGCAGTGATCTGATCGTGTGTTTTGCCTATTTGAGCACTGTCGATAATGTTGCCTTCATTATCTCGAAGGATCGCATACCCGCGACGGAGTGTGGACTGCAGGTTGCTGTTTTCCAGGCGCTTCCGAAGATGGAGTAAATGTTCTTTTTTTGAATGGGCAGTGGCTAGTACAGCGCGGCGGAGACGATGCTCAAGATTGCTAAGTGACCGGTGTTCCAGGTTGATTCGGTTACGTGGGTGACACTCGGCGAATTTTTGCGAGGCGTGCGCGAGTTGAGCATGTCCCTGACTCAGGCGTTTTTTTAAGGACTGACCTAATCGGTTTTCCAACTCGTCTAGTTGCATGCCAAGCATCTGAACTTGTCTTTGCGGTGTGATGAAATGCATCCGGCTCTGAAGTTTATCTAAGTGTCGATTCTGGTTGGATAGTTTTGATTGAACTGCGTCGAGTAATGCCTTTTGCATTTTATGTAGCTGTTGCTCTGCATCTAAAGTCAGAGAAGAGATGAGTTCGGCTGCGGCGGAGGGGGTTTCGGCACGTTTGTCTGCTACGTAATCGGTGAGAACATTATCGATTTCATGTCCGACTGCTGAGATTACCGGTAGTGGACATTTTGCAATGCTTCGGACAAGTGTTTCGTTATTAAATGCCCAGAGGTCTTCGATGCTGCCTCCGCCGCGGGTAAGGACAGCAAGGTCAAATGTGTCGCTTGCGGCTGCGTATTCGAGCATTTGCGTGAGTTCTTCAGCCGCTTCTTTGCCTTGCACACGTACGGGAAGAATAACGACTTCTCCTTTGTAATGGCGTCGTTGCAGTATGCTTAGAAAATCGCGAATAGCGGCGCCGGTAGGCGATGTTATTACAGCGATACGTGTTGGGACGGTTGGCAGGGGTTGTTTGCGTTTCTTTTCAAACAGGCCCTCAGCAGCAAGTTTGCGTTTTAGGTGTTCGAATGCCAGTTGCAGTTGTCCCTGTCCGCTTTTGAGCGCGATTTTTGCAATCAACTGATAGCGGCCATGTGGGGCGTAAATCGAAAGGTTGCCAAACAGCATGACTTCCATCCCATCTGCCAGATCGAAGTCTTGCTGGATTGCATCACGGGCAAAGAGCACGCAGGGCAGTTGGCTTCCGGAATCTTTCAGTGAGAAGTAGATATGCCCTGAACTTTGTCGTCGCAGGTTGGATACCTCACCCTGTACCCAAAGCTGAGTAAAGCAGTTTTCCAACTGAACTTTGATCTGGCGAGTTAGTTCGGTGACACTGAGCACCTGTTCTGAATCCGGGCGAAATAGTAAATTCATTATTGAAGAGGAGAGTTAGAAGTTAGGAATTAAAAACTCAACTTTAGATGTTCAAAGCCTTGCTTGCACAATCTGTCAAACTTACCTAGCTTTTGCGAATTATGAACTACGAATCTACGGACGAAGACGCTTTACAGCCTTCCGGCAACATGATCCCAATTGCAATTGCAGTGTTGGGTATTGTGCTGGGTACGGCTGGTTTGTATTTTGGATTCAATGCCAACAAACGTCTCAATTCAATCGATACTTCAATGCAGAGCAGTGCGACCAGCACGGCGGAAATAGAAAAGACGGTGAGCTTTTACGATGCTCGTATTGCGAAACTGGAGAACCAGATTGCGGAACAGGGAAAGATAATTAATCGGCTGCGTGTTTATAATTCTCAGAGTGAACAGAAGACTAAAGAACTCACTGGTGAATTGAACAAAAATCGTGAGCAGATTATAAAAATAGCTAAGCAGTTAAATGCAATCAAGGCCAGAATGTTACAGCCCAAAGTAGTTGCAACGGATTCAAAGGCGCAGGCAACCCAACCCCCCAATAGCGCCGATAAACCTTCGGCAAAAGCTGAAACGGAGCGTACCTACGTCATTGTATCAGGAGACACTTTTGGCAAGATTGCAGCCAGGTTTGGCATTTCGTTGCAGGCCATTATTGATGCAAATCCGAATGCTGACCCCAGGCGCCTGGCAATTGGCCAGAAAATCACGATCCCGTCCAAGTAATGCCTGATCAAGACGAGGTCACTGCGCCGAGTGAATGGGAGCTTTTGGACGATCAATTGCTCAATGCCTGCCGCGTCTGGGACTTGAGAGTGCGGCGTTATCGTTGTCCCGGAAAGGAAGATGACAACGAATTCTACTATCTGGATTCACGCGACTGGGTGATTGTGATTGCCCGTACACTTAAGGGTGAACTGGTCCTGATACGTCAGTTTCGCTGTGGCAGCAATGCACTTTCCTGGGAATTGCCGGGTGGAATTATTGATGCCGGAGAAGATCCGGTTACGGCCGGTCTGCGCGAATTACGCGAAGAGACCGGTTACAAAGCGCAGAGTGGTGAATATATTGGCCGCTGCCGACCCAATCCTGCAATCCTGAATAATCACTGCCATTTTGTATTTGCTGATAAGGTCGAGCTGGATGGTGCAGGAACGGACTGGGACGAGCACGAAGAGATTGAGGTGCGTGTACAGTCTGAAGAAGACGTATTTGAATGGGTTCGTGAACAAACGATTGAACATGCCCTGGCGCTTACAGGGTTACTTTACTATCAGTTACTCAGGGAGAAAAAATAATCTCACAGAGTCACAAGGTGTAACCATCGACCACACCTGCAAGGGTGCCATCGTTTGGGGCGCCGCCCATGGCGAAATTGGGCTTGCCGCCGCCTTTGCCTCCAAGCTTGGCGGTCAGGTCACGGACAATATCGCCCGCTTTGTAGCCCTGTTCCACTGCTTTGGGACTTGAGACGGCGACAACGCTGATTTTATCGCCAACTTCACTAGCGAGCACGACAATGCTTTCACCGAGCTTTTGTCCAAGTGCGGTTGCCATGTTTTTAAGCTCGTTCGGGTTGGGCGCTTCGGTGACGGAGACAAGCGCTTTCAGGCCCTCGGCGAGGCCGGTCGCTTTTGCCGCGAGTTCGCCGGCCTGGTTTGCCGCTGCTTTTTGCTGCAGTCGCTTGAGTTCTTTTTCTACTTCTTTGCGTTGGTCAATGAGGGATTCAAGCTTTTCGCCAATATCTTCCGGCTTGCACTTTAGTTTGCCGGCGAGTTCGTGTACCTGATTATATGTCTGGCGCATTAGATTGGCAGCCGTCGCCCCGCAAACCGCTTCGATGCGACGTGTGCCGGTGGCAATGCTGCCTTCGGATACGATTTTGATCAATCCGATCTCTCCGGTTGATTGCACGTGGGTCCCGCCGCAAAGCTCTTTTGAAAAGCCGCCGATATCGACGACGCGAACGGTGGCGCCATATTTTTCACCGAAAACCGCCACTACGTCGTCCGGCTTTTGATCGTAAGGAGTCTCGTAGGTGTTGACTTCGGAGTTTACGATAACTGCGTCGTTCGCCCTCTGCTCGATTTCTGCAAGCTGTTCTGAAGACAATGCTTCGTAATGGGCAAAATCGAACCGCAGACGCTCTTTGGTCACCAGTGATCCGGCCTGTCGAATATGATTGCCGAGTACTTCGCGCAGCGCCCAGTTTACTATATGTGTTGCACTGTGGTGGCGTTGGATGGCCTGCCGCCGCTCTATGTAAACACTTGCTTTTACTGTGATTTCCCTGGGCAGTGAAGTGGGGTCGAATTTGTTTTTTGCTGCTTCTGTATTGAGTTCGAGCCGGTGGACGATCTGTCCTGCGGCATCTTTTTGTGTGTCGGTAACCAGAAAGGACATTTTAGGCCCTTCAATTATGCCGAGGTCTCCGACTTGTCCGCCCATTTCCGGATAAAAGGGAGTTTTGTCAAATATTGCCCAGACGCTGTCATCTTCATCAACCTGAATTTCCTTTAAGGTAACTTCGCAGTCAGTCAGATGGGCTTCGTCGAAGCCGACAAATTCGGTCGGTTCGTTTTCGTTTGTATCCTGAGCGCGAATGACCTGTTTTTTCTGAGAGGTACGCCCGCGCTGCCGCTGCTCTTCCATGCAGGTTTCAAAGCCTTCGGTATCAATGATCAGCTTGCGCTCGCGACCAAGCAGTTCGGTGAGATCGAGTGGGAAACCATAGGTGTCGTAGAGTGTGAATGCTTCGCGTCCGGTTATGGCGCCATTGGTAGCGAGCTTTTCGAAGAGTTGCAGACCGCGGTCGATCGTTTTATTGAAAGCAGCTTCCTCGGAAGCGATTACTTTGATGATGACGGTCTCCTGTTTGTATAATTCCGGAAATTGATCAGACATCATGCGAACGACGATCGGGACCAGTTTCGAGAAAAAGCCTTCGGGCATGTTCAGTCGTTTGCCAAACATTACGGCCCGTCGCAGGATACGGCGCAGCACGTAGTTGCGACCTTCGTTGCCCGGCAAGATACCGTCGGCGATCGAAAAAGAAAGCGTGCGCACGTGGTCGGCGATTACCCGAAAGGCGCAATCGTTGTGTTCGGGGCCGCTCATGTCGTTGCGATCTTCCGGCATCGTGTAGCCATAGGTATGATCGCAATGCCTGGACAGATGCTCAAAAATGGGGTCAAACAGGTCGCTGTTATAGTTGCTGGGCGGATTGCTGAAATCGGTAAAATTCTTCGTCGTTGCAAATATCCCGGCCACTCGCTCAAAGCCCATGCCGGTATCGATATGACGGGCAGAGAGATTTGAAAAGGTGCCGTCTTCGTTGGCGTTAAACTGGATAAACACCAGATTCCATATCTCAATACACCAGGGTGAATCGGCATTGACCAGTGAACCTCCGGTATCTCCGTTTGGAGTCAGGTCGATGTGAATTTCAGAGCAGGGGCCACAGGGTCCGGTCTCTCCCATCATCCAGAAGTTGTCTTTCTTGTTGCCATTGACAATATGCACGGCTGGATCCAGGCCCTCGGCTTCAAAGATCGCTTTCCAGAAATCATAGGCTTCCTGGTCAAACTCCGCAGGGTCGCCTGCTTCCGGATTGTAAATGGTGGCATAGAGCCGATTTACCGGGAATCCCCAGACTTTGGTTAGCAGTTCCCAGCCCCATTCGATAGCTTCTCTTTTGAAATAATCGCCAAAGGACCAGTTGCCCAGCATTTCAAAAAAGGTGTGATGATAGGTATCGAACCCGACATCTTCGAGGTCGTTATGTTTTCCGCCGGCGCGAATGCACTTCTGTGTATCGGCAGCACGCGTGTACGGCGCCTCGCGCTCGCCGAGGAAGTAGGGCACGAACTGGTTCATCCCGGCGTTGGTGAAAAGCAGGTTCGGCGAACTCGGCATGATCGATGCCGAGGGCACGATGATATGCTTCTTTGAAGCAAAAAAGTCGAGGAATGACTGGCGAATTTCGGCGGATTTCATCTGTGGGAACGTTGAACATCGAACTTCGAACATTGAACGTCGAATATTGAATGATGAGTTGGTTACTGTTTACTTTTGGATTTTGAGTTGATCGGTTTCACTAGGAGCTTTTTCAAGTAAGCCGGACTCTTCAACAAGTGGTAAACGGTTGATTAGTTTTAGCCATCTTTAGAGTCTCTCTTAGTTCTTTCAACGAAATCTTTAGCTTGTGGATAAAGTCTTTGGCGGATTCGGCAGCCTGGGCTTCGGCGTGATTTGCCATAGGTGATGTAGATGATCTCACCACGGAGCACTTCAATACTCGAAGTTCGACGTTCAATGTTCGACGTTCCCACAAATCGCTTTTGCCATTTCTTCAGTGCTGACTGGTTTCAAGCCAAAGGCGATGTCGCCCGTGCGGGTGCCACCGGTGACAGCTTTTTCCACGGCTTTTTCTATGGCGGTCGCAGCTTCGAGCTCACCAAAGCTGTAACGCAGCATTAGCGCGGCGGAAAGAATCTGCGCACAGGGGTTGGCAATGCCTTGCCCGGCAATGTCGGGCGCGGTACCACCGGAGGGTTCGTAGAGTCCAAACGGGTAATCGAGGCGGTTCTTCTCAGCGCCCAGGCTGGCCGATGCAAGCATGCCGAGTGAACCGCAGATAACTCCCATTTCATCCGAGAGGATATCACCAAACATGTTTTCCGTAAAAAGCACATCGAATTGGTTTGGGTCGCGGGCCAATTGCATGGCAGCATTGTCTACATACATGTGGCTTAGCTCAATTTCAGGTGCGTGTTTTACAAAGTATGCAGTCACAACCTTGCGCCACAGTACCGATGTTTCCAGGACGTTGGCTTTGTCAACGGAGCAGACTCGATTCTTGCGGGCTTTTGCCGTATCGATGGCAACCTGCGCGATGCGCTCAATCTCACTGGTCTTGTAAACCATGGTGTCGATCGCCCGCTCCTCACCGTTATCAAGTGTGGTCGTCGATTTTGGCTGGCCGAAATAAATGCCGCCGGTCAGTTCGCGAATACAGACGATGTCTATGCCATTGGGAATGCGTTCTTCTTTGAGCGGCGAAGCAGCGGTGAGTTGCGGATAGAGAAGACCGGGGCGTACGTTTGCGTATAGGGAAAATTCCTTACGAATTGGCAACAGGGCCGCGCGTTCCGGCTGTTCGGCAGGGGGCAGTGATTCCCACTTGGGGCCACCAACGGAACCGAACAGAATGGCATCCGAGTCTTCACAAATCTTCTTCGTGCTATCGGGAAATGCAGTCCCGTGATTGTCAATGGCGATCCCGCCAATATCAGCTTCGGTGTAATCCAGCGTGAAATCAAACTGTTTACCGATTGCTTCAAGCACCTTAAGGGCAACTTCCATAACTTCCGGCCCAATGCCATCACCGGGGAGAACTGCAAATTTAAGTGTCTTCATAAAGGTTAATCTGTTTGTTTGGTTTTTGAAGAAGGTACACTGCCTTTCAGTGACTTTGCTTCAAGTCTTTTCGGAATCCTAAACATCGAATTTAGAACCTTAGAACCTCAATTGCGATGATCAAACTCGCATTTACATCACTATTGCTTAATCGACTTTAAACAGGTTTTAAGTGGCCTTTTTGAAAGAAAACCAGATATGCCGCTCTGTTCTCAGTTAAGGCATAATTAAGGCAATTGGCTTGAATTGAGTTGTGCTGAGTTGCTTTGAGTTGTGTTGTAAAAACACCCTTTAACGGAAATTAAGTCGTTCTGATTCTGCAATTTGCTGAACGGCAAGGGGTTCTCAATCCGGAAGCCTAAAAAGCATTGGCGGAGAAGGAGGGATTTGAACCCCCGGTACCGTTTCCGGCACAACTGATTTCGAGTCAGCCCCGTTCGGCCACTCCGGCACTTCTCCTGATTTAGAAGTTTAAACAATCGACGCCGCAACAATTAGCAAGCTTCGACTGTCTCGCTGACGAACTTTCATTTAATCTTCAAGTAAAAAACATGCGCATGTTTTCTGACCGAGCTTGGGAAGATCATCTCTACTGGCAAAAGAACGACAAACGAATGCTTAAAAAAGTGAACGAAGTAAGCTTCGAGGTATTCATATCCTGTAGCAGATAGAAACACATTGACGATTTCTAGTGATTTTTATTTTTTCTCTTTGTTTATTCATGCCCATGGACCTCTCACTCTTTGATTCGTTAAGGCGTCCGGCCTTCGAGCGTACGACAACGAGTTACGCCGGAACCCTGTTTTTCATGCTTGGCGAAGATGATGATGGCTGGTGGCTTCAAGCCGTTGACAAAGCGGGTAAGCCGGTTGAACCGAACTACCGGGCCTACAGTGGCCGCGAACGCGACTGGGTAAAGGCTTATCAACAAGCATCTGCGGAAGAGGAGCCGGAGTTTCACTGGGGCGCCCAGGAAAACGCGTCCGGTGCTTTGACCATCGCACGACAAGCAAATTTGCTAATCATGCTGCTGGATTCAGACAAACTGGTCGACAAGCGCATGCAGCCTCTGACGACTGACTCAGAGCGTTATAGCCTGGCTCTGACGTTACAGCCGACCAAGTCGAATTCCTCTCAAGACTATACAGCAGTGCAGACAAGCTATGCTCTGCGCGGAGACCAGGAAGACGAACTAGCTCTCGGGAAACCGCACTTTGTAACAGACAGCTGTATTCTGAATGATCGGAAGCTTTACGCAATAAACCCAATTGGGTATAGCTTCCGTTCTGCTTCCCTGTTTCAGGAAACCGTCCCAATTGCCCAACTCGAAACCTTCCTGTCACTCTTTACCTCTTCATTTCCAGAGGTGATGGTTGAATATCCCGGTTTTTCTGTTGAAGCGGGAAACTCCATACCAGCCCAACCGGCGATTCTGTTCCGCGAAGTGGATGAAGACGCAGCGCTTTACCTTGCACTGGCCGATGTCCTGCCAAATCTAAGCATCGAGTTCGTCCGCGATTACGACCTGTCTCGCATCGCACATATTGATCCAACGACAAAAACCGTCCGATTGAGCGATGTGGACTATGAAGTTTCACATTTGGCCCAGATGGAACTGATTGCAAAAATGCAACGGCTGGACCGGCGCCAAAAGTCTTCCGATGCTTATTTTACCGAATGTGACGACGGTGGCTTTGTTCTCGGACCGGATCTGGCAAAGGCATTCCTGACTGAGCATCTGGCAGACTTTACCGGTCAGTTTACCCTCTTCGGAGCAGAAAAGCTGCGCCGGTATAAAATCACCCATTCAAAACCGAAGCTTCATCTTAAGATCGGTAGCGGGATCGATTTTTTCGAGGGCGAAGGGACATTGGAAATAGAGGAAGAACACATCTCTCTGCTTGATGCACTAAAACAATATCAGAAAAACCGCTATATAACTTTGAGCGACGGGACTCAGGCCGTTTTGAACGATACATACATGGCGCGGTTGAACCGGCTGTTCAAAAAACGCAAAGACGGATTGAAGGTTTCTTTTTTTGATCTGCCACTGTTAGAAGAGTTAATCGATGCAAATACAGCCGATACAAACTTTAAAAAATCGCGCGAGGTATTTGCCGGATTCAATACGATTGCCGATCGCAAGATAACACTGCCGCGTTTTTCCGGAAAACTTCGTCCTTATCAGAAAGCCGGCCTGCAGTGGCTCGACTACCTTTACAATCATAAGTTGGGCGGCTGTCTGGCCGACGATATGGGCCTAGGAAAAACCATACAGACCATCGCCCTGCTCAGCCGAATGTACCCCAAAGTCAAAAAGCCGACACTGATAGTGATGCCCCGCAGTCTTTTGTTCAACTGGGCTCGAGAATTGGAAACCTTCGCTCCCGGACTGACTCACTGCATCCACCATTCTACCGCACGCGACTGGACGACTGCTTTAAAAAACCAGATAATTCTCACCACTTACGGGACGCTGCGTTCGGACATTGCAACCATCACGCAGACACACTTTCACGCAGTCATCCTAGATGAATCCCAGGCAATCAAAAACCTGAACACACAGACTGCACAGGCCGCACTTTCCCTGAAAGCAAACTTTCGTCTCGCACTTTCAGGCACGCCCATAGAAAACAACCTTGGTGAGCTTTACACTCTTTTCCGGTTTCTCAATCCTGCCATGTTCAGCAGCGCTGCAGACTTTGATCGTGACTACACTCAGCCCATCCAAAGGGAGAATGACGATACGGTTGCCAACGAATTGCGCCGGAAAATATACCCCTTCGTCCTGCGCCGTTTAAAAGGCGATGTCGTCAAAGATTTGCCGCCAAAAGTCGAGCAGGTTCTCTATGTCGAGATGGGAACAGAACAGAAAAAACATTACGAAGACCGCCGCCTTTTCTATAAGGCGATCATTGACGGCGAAATTAAGAAAAACGGCATCGCCAAAAGCCAGTTTGTAATTCTGGAGGCCATGCTTGAGCTTCGTCAGATAGCCACAGTACCGGAATCAAAGACCGAAGGCCAGATCAGATCAGCCAAAAGTGACCGCCTGCTCGAAGCCCTGGACGAAGCCGTAAGCAACGGACACAAATGTCTGGTTTTCAGTAATTTCATTGCAGGTGTCGAACAAGTCTGTGCTGCCCTCGATACAAAAGAGATCAAACACCTTCGTATGACCGGCGCGACGACCAACCGTGAATCACTTGTCGAATCCTTTCAAAAAGACCCCATGACAAAGGTTTTCGTCATGAGTTTAAAAACCGGTGGCGTAGGGCTCAACTTAACTGCCGCCGACACAGTCTTCATACTGGACCCATGGTGGAATACTTCGGCTGAAGCACAAGCTGTCGACCGCGCTCACCGCATCGGTCAACAGAATACCGTATTCACCTACCGGCTCATCGCCAAAGATAGCATCGAAGAGAAGATACGAGAGCTACAGCAACAGAAAAAGAATCTTGTTGATCAGGTAGTCAGTTCCGATGGTGTCGCCTTGAAATCCCTATCCGAACAAGACATCGAAACCCTCTTCAGCGCCTAGATCGTCATGCAAATCAACTACAGCAATGAACACGCCTTTTACGGTAACCTCAAAGAAATCTTCACCAAAATACTTTCCGCTGCTGAACTTCGTTCTTTGTACGCATCCTTTTTCTATGATGTAAAAAAGCAAACGCCGCCAAAAAAGCAGCTTGTAAAAGCGGACATGGTCCAAGCCTTCATGAGTCTTACCAAAAATCCGGAAGACTCTCGTTTATTCCTGAAGACATTGCCAAAAGAAGTCTATCAGGCTTATGAATTGCTGCTGTGGCAGGATTCCATGGAGGCACAGGAGGCAAATGAAGCACTCGGATTTGACATCGTCCAGAAAAAACCAGCTCCAAGCAAATGGACAATGGATAGTTATGTAATCCGGAAGGAATTTCCTTTCATTGCCATAAAGCAGCGCCATGATAACGACTTCTATTATACAACCGAACATTCCCTGACAGACTTGGTCTGTATCCCGCCAGCTATTCGAAAATGGTTAATACTCTATTTCCCAAAACCTGAAGGCTATAAGATACAACCGCTGTTGGACACAGACATTACCAACAATAAGTATACGGTTTTTGATACATCTCCCAGCATTGTGGCAGACCTGAGTCAATTAGTCGACTTTCTGAAACGAGGCATTGTAAAACGGACTCAGAAAGGTGCTTTTACCAAAGCCAGTATTCGTAAAGCCGAAAGTATGACCGAATCCGGCGAGTGGTATTCCGAGGAAGATAAGAAATCCGAACTTTCGCTGATGCGACATACCATCCTTCTTGACTATATTGAAGGATTCGATGGCTCCCTGATGGGTAAACTGACCGCGCCTGAAATTCAGGGAAATGTTTTCAAAGATATACTAAAAGCCCTTCAGGACGACGAAGACATGATTGAGAAATGGCTGCTGGGGCATCTAAAAAGACGTTACAAATACTACGAAGACATGTTTGACGCGGAAGCTATTTCCAGGCTGTTCTCAATATTCGGGCAACTTCCCCCTGGCGCTTGGGTCTCTTTGGAAAACCTCAAAACCATGCGACTCTATCGGAACATGGATGTACTTTTCTTCGATTGCAATATGTACTGCTTTGAAGCTGTTTTAGCCAAGAGTCAGCACAAATATGAAAGGACGTATATACTGGACCTTACCAATTTAAAAACAGTCGGCATTGACCCGCTCATTGACGGCGTGGCATTTCTGCTCTCCGCATTTGGTTTTGTTGAACTGGCCTTTACTCCCCCGATCAATAAAACATTCAATACTTATAAAAACCCCTACCTCACGCCTTTTGATGGGGCACATGCAGTACGGCTTACCGACATTGGCGCCTATGCTTTCGGACTTAGTTCCGAACTCACACTAAAACAAAGCAGCCGTAAAGTAGCCACCATGCGGCTACACCCCGAGCAACTGCATGTCACCTGTCGCAACATTGATCCTGTGACCGAACTTGCACTCAAAGATTTCATGGAGGCAGTTGCGCCCGAATTTTATCGTATGACACGGGCTAGCATGCTTAAAGGCTGCCAGAGGCCGAAAGATGTAAAACATCGCGTTGCGGATTTCCGCAAGCGAATCGGAGTGGAACTGCCCGAAAACTGGCAGCAATTCCTGGCTTCACTGGAAGCCGAGAAATCCGCTCTGATAGCGGAAAACAAATTCAAAATCTTCACCCTTGCCGACCGCCCGGATCTGCAACAACACTTTATGCAAAACCCCGTCCTGCGAAAGCTTACACTGCGAGTGGAAGGACATCGCATTGCGATAGCTCAGGAGAACCTCGCACTGGTCCGCACACACCTGCGCAAGCTCGGCTATCTGGTCGAAACCTGAATTCCAAATGTCTCGGAGCTGGCCCCGAGGCTCATTATCCAGAGTATCGGAGGTGTGCGGGTTCCCTGGGTCGCGGGGGTGTAGCTTTCAACCGAACATCCTTCGGCCTGTAGTGTCTCCATCCATCCGGCTACAGCGTTTGCTTCGGCCTGGCCGCCTTCGTGTCCACGGTAGGCGGTGACTAACAGCAGTCCTTTGGGGTTGAGCAATTGTCGGCTTGCATCCAGCGCCCGGAGTGTTGTTTCCGGAGTCGTTCGGATGTGTTTGTCGCTTCCGGGAAGGTAACCGAGGTTGAAGGTGATTGCGCAGATCGTCTGAGCATGTTTCGAGCACAGTGATTGCAAGATTGACGAATGCTCACCGGTTAGCAGTTGAACCTGTGCCGAGCATCCTCGGGTGTTTAGCCGTTCGCGGGTGGTGTCGATTGCTGCCTTTTGAATATCAATGGCAATGACTTGGCCTTTGGGACCAACGAGTGAGGCCATGTGTGCAGCGTCATGGCCGTTGCCGGCAGTGGCGTCAATTGCATGGTCACCGGGTTTCAGCTGTGTATTCAGATAATGATGGACGCGTTCGGTAAGGCGCATGGAAATGTTCCTGTTTGCGGGTTATTTGAAGTAGCGAGCGCAGTTGATTTCACGGTCGAGCGGTTCGCCTTTGAGCAAATGGGTCAGAAAGTTACGGATCATTGCCGGGGCCAGCAAAGCGCCTTTTGAGCCAAGGCCATTTATGATATGCAGTCCCGGAAGCGTAGGGTGACTGCCGATGAACGGACGGAAGTCCTGGGTGCAGGGGCGTAATCCGGTCGTCTGTTGTTTAACTTCCGGGGTATGTTGTGGTGCAATGAATGACCGTGCAGCGGCAAGGAGTTTCCGTTTGCCGATTTCAGTTGGCGTTTCTGATAAATCCTGATCATCGTAGGTGGCGCCGATACGAAAGTGGCCTTCCTCAACGGGGAGAAGCCATTGGCCGCGATGGTAGATCGTGTGTGGCAATTGGAGAGTCGGGCAGTGAAAGGTTAGCGTCTCGCCTTTGACGGGTGTGAGTGGTAGTTGATTAAACCAGAGGTTGTCACGGATGCCGGTGCCTTCGCAGAAGATTATGTGATTGGTTGTCAGGTCCTGATAATGCCAGTGACCATCTTCTTTTTTTAGGCTAGTGTAGTCGAAGATGCTGTCCCGGAAGATTCCCTGTTTTGCAAAGTGATTTCGGAGTGTTGTCAGCAGTAGCGGCAGCTTCACATGACCCGCCTGTTTCACCTGAAAACTGCCATGTGTATCCGTCAGGATAGTCCGGTTTGTTGCGACGGGGATGTAATCACCCAGTACGTTGGAATAGCGCGGATTACGCATGCGTCTTTGGATGAGTTTTACGTCTGCGGTATTCTGACAATAGCGAATAAAGGGAACAGGATGGTAGATGTGGATATTAAACTGCCGTTCCAGTTCACGATAGGTGTCGACAGCGTGTGCAATGCACTCATCAAATCTCCATGATTTTGTCATCCAGCGGCCGGTCACCGGGTTGATGATGCCACCGGCGACTTCAGAGGCGCCCGGCAGCCGGGTGCTGCCAAGTAGAAGGACATCTTGTCCTGCCTGTTCCAGGCGCCAGGCAGTGAGGCAGCCGGCAAGTCCGGCTCCAACGATAATATATCTATGACTTGCCATAATGGTTTCTTTGCCTGAGTGTTTTGTTGTGAATCTAATTGGTCGGATACGTTCTTATTTTTTTGATATTCGAACGCCTGGCTTGCCAGAAGAAAGTACGCGGTCAGAGCGTGGCAGGTTTGGCGAAGATCTGGCTGCGGAGCATTGTCGGCGTGAGTTGGGCTATCGTATAATTGTCCAAAACTGGTCCTACCGGCGAGATGAGATTGATCTGATCTGCCAGAATGGCGAAGTTCTTGTGTTTATTGAGGTGCGATCGCGTTCGGAGGATGCTCTGATTTCCGGGTATCACTCGGTGGATCGTCATAAGAAGAAGAAATTACGGCGGGCTTGCTGTCGCTATCTGAGGCGGCTAAAGGAGCCACCAAAGCACTTCCGCTTTGACATTATCGACGTCTCTATTTGTAAAAACGGCAAGGGTGATGTGCGGCACTATTCAAACGTGCCGCTTTTCAATAAGCATTTTTCAGTTCAACCTACTTTATCATGACAGCCGAATCCAGACATCCTTTTCTAAAAGGACTTAGCAAACATCGTGGAGCGCCACCTACGGTTGTCGTTATTTTTGGAGCTTCCGGGGATCTGACGACTCGCAAGCTGGTGCCTGCCATTTTCAATCTTTGCCTGGATAATTTATTGCCCAATGAGTTTTATCTGGTCGGATTTGGCCGCAAGTCAATCGCTGATGATTCATTTCGTACAACTATGGATGAGGCGATCGACCGGTATTCTCGCAGGTCTTTAAACAAGGAAGTCTGGGATCGAGTGCGGCAGAGTATGACTTACCATGTGGGCGGCTATGATGATAAAGCTGCCTTCATTTCATTGGCGAAGAAGATTGATACGATTGAGCGTGATCTGGGAAGGGCTGTACAGCGTCTCTTTTACATTTCGACCCCGCCAAGTGTTTTTGAGCCGATTATCCAAAATCTTGGAAGCAGCGGTATGGCTAAAATGCATGAGCATACAAAATTAGCTGCAAAGGTGATTATTGAAAAGCCCTTCGGACGTGATTTAGAGTCCGCCAGAGCATTGAATGCGACGATTCGGGAGGTTTTTGATGAGTCGCAGGTTTATCGCATTGATCACTACTTGGGTAAGGAAACGGTGCAGGACTTATTGGTGCAGCGGTTCGCAAATTCGATTTTTGAACCGATGTGGAATCGTGAATATGTCGATTGTGTACAGATTACCGTAGCGGAAAGTCTCGGAGTCGGGACGCGTGGCGGGTACTACGATTCCAGTGGTGCGCTGCGCGATATGATCCAGAACCATACTATGCAGCTTGTTGCACTTACGGCAATGGAGCCACCGGTTTCGCTGGATCCGGAATCGATTCGTGATGAGAAGGTAAAAGTGCTGAAAGCGATCCAACCACTCAGACTGAATTCGGAGAGAGGCGATGTCGTGCGTGGCCGCTACACGGAGGGTCTGATCGACGGAGAGTCAGTTAAGGCGTATACGGATGCAGAGGGCATACCGACGGATTCTACCACGGAGACCTATGCGGCGCTGAGATTGTCGATCAATAACTGGCGATGGCAGGGTGTTCCCTTTTACATTCGTTCAGGGAAGCGCCTGGCTCGGCGTGTCAGCGAGATTGCTGTTCAGTTCAAACGGCCTCCGGGTATCCTGTTTTCAGAGGGAGACAAGTTTGATCTGGCACAAAATACCATGGTGATCCAAATCCAACCGGACGAGGGTGTCACGTTGGTGATGAACTCCAAGGTACCCGGTCTGGAGACGCGCACTCAGCCGGTGAAGATGCACTTCCGCTATGCAACTACCTTTGGTTCCAATACGCCTGAAGCATACGAGCGTCTGATTCTTGATGCGATGATTGGCGATAGTACGCTTTTTATTCGCGGAGATGAGACCGAAGCGTCCTGGAAGCTGATCACTCCGATCCTGGAGCATTGGCAAGCATCCGGCGCAGACGGCCTGAAAGAGTATGCTTCCGGATCCTGGGGGCCGGTTGAGAGTGATCATATGCTGCAGGAAAGAGAACACCAATGGCGTCGTTCCGGTTGAAAGCCTTGATGGATCATGTAGGGTTGGATTTTAAAACGATGACAATTTGTAATGGCTGAAGTGTTTGATGTATTGCCCGGGATCGTGCTCCCGATCCGAGAGGTAGCCAGCCAGCTTGCTTCAATGTGGAAGACAGACGAGCCTGATTCGCCACTTTCGGTTCATGCATCACAGATGAATGTTGTGCTGCACTTTGGCTTGAACATTAAGCCGGAGCCTGCACGCGAACGATTTGATAAGTTGGTAAAGTTTGCCCAGCGCTATCCGTGTCGTATCATAGTGCTTTGCCCATCAACTGCTAAGATGGGCAGTGCAATGGAGAGCAAGCTTTTCAGCCAGTGCTATATTGGCGAGTCGCATCGTGAGAGGTGTTGCTGTGAAGCTTCGATTTTGCGTTATAACCCCTCGGAGATAAAACATCTCTTTAATCAGGTATCCGTATGGCTTGAGGGGGATTTGCCGACCTACTACTGGTTTAGCGAGGTATCTTTAGAACAGGCTAAAAATTATCTCGATTTTGCGCAAAAGCTTGGAGTGTGCCGCTGTGTTTTTGATCGTTCGAATGAATTGAGTGAGCTGATCGCGTCGGGTTGCCCGGATACGTATTCAATCATCGATCTGGCTGAAGCAAGCCTGCTGCCGGTACGACAGATTATCGGTCAATTTTTGAGCCGGTATCCGGTCAAGGATATTTGCGATGGATTAAAAACAGTCCGGGTATGCTATTCGGGAGCATCAGGAGAAGGTCGTTCCTTGTTGGATTGGGTGAGGTCTTGCCTGGATGAGTGCAGGAGCCGTGAAAAAGATATGGCTTTCCAACCCGAATTTCAGTTGGATACGACGAAGCAGGATTCAACGCATTCACTGGAAATGAAATTTATCTACGATAGTGAGCACTATTTTGTGTTTAGTAGATTTGAGGATGGCCTACGGAGTGAGCTGAAGGCTAACTTTGGCGAAAGCGATGAACTCGTCCATGTCCCGCTAAAATCGCTCCATTTGGAACAAGCACTGGCCGAAGCATTTTTCTTTGTAGATGACGCTACTCAAGATTCTCAAGAACTTTGAGCACGTCTTCTGCCTGTTTTGCGGTCGAAGCTTTTAAATCCTTCCAGACCAGTTTGCCATCTTTGAAAATATAGGCTTGGCGACTCCATCTGCCTTTGCCAAATGCTTTGCTAACAACCTGATCTGTGTCGGCTATGAGCGTAAATGGCAACTTATGTTTATTGCGAAAGGCTGATTGGGTTTTGGCCGTATCCGATGAAACACCAAATACCCTGACATCACGTTCCTGGAGTTCATCCCAGGCATCGCGAAGACTACAGGCCTGCATCGTGCATCCCGGCGTCATTGCTTTAGGATAAAAGAATACGACGACAATCCCGTCGCTTAGTTCAGCATTCAGGTCGAGGGAATTACCCTCGTAATCAACAGTGAATACCTTCGGAGCCGAACTTCCGATTTCAAGTGTATCAGCATTAAGAATATTGGATAGGAGTGTCGCGATCATAAACAGTGAAAGAGTGAATTTCATATTTAGGTGTATCGCTTTGGCGAAGATGTCCTTACAACTAACTCAAACTCTAATACCATCTCTAGGAAGGTTTGCGACTATGGATCCAAAGTCGAAATCCTCATCGTACCGAACGAAGTGACAAAGACCAATCCAAATCGATTGCGATTGGTCATGTCGCTACGCTCGGTACGATGAGGATTTGGATTTTGATAAATGAGTAAATCACTCAGACCTTCTTAGATTTGGTCTTACTTGCCTCAAATTAGCAAAGGTTCGACATAATAAAGTAGAACTATAAGGCTGAATCAGCTCTTTGATAAAAAGAATCCCTGTTGCTTTTCGCTGATTGCCATTTCTGTTTTTTCCATGACTTTCAGCATATCTTCCCAGACTTTGCGTTTGGTGCCCATCGTGCCGTTGCGCAATAGGTAGGAGGGGTGAAAGGTGATCATTAGCGGTGTGTCGCCGAAAGTATGCCATTTTCCGCGAATCTGGCTGAGTTTGCGATTTGGATCGGGGCCGAGTAATCCGGTGACGGCGGTGTTTCCCAGAGCTACGATGACTTTGGGATGCACTATACTGATCTGCGCTCTCAGGTAGGGCAGGCAGAAGTTCATTTCTTCGATTGTGGGGGGGCGATTACCGTAGGGTTTGTCGTGTTCCGGGCGCCATTTCAGGATGTTGCCGATGTAGACATCGCTGCGTTGCAGGCCCATTGCCTGGATGATCTTTGTGAGCAATTTGCCGGCAGGTCCGACGAAGGGCTCCCCTGCTCTTTCTTCATCGGCTCCGGGCGCTTCGCCGCAGAAGAAAATATCAGCATTGGGATTGCCGACTCCAAAGACGATTTTCCCGAAGCTGCTGAGGTGTTCGTTGCAGGTGGGACAATTTTCAACTTTGTCGCGTAGCCAGGCCATGCGCGTTTCAGTATCTCCGTCCGGAAGTTCTACCGTTGGCGCTTCGGTGGGCAGAGGTTTGCCGAATGCATTCGATTTTTTTGCAACGGGATCTTGCCTGACTGTCTTTTCCGCAGAGGAAGGCTTATTTTCGATCAGGCCCTGTAATTCCTGACTGAGTTGTGCCGATGCCGGTTGAGGCGCTGGCGTGGGCTTGAGCAATTCCAGGGTCTTGTCTTCCATGTAGATGCGCTCTTCACCTTCGGCTTTCAAGCGTACAAGCTCTTCATAGATGGCGCTTAATTCTGTTGTCATGTAATGGTATCAAAAGCGGCTCAAGGGAGATTGCAAACAGGTTGATTCAGCGGCGGCTAATCTAGCTTTTCTTTTAACATGTTCATTACATGGGTGGGTCCTACATATCGGCCATTGACATAGCTGTCGGCGAGAACATTTCCTTTGTTGTCGAGCAGGACCAGGCATGGAATACCACTGCCGGAATAGCGAGTGGCAGGGTGCGACTTTTGATCAAATTGCAAAGCGGGCCAGGGCATATTGGCTGTTTTCATGTAGTCTTCCATTTTCTTTTCACTGCGGTCGCTGCTTACGAAGATAATCTCAAAATTGTCGTGTTTTCTGGAATAGCTGTTGTAAAAGCTAACGAGTTGAGGCGTAAATGCGCGGCAGGGAGGACACCAGTGTGCCGAGTAGTAGATCGCGTAGTAATCCTTGGGGCTCAGTTCGGCTTCCTGCACTTGTTTCATGCGACCAGCGGAGAATTGAACCAGATCCTTGCCAATATCCT
This sequence comes from uncultured Puniceicoccaceae bacterium, assembly GCA_964616435.1. Lineage (GTDB taxonomy): Bacteria > Verrucomicrobiota > Verrucomicrobiia > Opitutales > Coraliomargaritaceae > Lentimonas. Next base: position 12,978 of record CAZTSB010000117.1, on the reverse strand, counting down.
TTTCAAAACTGGTACGCTGGTCTGCAACAGGTTCAATAGTTTCCGGGAGTGTCTCTTTTTGGGCGTGAACATATTCTTGATCCGCTTCACTGAGTTGATCGATCCGAAAGCGATAGCGCTTGCCGGTATCTTTTAAAAAGATGGCTTCGTTTTTACCCAAATCGACTTCTACGAGTTTCGCTTGCATGGTGCGCCCCTTTACATCTGTCCAGTTGCGGAATTCATTTTCACTACTGCTTGCGGAGCAGGAAAGCAGGATAAATGAAGTGAATAAACAAAGAAGTATATGTAGATTCATGATTGCTGGTATGGTTAACGGATTGCCGGTTTCCAGTAATGATCTTTGGGGCCTTCGGTGCAAGCCTTGAGACCTTTGAAATTAGAAATCAAAGATTTGAGATTTCTAAATGATACCAAATGTAAAAAGGTTTGAGCTATTTACGTAAAAGCGGCTTCCAGCCGCTTAGTTTGTTATGGGCCAGCGGCAAGATGCCGCTGCTATATTCACTCAATACTTTTTCTATTTGGTATAAGACAAGTTTCAATCCGAAACCCGTTAAACAATAAAAAAGCCCGCTGGTTTAAGAGCGGGCTTTTGATCGTATTGAATATTCTTTTATTCGATTGGTTAAGCTGAAAGCTTTTGTACACGATCGACGACTGTATCTTTCGGTTCAACACCGCTAACCGTGTCGGCAACCTCCCCATTCTTAAAGTAGAGGACTGTCGGGATCGACTGGATGCCATACTTCCGAGCTATTTCCGAGTGATCATCGACATTGACTTTCACAAACTCAGCTGCGTCACCGATTTCCTCTGCTACTTGGTCGAAGACCGGCCCGAAGGTGCGACATGGGCCGCACCATGGAGCCCAGAAGTCGACTGCGACAACAGAGTCAGGTTGGTTGATTAAAGCCTCAAATGCTTTAGTAGATTCTATGTTTTTAGCCATTTTATTTGTTCCTTTCTAGTTTGGTTTGATTAAAGATCATTTATGTAACGTTTTCCAGTTTTTATCTGCTTTAGCAATATTTCCCGGAATATCCTTAGACCATTCCTTTTGAATGCCGCTGTCCAGATTAAGGTATAGCTTGTCATCTACAATTTCGTAAATGGTTGGGTCGGTGTGAAATTTCTGTCCGACAGCCACCCCATAGGCACAGAAACCGTTGTAGGCTGGCAAGTATTTTTCCGGATTTGCTTCGAAAGTAGTCTTGTTTTCTTTATTAGCAAAGAGATAGGCAATACCTTTATGATGAGCTACATGGTAACCGCTGCCGCGAACCGGACCTGTTTCCTGATGATAGCTAACGAGATCATAGCCGCCGGCTGCTGGCAGGTCATAGTCACTTGCAGGTTTTGCCAGACTGGTTGTGGCTGCAAGAATGAGCGTACTGGTTGCCAAGAGGAAGTATTTTAGTGGATTCATAATGTTATGGTTTTTATTTATTGTTATGTGTTGATTGTCCAGACCAAATGTATACCGATCTGTATACATTGGATAACTTCACTGAAAGTTTATTCCATGATCGTGGAATTTTTTTGCCAGGAACTTCTCAAACAAACATAAGTTAATGTGAAAGAAGCGCTTGGCACTACTTTGTTAATATTATGTAGAATTAGATGATTCAAAAAATCACAGATAAACGTGAAAAGATTCTTGAGATGGCCGAACGGCTTTTTGAGATGAATGGTTTTCATGCAACCGGAGTCGAAGAGATTGCATCAAAGTCCGGTGTTACCAAGCGTACACTGTATAAACATTTTATTTCGAAGGAAGGTTTGATCGAAGCGGTTTTAAGCAGACATCAGTCTCAGGTGATGGATCGTATACGCCACCGGGTTTCGGAAATTGAGGTAACGGGTGGCGAACGGCTTTTAGCGTGCTTTGATCTGTATCAGGAGTGGTTTTCCAAGCCATACTTTGCCGGATGCATCTTTATCAAAACGCTCAACGAATTTCAGCAGCGTTCGGATCGATTATTTGCCATTGCCGCCCGAGCCAAATCGGAAATGCGGGATTATCTCACAGGTATCGCCGAAGAAGCAGGAGTTTCAGAGCCGGAGCATTTGGCCGAACAACTGCAAATCATACTGGAAGGCAGCATTGTTGTTGCTCAGTGTGGCCGCAGGACTGAGAGCATCCGTACTGCAAGAGAGTTGGCTGAAACAGTGGTTGCGCAGCACTTACCTGATTTAAAATAGCTCATAAAATCTATTGCAATAGCTTACATAGTTATGACATATAGTTACTCGTTATGAATAAAAAACACTTACTAATCGCATTCTTAATTGGATTAACTGCAACCTTAAATGCCGGTCTGGGGGGATTTACTAAAGGCCTCGATGAGGCGAAGGAAAAAGCTGCAAAAGAAGCAGATAAAGCTACTGAAAAGGTTGAAGAGGTTGAATCTAAAGCTAAAGAAGCAACTGAAATCGAAGAAGTAGAAAAAGACAAAGAATAGTTTTTTTGAACCTAGATTTATTTGACTAGCAAGGATGCTGTTCTAAACGGGCAGCATCTTTTTTATTTTCAAATAGGAAGAGAATCTTTTTGCAACTATTGAAGAGATTCTTTGTCATTCATTTGCTGTGTTACTTGTTATTAAACCTTGTTGTGTGTACTCGTCTAAAGCGAAATTATATTTTTAGCGTGCTTTTGGCAGGATTACTGACTTCTGCTTTAAGGGGTCAAGTTCTCCTGCAGGACGAACAAATAAATAGACTGGGAGAAGAACAAAAGCTTGTTCTGAACTGGAAGATCGATGCAGCGGATCGGTTATTAAAGTCGGGGCTTGCGAATCTTGCAGAAGATTTGTATCAAGATCTTTTGCAGGTTCCGGAAATGGGGTTGCAGGAAAGGTCACAATTACAGCTTCAATTGGCAAAGTCCCTGATCGCGCAACGCGAGTTCATGACGGCGCGGGCGATACTGGAAGGAGTTCCCGCAGATAATAAAACTGCTGCCTTTTATCTCTATTTGGCAGTCAGCGCTTACGGCAATGGCCGAAAGGTGGACAGTGTCCTTTTAAGAAGCAGTCTGAGCCAAATCGACCAATCAGATTTGGCTCCGGAAGACATTGCCTGGTTTTATCTGCTAAAAGGCCTTGAAGCGGAGCTTTCCGGTGAGTCGCAGGCGGTAACCCATGCATTTGAACAAGCAAGAGAGGCGGCTTTGACAGAGCCTCAGCGAGCTTTTTTCGATGGATTGATTTTACGCGAAGAGTTGTTGCGGGCGCCTGCGGATGAGTCGCTGATCAAGGATATCTATAATCGGTGGGAGCGTCTGTCAGGAACGGCTGCGGCGTATCCCTTTGTCCGTCAGTACGTCATCATCTTGCATAATCAGGGGCGTGTTGAAGAAGCGATCGAGATTATTAACCAGGAACTGGCAACTGTCGGTGCCGGATATGAAAATCGGCAGCGCGAGCAGTTGATTTTGTTAAAAGGTGTTCTGTACGGTGTGGATACTTTGAGTGGCCGGGAAACGTTGAGGACGTTGTTGCGTGAAGGAAAAAATCGAGAGGTAATGTCGACGGCTCTGCAACTGCTCGCAAGTGCTGACAATTCCCCGGGACAGTCAGAACTTGCAGACTTTCTTAATGTGCTAATTGACAGCGAGGAGCCGCACTCATTGCTCGGCCAATTGTACTATCTGCGCAGCCAACTTGCTCTGGAGCGTGGTGAAACCGCAGTTGCTGAGGCAGATGCAAAGCTGCTGCTGGAGCAATTTCCGGGATTGAGTAAAATTACGAATGTCTACCGTTTACTGGCTTATGCAGCGCTACAGAGGGATCCGCCTCAATACCGTTCAGCGGCCAATTTTCTGATCCAAATGCGTGATCAATCCGAAGTCCCGGCGGATCGTCAGTTAATTAACCAGTTGATTGGCGATTGCTACTTCCTGAACGAAGATTATTTCAATGCGGTTGACTTTTACCAGTTAGCTCGGGGAAAAAGTGAAGATGCGGAACGGAACCGGACTCTTTTTCTGCCTCTGGTGACCGCTGCAGTCAGATCCGGGCAGATTGATCTGGCGCTGAAACATATCGATGAAGCCGATTTCAAAGCGAGCATTCCTATTGCCGATCAATGGCAAGCGGAATGGAATGTAGCGCTTGCGCTTCAGGTAAACGGCCGATTAGAAGCAGCGCTTGCGCGTGTGCGTTCACTCCTGGCGGATATGAATGATCGCTCTGTGCCAGCGGCGTTGGATTTGCGTCTTCGTTGGCTGGAATTGCGACTGACAATGCTTTTGAATGAATCGGAGGGAGTCCAGTCGCGTATAGACGCATTGGTCAATCGGGTTGAGTCAATTCCCGAGGGCGCTCTGGAGCCGTCTGAAGTAGAACTCTTACGCACAGAGGTTTTGTTGCTAAAGGCGGATTTTTTGATCAAGACCGGTGAATCTGCCGCCGGAATTGAATTGCTGAAATTGCTGCGAACAGATTTTGCCGAAAGTGCAGCTGCGGAACAGTCGTATCTGACCGAGGCAAGTTACTATGCTTCAACCGGGGATTTTCAAGCTGCACAAGAGACGCTGCTCGATCTGGCCTCTACTTACGAATCAAGTTCTCTGGCGCCGCAGGCATTGTACGAAGCCGGTATTTATGGTCAGCGTCTTGGGCCGGATCAATTTGCCAATGCAGTACGTATCTTTGACGATCTTACGGAACGGTTTCCCGATAATTCCCTGTATTTTTTTGCGCGACTCAAGCAGGGAGATGTTCTCAGACAGATGAATGACTTTGCCGCGGCGCAGATCATTTATGAGGATTTAATTCGTTCGTTTCCGGAGCATCCACGGCGTTATCTGGCAGAGTTGTCCCGTGCAGAATGTATGCTTGCCCTGGCCAAAGAAGATTCGGTGCAGTTACAAAATGCTGCACTGGAATTGGAACGGTTGCTCAATATACAAAACCTTCCGGTTGATTTTCAGGTGGAGGTTGGTTTCAAGTGGGGCTTTGCTTTACAGCAAAGCGGCGCACGAAAAGAAGCTCAGGAAGCGTTCGCACTTATTTCAAGCCGATTCCTTTTGGACGATGAAACTCAACTCGGCGCTACCGGGCGCTATTGGATGTCGCGGGTGTTGTTGGAACTGGGGAAGCATTTGGAAGAGGCGGGTGAACGGGTGGAGGCGCGCCGCATATATCGCAAAATGGTTGCCTACAATCTTCCGGGGCGAAATCTTGCACAATCCAGGGCAAATCGGCTATTAGTGATCGAAGAATAAAAATTTGACGATGAGTTATCTGCAAAATACATTCATTTTTCAGGGTGGTCCGGTCATGTATCCGCTGCTTGTTGTCAGCATACTATGTCTCATGCTTTTTATTGAGCGGGCGCTTTTTCTGCACAAAGGACAGGTCGGTAGTGAGGACTTTCTTAGCGGGATAAAAAATCTGGTGAGCAAAAAGCGTCTGATTGAGGCCTTGACGCTTTGCGAGGATACCCCCGGTCCGATGGCACGCATTGTAAAATCGGCCCTGCTGCATTACGAAGAGTCCAGTGACCGGATACGATCTGCCATCCAGGCAGCCGCTATTGTTGAAATACCCTTGCTGGAACGGCGCATTGGCACACTTGCTGTGCTGGCTCGCATCGCACCGCTGCTTGGATTTTTAGGTACCCTGATTGCGGCTTTAGAGGCTTTGTACAAGCTCGAAAGCTTAAACAGCAACAGTAGCGAGTTTAGTCGTTTATTGGCGGAAGCGCTTCTCAGTTCTGCATTTGGTATGGCAATTGGTATCTTGGCAACATTGGCACACCACTTTCTCTTTGGGCGTGTGCGTGCGCTGGTACATGATTTTGAATGGGCCGGGCACACTTTGTATGAATTGCTGACAGTCGGAGATACAAGAACGGATGTCTCCAATGAAGATGAAAGTGAATGAAAATGAGTTTTCGCGAAAAGACTGCTGACAATAACTTAGCGTTAACAGCCGACCAGCTGACGACGTCTTTCGGCCTGAAGTATCACCTTAAGCCGCCGAAGATGAAACTGGATCTGGTTCCGGTACTGGACCTGATTGTTTTGGCTCTGCTGATCAGTTTATTGTTTACTCGCTACCTGATGCTTCCCGGAGTGCGAGTGGATTTGCCGAAGACTGATATTTACATACAAAAGGATGCTTCCAGAGTAGCTGTTTTGACGATTGCAAGCGGCGATATGTTATTTTTTGCCGGGAGTGTTTATGAGCAAAATTCGATCGGGCAGGCGTTCCAGCGGTATTTTGAAAACGGCAAGTCAACGTCATCTGTTTTGTTGGTTAAAGCAGAGGCTTCAATGGATATTCAGACATTTCTTGATCTTTGCCAGATGGCTCAGGATGCAGGATTTGGTGAAGTGCAAGTCGCGGCAGATCCGAAAGTTGCAGAACAAGATTTGGCTGTGGAGACTTTGCCGGTGCAGAATAATGATTTAGTATTTCCCACTCAGTGATGTCAGATGCTTCACATAACTCGGATGACCTGAAGTTACGTCCACGTAAACAAATTTCGTGGCTTCTAAGAGTCGGCTTATGGACTGCGATTATACTGCATATTGTGGTATTTATATTATTTCAAATGGATTCGGATTATTTGCCAAGTCGCGAATCTTCTAAACCTTACGTCACTTTTGTTTCGGAAGATTCCTTTGCAAAAGAGGCCGAACTGGAAGAGTATGCCAGCCTTTTTGATTCTGCGCCCTTGTTTATTCCAACCCGATGGAATGTTACGCAATTGGTTGAAGTTGGTTTTGAGACCGTATACCTGGGACAATTTTCGGAGTTTGAGCCAAGCATTGAATTATTAAACGAGCTTCGCCCAAATGGCCTTTTGATGGCGGATAATTATCGGGTAGACAAACCGGTTGATTTGCTGGCTTCACGGTTTTGGCGTTTTTTTGAGGGGTTTGGCAGGACAACGGAGACGATTGCAGCTTTTGAGAAGGCTATGCCGGTAGCAGAAGTCTCCCTGATCGGGCAGTCTCAGAGTCCGGCTATTACGCTCAAGGTTGATCTGGAGCCTGCTGCTTCTTTCTCGATACCTCGCCCGGTATCTTACACGATTCGCATGTCAGGCAATGGGTTGGTCTGGGGATATCCGACTTTGGTAGAGACATCCGGCAATGAAACGTTCGATCAATCGGTTTATCGTTGGCTGCAGCGCCCGGATATACTTGCGCAGTTGCCTGCCGGGTATCTCTTGATTCGAGTATTTTTCTGGTGATTCTACAATTTCACGGTTGCAGGTATGCTCAGATAGGGTATCAAGAGAGATTACAATGAACGACGAACTACGTTCTGCAAACACACCTTCACTCAGTGAGTCTGACATGCTCGACCAGCTTGAGGCTTTGACGCAATCCTGGCCCCAACGACCGTCCTGGGATGCTTATTTTATGGCGACTGCATTGTTGATGGCATCACGGTCCTGTTGTGAGCGCCTTAACGTCGGCTGCGTGATCGTTTCCAGCGGCGAGCAGAAAAACCGTATCATTGCCGCTGGTTATAATGGGTTTTTACCTGGAGCGCCTCACCATTCCCGTTTACGCGACGGACATGAGCAGGCAACCGTTCACGCTGAGCAGAATGCGATCTGTGATGCGGCACGACGTGGCGTTTCACTGGAAGGTGCGACGGTTTACGTCACACATTTTCCCTGTATTAACTGTGCCAAAATTCTTTCTGCAGCAGGCATTCGCTGTATTAAATACCATTCTGATTACCGCAATGATGAACTGGTCAAAGAAATCCTTGCCGAAAGTCAGGTTGCGTTATTTAAGTTATAAATTTGTAGAATTGTGTGCTTATTTGAGGAATCTTCCGAAAGAGGGAGAGATCACTTGCAAGGTCCTTCTTGATCGCTCACCTCTCGGATAGGCTCTATTTAAAGGAATGATCGAATTCACCGAACATAAATGGAAACCTTACATCCGTTTTATACTACGAAGGGCCAGTCAGGCATTAGTATTTTTTTGTCCAATAGCTTCATGGAGAAAATACATCCGTAATTTAACAGATAAGCAAATAGTAAGTATATTCCGTCCCGAAATTGAAGCGTTCATTAAAAAATATCCAAAAATATTATCGGACGATGAGACTCTAAGATATCTTACTGAAGAAAGGCTCAGTATTGTTCGCTTCGGCGATGGTGAATTCAGGGTCATGATGAGTGAACGTCAAAAATCGTTCCAGGACATTGACCCTAGGCTTAGCAAACGCATGAAGGAAGTCTTTAAGTCAAAAAATCCATCTGTAATTGTAGCAATTTTCCCGGCAAGGTCTTTTGAAGGTTTATCGTTAATATGGCAGAAGTTCATTATTCGGTTTAACAACAGGATACTTCAACTTTTTGAAGCTGACAGGACTTATGCCGATGCCTGTGTTTTTCGTGATGTCGAGGCCTCTACAGCTGGAAAATTCCTCAATAAAGTACGCGCTATCAAAAAAATTTGGGAAGATCGAAATGTTATTTTTGTGGTCGGTCGTAACAGTCGTTTCAAGTTCGAGGAAGAATTGTTCAATAATTGTCGCTCGGTTTCGTATATTTATGGACCACCTAAAAATGCTTTTTTAGAGTATGATAATCTAGTAGAACAAGTTCGCCAATATGATAGGGAAAAGTGTTTGGTTCTAATCTGTTTGGGCCCTACTGCTTCTGTAATGGCTTACGATCTTGCTTTGGAAGGTTATCAAGCAATTGATTTTGGTCAAATGCCAGGTCAGTTTCGAAAGGCAAGAAGACAATTTTTTAAAGATCACGAACTATCTGGACTTGAGTAAGTCTTGAACTGGTTAATATGAACCTGAATCCGTGAGATAATCTTGAAATTGGCCAAGTCTAAATGAAGTTACTGCGCAAACTTATTCAGTACAATTTGAGATTGATTCTCAGAGATCATTTTTGTTGCATTATACACTTAAGAATGCATTCAAAATTCTTAAATGGATAAACAAACAAACAAAACAGGCCTGATTTTCGCGATTACGTGTTTCATTATAGTGACTTCAAATGTTTTTTCGGATATTGAGGAAGAGGACGCTTCTGATGATTCCAAGACTACTTTTGAATTACCTCCGTATATAGTGGTTGCGACGCGGACACCAGTGCCACTGAATCAGGTTTCACCCTCGGTTTCCTACATATCAAAAGAGGAAATGATCCGAAATCAGGATCGCAGCCTTGTGGATGTTTTGAAACGGCAGCCCGGATTGGTCTTAAACAGTAATGGTGCCAGAGGTTCTCTGACCGGACTGTTTACGCGTGGAACTGAAAGCAATCATACGAGTTTCTTTTTAGACGGTAGACGTTTAAATCCCACGTTCAGTAATCAGTTTGATCTGGAGTTTCTGCCGATCGACAATTTGAGTAGCGTCCAAATCCAGCGAGGGCCTTCCTCGGTGAATTTCGGTTCTGCTGGAATCGGTGGTGTCGTCAGTTTGCAGACACAATCTGATTTAGGTGAAAGTACGGAATCAATCGCGGCAGAGGCAGAGTACGGTTCCTATGATTACTCCAGAGGCGCAGTGAATGCTTCTTTTGCCGATGAAGCGTGGGCGTTTAGCATCGGTACAAGCGCTCTTACAACCGAAAATAAACGTAATAATGACAATTTTGATATTCTTAGCGCGAACAGTCGTTTTGAATATAAGCTAACGAAGCATTTGGTAGCTGAGTTGATTGGCTTTATCACTGACAGCGATAAAGAGCTCCCGGGTTCAGTTAATTCTCCGAGCGATACTGACTTCAGCAAAACGCAATCCTGGCTCATTTCACCTGGATTGCGTTTTAAGAATGATGACTGGTCTGGGCACATTTTTTATTCAAGCAGTAAGCAATTTTTAGAGGGTTTTGCTTTTTCTGAGGTTAAAAACTCCGTCAGATCAGATGAAATCTACGCGCAGATCGATTATTCAGGTTTAGAAAACGTACTCTTTAGCATTGGTGGGCTTTACCGTAATGATGAAGCAAGGGATACCATACGTTCGTTTCTTGAAAATTTAGGACAGAGCGGTCTATGGACACAAATTCAATGGCAATTGACGGAGAATTGTGAAGTGCGACTTGGCGGACGATACAATGAGTATACGGATTTCAATTCATCCGCGAATGGAAGTATCGAAGTGCTTTATTCATTCCCTGATTTGGGCACGGCTGTGTTTGCCAAATTAGCAAACTCATATGCACCCCCCTCCGCTCAAGACATTAATTTTGATGGTAATTTAAGAGACGGCGTTACAGTTAATACCAGTCTTCAACCTGAAGAGAGCGAATCCTATGAAATCGGAGTGCGGCAAAGTGCTTTCAGAAATGTGTTAAACGGATCTATTGTATTTTTTCGTAATGAAATTGAAAACTTAATTCTGGGTGATTTTGTTTTCGGGCCAGCACCTGATTTTATTCCGGTGACAAACGATACTTTCAACATTGGTCATGCAACAACTGAGGGCATTGAATTTGCGGTTAATTATGAGCCGCTTGAAAGACTGAGCCTTTCATGCAACTATGCTTATTTGGTAGCTATTAACGACGATACGGGTGAACGCCTTTTGCGCCGTCCTCGTCATGCGGTTCAGTTAAATGTGGATTATCAACTGACAAATGCAATTTTTGCAAGTGTTCGAGGTAATGGCTACTTCGATCGTAAAGACATCGAAGATTTTAGCGTAGTCGATCATGAAGATTATTTCATAGTCGACATGCTTACTGATTACAAAGTAACCGAACAATTAAACCTATTTGCACGTGTAGAGAACTTGCTGGACGAAACGTACGATTCCGTTCTCGGTTTTCCTGCACTCGGTCGTACCGGCTACATTGGAGCCCGGTTTAGCTTTTGAACCTTGCTTAAAAATCTTCCAATCTTCAGGAATTACATATGGTAGATTCCTGGGAACTTTTAAAACTTCTGGCGGATTCAACGCGTGTTCGTATCCTTTCCTTGCTTGCCAGGGAAGAGCTTTCAGTGGCCGAACTTCAGGAAATACTGGATATGGGGCAATCACGTATTTCATCACATCTGGGACTTCTACGGCAAGGTGAATTAGTCCAGGATCGTCGTGAGGGAAAGAAAACATTTTACGCCTTGAATCAGAATTTTGAAAAGGAAGGCACAGCTTTGATGCAGACGGCCTGTGCAGCTGTGGAAAGCACATCAGAGATTAGTGAAGACAATATCAACCTGAAGCGAATCCTCGAGAAACGTAAGCAAAAGGCAGAAGAATATTTTAATTCTGTAGCCGGTCGCCTTGGCAAGAATTATTGCCCCGGACGCAGCTGGGAAGCCATCGGACATTTTCTGCTGCACCTGACGCCAAAAATAAAAATTGTTGATCTTGGAGCCGGCGAAGGGCTGATTTCCCAACTGCTTGCCCGACGTGCAGAAAAAGTCGTCTGCGTGGATAATTCACCCAAAATGGTAGAATTCGGCAGCGAACTGGCAAAGAAAAACGGATTTGCCAATCTGATTTATAAACTGGGGGATATTGAATCCGTACCCGTATCTGACAACATTTTCGATTGCGCCCTGCTAAGTCAGGCGCTGCACCATGCACAACGCCCGCAAGTCGCAGTTGAGGAAGCTTTTCGCATCCTTAAGCCAGGGGGACAACTGATCATCATTGATCTGTTGGAACACCAGTTTGAACAGGCGCGTGATCTCTACGCAGACCTCTGGTTAGGTTTCTCGGAAAACAAATTGTATCAGTTTTTAAAAACGGCTGGTTTCCGCAAGATTGAGGTCAGTGTCGTTGCCAAAGAAATAGAAACACCAAACTTTCAAACAGTCATGGCCAGCGGCATCAAAGGCTAGCATTGTTACACTAAAAATACTTCTTTCTGCCATGGATAGTGACGCCGTAAAAAAATATTTTGATTCTGCCTTTACGGTAGCCGACTATTCCAAAGCGGCCAGGCACCTGGGACTTTGGATCTCTGAAGAAAAAATATTTAAGCGTGTATTTGAACCGGAGGCTTCATTGTTGGAATTGGGTTGTGGGGCAGGACGCATCGCGTTTGGACTCCATGAACTCGGTTACACAAATATTCTTGCGACCGATTACTCCAAGGAAATGATTAAACGGGCACGCCATCTGGCCAAACTCTTGGAATATTCCGTACCTTTTCGAGTCGCCGACGCAACGGATCTGGAGTTTGAGGACAATGTGTTTGATGGCGCAATTTTCAGTTTTAACGGACTCATGCAGATTCCAAAAAAGGAACATCGTGAAAAGGCTTTAAAGGAAATCTTTCGGGTAATTCGTCCGGGAGCTTGGTTTGTCTTTACAGCACACGACCGCGAACAGTCAGAACATCGTAACTATTGGTTGGAGGAGGAACAACGCTGGAAAACCGGGCAGCAGGCCAAAGAACTGGATGATTTTGGTGATCGTTTTCAGGATACTGCTTTTGGCATCTATTACATACATGTGCCAACGGTCCCGGAAGTGGAAACCGTATTGAAACGCGTTGGTTTTCGCATTGAGGCAACCGTTATGCGATCGGAAATTGCCACCGAACCGCAGGAAGTGACAGATTTTTCCGACGAATGCCGATTCTGGATCGTGCAGAAACCGTAATCTTTTGACTTCATGGACTACCGTTCATTCTTCACCGCCATCTTATATTCTCTATAAGGTTAGTTGTACCAATCTGTCAAAATGACTCTTACGCTCATAGAGGCTTAAGATGTCACCTGAACCTTGGGTGCCTTCGATCAGATCGGCTCCCCAGTCACCGTAGTGCTCGCGTGTGTTCACCACTTCAGGGCGCTCCTCGACATCAACACGCTCGGGTTTTTTGTACGCCGCCCGGCTTTGACATGACGACGATAGCGAGGCTTGGAGATGGACTTTATAGCTAAGCCTAAAATTATTTGAACAGATTGTGCATCGGGTAGCGCCGCACCGTCTCGGTGCGCACCAGCGTCGTGTGAGTCAGAGCATCCGAGCATTCGATGCGGTGCGAGGACGCACCTGCCCTACCTCTTTTACC
>CAZTSB010000116.1:0-41425 GCA_964616435.1 uncultured Puniceicoccaceae bacterium | reverse complement strand
CATTAAGTGTCGTGAAATGTTGTCTGCGGGATTACCTATTGTGACACCAATGATGGAAGACCTGGAAGATCTCTACCCTGATGTCAGAAGAGCCACCACCTTAGCGGAATGGATCGACAGTTTAGAGAGCCAGTGTGAGCGTTCGGACAGAGCAGCGATCTCGGAACGTCGAGTCAACGACGACTGGCCGAACAAAATAGATAGTATTATGAAGATTGTGCAATGAGTCCATCAGTTTCAGTATTCATTCCCTGCTACAATGAATCATCTACCATTGAGCGCTTGTTAAAGTCCCTATACGAACAGAGCTATTCCCGTTCGTCGATGGAAATTCTCATTATCGATGGCATGTCTGTCGATGATACACGAAAAAAAGTCAAAGCGTTTTCAAATGTTCACAAAGATCTCAGTATTCGTATTATCGACAATGAGGAAAAGTTTATACCTCATGCATTAAATAAAGGCCTCAAAGCGGCTCAAGGCGATTTTTTAATTCGAATGGATGCCCACTCGATTCCTTCAACAGATTATGTCGCCTCTTGTGTAGATCTATTACAAAAGAAAAAGGGAGACAACGTAGGAGGTCGTTGGGACATACAGCCAGGTAATAATTCTTACGCCGCAAAGGCCATCGCAGTAGCTGCAGCTCATCCACTTGGCTCAGGTGGAGCAAACTACCGCTCCGGAAACAAAGCTTGCCTTGTCGATACTGTCCCTTTTGGCGCGTTTACTAAAGAAACCCTTTCCAGTAATGGTTTTTTCAACGAGGAACTTTTAGCGAACGAAGACTATGAATGGAATATACGCTTGAAGTCAAAAGGCGGCAAAATATGGTTTGATCCTTCAATTCGTTGCCAATATTTTGCTCGCAAGAGTTATCGTGCTTTATTCAAGCAGTACTTTAATTACGGGTATTGGAAAGTCGCTATGCTGCGATTGTACCCTAAAAGCTTACGGTTACGTCAAATGATTCCCCCTGCGTTCACATTGATTCTGCTTTTGAGTACCATGCTTTCGACTCTCTCTCTATTATTCGGATGGAGCTACTTGCCTTGGCTTCTAGGGACGATACTTGTAACTTACCTCGTTGCTCTTTTATTGGGTATTCTTCTACTTTCTAGCAATACTCCAATATACTTAATGCCTGGAATTATTCTTTCTATAGCAACCATGCATTTAAGCTGGGGGATCGGGTTTTGGCTTTCGCTAATTGCACGTAAAAAAGCCTAATCCAATTGATTTGTAAACATGGCTTTTGTTTTTCTTTGTGCTTACCTGATTTTTTTGTTTTTACGTCCACAGGATTGGTTGGTGACCGGCATTGCTCCCTTGCGTCCAGTATTAATCATGCAGATTTTAGCTGTTACATCGACTGCTTTTGAATTGGGGAGCGGTCGCTTGCAAATGCCTTCATCTAAACAACCCTGGTGGTTAATAATGACAGGGTTGTTCCTTGGAATCTTACTTTCCAATCTTCGCCATTTCGACATACCCAAAGTTACTGATTCATTCTCCGCTTTTGGGAAAACCTACTTAACATTTATACTTCTCTGGGTTAACCTAAATTCAATGAAACGTATCAAAATATTCAGTTTCATTCTTATTGCTGTAGCGGTTACAATATCTGTGCACTGCATCTTGATTATGAAGACAGGTAGCGGATTTGGAAGCGGGGGCTCAGTTTCGCGAAGAATAGGGGAAGCGGGCAGTGCTGGCGAGTATTTTATTCACCAGGCGCAGTTTTATGGCATATTCAATGATCCTAATGATACATCGCAAATTCTCGTTTCAGTAATGCCGCTTTGCTTCTTCTTCGCTATTGTTAGCAGAGGTGTTCTTTTTAAAATTTTGTTTTTGAGCATAATTATCCCTTTAGCCTTAGGCGTTATTGCAACTGAATCGAGAGGTGGATTTATATCAATGGCCGCAACCATTTTTGTTGCTTTACGCGGATTTTTTCATCCGACCAAATTTATTATCATATCTGTCGTCGCAGGAGGGTTACTTTTTGGAGTAGCGCCAGCTCGGATGACTGGAGGCATGTCCGACGACTCCTCATCAAGCCGTATTGACTTTTGGGGTGAAGCAACCGTATACTTTAAAATGTATCCACTTTTTGGAACCGGGTTTCAAACAAACTACGAAATGCTCCATCACGCCACTCATAACTCCTACGTACAAGCTTATTCAGAACTGGGTGTCTTTGGCTATACTTTTTGGTTTCTTGCCGTTATCTTCGCGATGTATTCGATGCTGCGATTATCCAAAGCATTGCCGGAAAATGATGAGGAAAAGTCGTTAGTTTTTTGGATGCAATGCGTAATTTCATCGCTAGTTGGTTACTATGCAGCAGGCTTTTTTCTATCCCGCGCTTATGTATTACCTCTATATGTGATGTTTGCCATGACTGCTGCTTGCTATTCTATTTCAAGTCAAAAAGTTGGAATTACTGCTGTAAACCATCATTGCCACATGTATAAAAAGCATTGGGTAAAATGGGCAAGCATACCCTTTTTCAATATAATATTTATTATAATAAGCATTACTGTCTTAAATAAAATTATGTAGAATTTTCTATGAATATATTATTCGTATCAAATCTTTTTCCGAGTTCAACCCAGCCTACCAGAGGTATTTACAATCTCTATTTATTGAATGCATTACAAAGCATAGGTTGGACAATTGAAGTCATCAACCCACTCCCCCATTTCCCTGGAATTGATCGCTTTATCCGCAAAAAAACATTGCCCCCAAAAATGGAAACATTGAACGAACTAATGATAGCCCATCCTACTTTTTTCTATACCCCCGGGGTTTTTATTGAAAAGCACTACTGGTTTTATCGGTTAAAAGTTGCAAAAGCTATGAAAGCAGGGATCAAACGCCTAAAAAAGTATCCGCTTGGTTCTGAAAAGCCAATTCATGTAATGCTCGGTTTCATCTATCCCGATGCAGTGGCTCTTGCTCCTCTTTGCCAAAAGCTCGGGCTGGATTACTCCGTTAGTGTCTACGGATCTGATTTTCGACTGCGAAGGCAACAACCAAAGTTTCGCTCTCTTACCATGCAGTGTTTACATGAAGCGCCGAAAATATTCTGCCCGGGCCACAGATTGAAGGAGGATATGGTCAGTGAAGGAATCGACGAAGCAAAAATTTTTCCATTCAACAACGGCACAGATCCATCCGTTTTTTATTTCTCCGAAAATAAAAATTCAAACACAAATCAAGACCGCCAAAATGTTAAAGAACAATCAATTCTCTTTGTTGGCAATCTGGTTGATGTTAAAAAAGTCGATCGTCTTGTGAAAGCGTTTGCGCTTCTTGTTCAGGACCAGTCCGTTCCTAAAGACCTGATACAAACGGTTCGCTTTCGTTTGGACATAGTAGGTGATGGCCCTTTACTGCCCGAATTGAAATTACTCACTCAAACATTAGGAGTTGGAGAACAAGTAAATTTTCCTGGAAGAGAGCTACCACAAAAGATTGCCTCACGCATGCGAAAAGCAACTTGTTTTTGCCTCTGCAGTGCAAGTGAAGGAATGCCAAATGTTATCGTTGAAGCTTTAACATGCGGCTGCCCGGTCGTGGCCACCGACGTAGGAGAAGTGCCTTACTTGATCGAAGACGGTGTTAATGGTTATAGTGTTGCGACAAACAATCAATCTGAGACAGAAATAGTTAAGCAATTGTGCAACTCATTGCTGAAAGTACTCCTGAAAGAGGATTGGAATCGTCAACAAATTGCGGACAATATGAAAGATTACACTTGGCCTACAGCTGCTAAGACTATTGAATCAGCATTGGTAAATTAAACTCGATAAATTAAAAAGTAATACAATTACGAAGGCAACTGACTAGCGATCCTAACTTTGTTAGTATGCAACAGAAGCATTTCATTCTCGACTATTTTAAGGATACTTTGATAACTGCAAAGTATTCCCAAGGATTTTTATCTAACATGCTTTGTAATGCTCTAAGGTAACAAAATTGTGTTTTATGATAGCGAACTTTTAAATGATATAGATAACAATTTTTCAACATGTATAAAGCCATAGATAAATGGCTTTGGCCTTATTTTAAATCTTCATTGAAGCGCCAAAGCACTAACTCTCTCATTCATGTGATGGTGGCTATTTGCGATCATTTTGAGCCTTTAGCACCTCGTTCGGAAAAAAGCACTAATATTGGAGATCGTCGAGTAGAACGCTGGCTCAGAGAATGGCCTGAATTAGCTAGACAGTTTAAAGATGCGGACGGAAAACATCCGAAGCATTCCATATTTTACCCTGCGGAGGAAGCCGAAAAGCCAGATCGCTATATCCCAATGTTAACGCCCTTGGTTCACGATCAATGGGCCGAGGTAGAAGTGCATATCCATCATCGCAACGATACGGCCAACAGCTTAACAACAAAGCTCAATCAGTTCAGGGATTTCTTACATCTGGAGCATGGTCTTCTTGGTAGAGATGCCAACGATAAGCCGGGGTATGCATTTATCCACGGCAACTGGGCTCTTTGTAATAGCCATCCCTCCGGCGATTGGTGCGGTGTTAATGAAGAGCTTGATGTTTTACTACAAACAGGTTGCTATGTCGATTACACTTTTCCTTCACTGCCTTCTCCGACTCAACCCAGACGATTCTGCAACTCAATCTATTATGCTAAGACTCAACCAAACCAAAATCGCTCTTATGATAAAGGAACACACGCCAGAGTCGGTTATAAAAGAAATCCAAACGAATTGTTACTAATTCAAGGCCCTGTCGGTTTAAACTGGAAATCTAGAAGTAAAAATATCTTTCCTCGAATCGAAAATGGTGATTTGTGTGCATCTAATCCCTCAACATCCCAGAGGGCAGACTTATGGGTCAGACAGCACGTACATGTTGTAGGGCGGCCAGAATGGATATTTATAAAGCTACACACTCATGGCTGCATTGAAGGCAATACGGATGTTCTCCTAGGCGATCCTCTAAAGACAACGTTGCATTATCTACAAAACAAGTATAATGACGGAAAAATGTTTGCTTTGCATTATGTTAGTGCCCGTGAAATGTATAATATTGCCCAAGCTGCTATCGATGGAAAAACAGAAGATCCTAAGCTATGGCGCAATTATATTTATCAACCACCAGCGATTGTTCCAACACACAAAGATAAGTCGACTTAAATTCTGTTTTGGAAACTGCTATTGAACACTCTCACTAAGACCCATCTCAATGCAGTTGCAGGAACATTTCATCTGATCACCACCGTTATCCAAATCTAGACTCGAAGGCATTGTCCCTAAGACGTTTGTCTCAGGACTGGTAGCAAGCATGAGGATAAACATGAAATCTGATTAAAAAGTAAAATCAGCCCAATGCTAATCAGGAGAATAATCACCGGCAACCAGATCTGATGTGTTTTCATTCTTTCAGGATTACAGTGCAGCCAGATAATACTTGAGAAGTAAGCAAATAGTGTCGCGTAACTCCATTCCGACAGAAAAGCTCTATTTTGAAGATCAATATTGGGTATAAGTGTCCCCAGAGAGACGATCCCATCCATGACAGAGATTACAAGCCACGCTGCATGGTTAACGAATTCAGAGATCGGGGATAATAGCAAAGCTGAGAATACTATCGATAGCATTCCACTCACGATGGCTGTAGTAACAAGGCAGACGAGCAACATGTTGAGTACAATGGCGCCAGGTGTAATGAAGTTAAAGAATGTGGCGCAAAGAGGCGTGCTGGCCAACCACGCAGAAAAACTTATGACAAAGAGTGGTATCACCCTATCGAGTGACCAGCGGATCATCCGTTGATGTGCCTTCAAATCCTCTTCAGGGAGCCATTGGTAACGCCGGCAGGATCGTTTCAAACGCAGACTCGTTGGCAGACCAAATAACAGAATGCTGGCAACAACCATATAGGATAGTTGAAACCCGAGGTTCCAAAGTTGACCGGGGTCGATCAGCAAAACAACGAAAGCAGAGTTTACCAATGCGGCGAAAGGCGTATGCTGACGACTGAAGGCAAAACCGGACCAGAAAAAGGCAGTCATCAGAAAGGCGCGCACTGCCGAGGGTGAAGCTCCGGTAATTTCGATGTATAGATAAAGTAGCGGCAACCCGATCCACGGCCCAAAACTTCGTGGTACGCGCAATAGGAGCAGACACTGTGCAATTGCAGTGGCGATCACCCCAATATGTAGCCCACTGATTGCAAAAAAATGCATCGTCCCTGTCATGCGATACCGTTCGCGCTGTTCACTATTGAGTGCAGCGCTGTTGCCAAGCAGCATAGTGACATAAATATTTGCCAGTGCGGAATCTTCAGGTTCGCCCATTTTCAGGATTGTCTGAAACCGTTGATTCATGAAAGCGCAAAACTGAGCAAAAATAGAAGGCAGCTTCACTAATTCTGGCTCATGGGTGCAGTTGAGTCGATAATGGACCCCAATATTCTTGAGATAGCGGTCAAAGTCGTTTCCTGGATCCGTTCCTGAAGATTCCGGAATGGGGATAAGTAGTCCAGTTGTTCGTATTTCCAGTCCTTTTTGCAAGAGAACTATTGGATGTTCTGCCAAGGGGGATTGTTTGGGAATTCTAAGCTGAGTATAAATCAGATCACCCTCAAGCAAGCGTCCGATTTTCGGCATATGTAAGACCCGAGCAATTACATTGGCACTCTGGTAATGTTTGGATGAGCGCAGCACGGTTTGAACTCTCAATGTCAATCGCGCTTCGCGTTGTGGCATTTCAAGGTCGAATTTAGTGGGCTTTGGCGTCAAGCGGATATTTCCATAGGCCCAGAAGCAAAGTGTGGCGCTAACGATAAAAACGGAGGCCCAAAGTAGTCCAGGTACGTTCTTATGAGCTATCAGCAATGCGATTGCGCCTCCGCCCAGAGCAAGCAAAAGGAGTAGATAAGACGATATTTCAAAATGTCGCGCCAAGGATAGCCCGGCGACCAGACTGACCAGAATGGTCGCCGTCGGAGCACGAGTTGAGATTTTAGGTGTCATTGGGGCCAGGGGTTTCGGATGTTGAACAATTGAACTTTGAAATTCAACATTCAAAGTCAGATGTTCGATGTTTCTTGCAAGCCTGCCCCATAGAATCGATTGTGTGGGTAATGCCTAAAAACATTAAACAGGCAAGTATCTTTGATTCAGAAGAAACTGTTCAGAAGCCGCTTAAACGTCCACTTGCGGTTCGTATGCGTCCACGTTCGCTGGATGAAATTGTTGGTCAGGATCATATTGTCGGATCGGATTGCCTGTTGCGGCATTTAATTAAGGCTGACAATTTTGGCAGCCTGCTGCTTTACGGCCCTCCCGGCTGTGGAAAAACTTCGCTTGCTGAGGTAATTGCCGTGCAGACAAAAAGTAAATTTGTGCGGCTTAATGCGGTGCTGTCCAATGTAGCCGAACTACGTGATATCCTGCGTCTGGCCCGTTACGAAAAAGACAGGAATACGATACTTTTTATTGATGAAATCCATCGCTTCAACAAATCGCAGCAGGATTTGCTACTTCCGGATGTGGAATCTGGGGAAATACGACTGATAGGAGCCACGACCCACAACCCGGGGTTTTATGTAAATGCACCTTTACTCAGTCGCAGTCACTTATTCCGTCTTGAGCCGATAGATATAAGTGCGATTGTATCCATCCTAGAACATGCAATGGCAGATGAGGAACGTGGTCTGGGACTGCAGCGTTGCACAGCCGATACTAGTGTGTTTGAAGCACTAGCGTCTTTTGCGGGAGGCGATTTGAGGCGCGCGTTAAATTCCCTGGAAACTTTGGTTCTTAGCCAGCCTTTAGGTTCGCATGTAGACATTGCTGCAGTTGAGATCTTTGCACGTGAACGACAAATTCGCTATGACCGCGATGAAGATGAGCATTATGATCATGTCTCTGCAATGATCAAAAGCATCCGGGGATCTGATCCGGATGCAGCGCTTTACTGGGCATTTAAGATGCTTAAAGGTGGGGAAGACCCGCGTTTCATTGCGCGGCGTCTGGTAATCCTGGCCTCGGAGGACATTGGTCTTGCTAATTCGCATGCTCTTTCGGTTGCTGTGAATGCATTTGAAGCTTGTGAAAAAGTGGGTATGCCTGAGTGCGAATACAATCTGGCGCATGCAATTCTCTACCTGGCGACTTCACCCAAGAGTAATTCAGCTGCCCGGGCAATGCACGCGGTCAAAAAAACACTTCGAAAGGCTCCGGTTCAGGAAGTGCCGCTTTGGTTACGTGATGCGCATACGAAAACCAACAAGAAGCTGGGTCACGGCAAAGACTATCTTTACAGCCACGAATATCCATCGGGAATTTCGGGACAGGAGTACATGTTGGAGCCGTATCAGTTTTACGAACCGGGGAATACCGGCGCTGAAGTTTCTATAGCACAGCGGCTGGAGCAGTTGAAACAGTTGAAAATAACGATTCAGAAGAAAAATGCGGCTAAGAGTGACTGACTCACGCCACCTTCGAGTGCCGTTTTGCAGCCATACAATCATTTTATTTGCTACAGTATATGAATCCCCCGAAGCTTGCTTTGTTCACGTTTGAATTATAGAACCTTATTTTGTTAATGGAAAATCTCTGAGTAGTAGGGTTCGCTTCAATCGTCTTTTCAAACGTCCGCGCAAGATCAGAAATATTTGTGCAGTTGTGAAGACATCGCCTTCCGCAGTGTGGCGTTCAGCCATTGGAATATTCAGTTGGGCACAAACATCTTCCATGCTTGGAGGTTGCTGGTTGGCATAACCGGTTCTCCGAAATGCTTCCATCTCTTTGCTGGCAAAATAAGCAGTGTCGAGTAGTTGATTTTTTAACGATATTGAAAAATGTCTCTGCAAAGCAACATTCAGCATAGCAGCATCGAATGATATGTGATGGCCGACAATAACAGTCCCTGATAACAGTGGAATCAGTATTTCCAACAGTTGTTTTTCCGGTATACCTTCCTGTGTTTGCGAAGGGAGAATGCCATGAATTTTTGTTGCTTCATTAACTTCTTTCAATTCCTGGTAGATATACCAGGATTGAAACGAGTGCATCGGAAACTCGCCATCTTCAACAAGGGTGATCGCTGCCGATAGAATGCGATCTTTATGAAGATTGAATCCAGTTGTTTCTAAATCAAGGATTGCCCAGCGAATAGAGCTTTCCGGTTCCTTTTTATTGACGGGCGTACGAAATCGATAGGTCTCGAACTGGACCGGATATTTTCGACGAAACCACATAATTCGCTATTGATGTTGACTGATTAAATTTAAATTACGCGCTACCTTTTCAGCGCATCCAGATGAAACGTTTCTTTGAGGCTATTTTGGACCATACGAACTACATCGAAGACATTTACCAGTTGCGCTTTTTCCATCTTGGTTAATTTTTCCGGATCAATAAATCGACCTGAATCTCCTCGTTTTAATCCGTTCATCGTTCGTAAACGCAGCAGGAAATCATAGGCTTCTCGCGCCAGCAATGCAACTTCCTTCAGGCTTTCAACCTGTTTGGCTATTTCGGTCCAGCGTCCTCCGGTCGAGTATCTTAAAGAAAGCTGATATTTAAAGGCAAACGCCTGGGCTGCCTGTCGCAGAGGAGCCATTGCACGATTCTTTATATCGAACTCACCGGAATTCCGACCTCGCTTTTCAACAACAAATTTACCTAAAAAATTCAACGGAGGTGACAATTCGATGGCCATAATGGCGAGTTCCTTTAAGACCGCATCGTTGGAAGCCAAATGTTTAAACATGGTTGACCGTATGGACTCTGCGAGTGATTTATTTCCTGTAACATGACGCATATCGTAAATGATATTTGCTCGAAGCAACTGAGTTGAGTCAGTGGATGTATCTATCGACAGAATTTCTTTTTTCCATTCCTGATCTGACAGACACCACTTGGGGTTCAGCGCCATCACGCCTCCCTGACAACGGGCAAAGCCACAATAGGTCATCCCCTGAATCACATTTTCTGCTAGGATGTTCAATTGTTTTCGTATTTGTTGATCTTGCTCTTCCGAACCACTGGACTTAAATACGATTGCATTATCCATATCGGTCCGAAGTAGCTGTTCTCGGCGTCCGTCACTGCCAACGGATACCCATGCCCAATCCAAATCAGAGAGGTCTTGACCGTTTTCCTGCATTGCACTCAGAGCCATTTGGATCAAACGCTGGACTAACTCGTCATACAGTTCGGCGCAGATCTGTCCGATGAAAAGCCCGGAAATACTGGCCTCTAAATACGAATGGATGATTTTTTCAATATCATCGCAAATCTCACGCAATCTGGTTGTTGTTCTGGCATGTCGAATTTCCCGAAGCAAACCTGCTGGATGATGGCCGGTCTGTCCCAGCAAGTCTTTTTCCGTACATACATCGAGCGCCGGACTTTTATCAGTTCCGTCTTCGGTAATGCAGACTTTACCAATTCTTTGGTGCAACATGAGTAAAATTGCAGCAGTTGCACTGGATTCCTTTTCAATTGTTACCACGGGACTGACCATGATTTTTGCAACAGGCTCATCTTTGCCCAGCCTCTGGACGATCACCTTTTCGACCATATCACGATAGGTAACGATTCCACGGGGGTGCCGGTTCTCATTTACAACCAGAATCGAAGGCACTCGTCTCTCGATCATTTGCTGGGCGGCATCGTGAATACTCAAATCCGGACCGCAGGTTAACAGGCGCAATATGTTTCTTGGACGAATTTGGTGTGCGCCATCCAGATGAGCCTGCAAAATATTACTTGATTGGTTTGATACGGCCTTAGTCATTTTCATGAGGACTGGCATCTCTCCTGCCAATTTGGTCGTCCAATACAAATGCCTACGGATGTAATTCCTGGCCTCGTCATTTTCAGCAAACAAAGGTTCTACCAGATTCCAGTCGAAGCAGTATAACAGGCTGTCTTCAATCACCTCTGCGGACACTCGAAAAATAGCTGCCTCATACAAAGCCGTAAGGCCAAGTAAATCGCCGACATCCCGAACATCGACTAACTCACTATGTCCTCCATCGTTGACTTTATATTCAACACGGCCCCGTTCTAAAAAATATAAGGTGTTTCCAGCTGTTTCACCCTGATCCCAGACTTTTTCTCCTTTTACTAAAACCTTGACGGAAGCTTCCCGGGCAAGTGACTGAATGACCTTCTCTTCCAACATGGAAAACGGAGGAAACCGATGCAGAGAGTCAGCGATACGGTCTGGAATTGCATTTTTCATAAGCTAACAGAAGCTTATTTAATTACTTCTAGGCAATCAAATCTTCCTCCAACAAAGATAAATTTATCATTCGGTCTATTTTGAGGATCGCACCATGACCAAAATCTGAAAAAAAGCTTAGACAATCATCTCGCCAGAGTGCGCAATCGCTGGCGTAAGTTGGTGCGGCGGATTTGCTGATCATTGTTGCGGATTGCCGTAGCGTAGGCGTCCAGTGAACCGACCAGATAGACTTTCTTCCGGGCGCGAGTAATTCCGGTGTAGACCAAATTGCGCTGCAGGAGCAGGAAATGTTGCTTGAGTAACGGAATGATCACGATGGGATATTCGCTGCCCTGGCTCTTGTGAATGGATATGCAATAGGCGAGTTGTACCTCCGCAAGTTCACCTTTGGTGTACTCGATAGACTCTCCGGAAAAGTTAATCGTAAGACCTGAGCTGTCAGCGGCGATGGCTTGAATAATTCCCACATCTCCATTGAAAACGTTTTTATCGTAGTTGTTGCGGTTCTGGATTATCTTGTCCCCGATTCGGTAGGTGCTGTTGCCATGTGTAAGCTCGAACGGTAGTGGTTTACGTGTTTTTTCGCGAAAGTGACTTTGGGAAGAAGGCGTGTAATGAGCATCGGAGCGCAACCGTTTTTCAGCAGCTACCCTGGAGTTGAGGGATGCCTGCAATTCAGCATTCAGTACCGTGATCCCACCAATACCGCGATGCATGGGTGACATGATTTGCAGGTCCAGTATCGGATCTGCTTTATGATGCTCAGGAATGTATTTACGAGCAAGATATAGAATCGCCTGAACGCATTGTTCCGGAGTTTCGGCTTCGATAAAGCTGAAATCCTTTGAATCATCCAGATCGCGAAGACTGCGAAAAGTCGCACCCGGATGTGATTCACCGTGTAATATGCCATGAGCGGTCGTGATAATGCCACTTTCTTTGCCCTGTCTGTAGATGGTATTTAGTCGGGTAACCGTAGCCGGTGGTGCGTTCATCAAATCACCGAGAACGTTGCCGGCGCCGACTGACGGGAGCTGATCGGCATCACCGACAAGGAGCAAATGTGCAGTGCTGGGCACTGCTTGCAGCAAACTAGCTGCGAGGCGTGTATCGAGCATACTGGTTTCATCCAGGATCAGCAAATCGCAGGGAAGCGGATTATCTTCATTGTAAGTAAATATGTGTCTGGCTGCATCGTACTTAAGTAATCGGTGAATTGTACTGGCGTGAGCACCGGAAGCTTCGCTCAGGCGTTGAGCGGCTCGACCGGTTGGAGATGCAAGCAGAATGCGGGTTTCTTTGGCTTTCAGAATGTCGACAACTGCCCGCAGAATTGTGGTTTTCCCGGTTCCGGGACCACCGGTGATGATCGAAACTTTTGTGGTCAATGCAGCGCGCAGGGCCTCAATCTGTTGTGCTGCAAATTCAAAACCGGCCCTTTCCTGAGCCCATTTAATGGCTGCATCGACTTTGAGATCTGGCAGAGTCGATGCGTTATTGTCTATGCGGATAATGGCTTCAGCGATGCGTTGCTCTGCACTTGCAGTGGCAGGAAGTTGGCAGGCGGGTCCGAGGTATTCACTTTTCTCGTCATACGCCTTGGTGAAGAAAAGTCGCTTTGCATCGCCTAGCGCCGAAATGCGTCTTTGAATGTCAACCGGCTCGACGCTGAGCAAATTAGTCGCCTGTTCGAGAATCATCTGTTCGGTGCCAAGCGTATGGCCTTCGTCTTCAAGCGTGCTCATGACGTGCAGAATACCTGCGTCTATGCGCTCTTTGGAGTTAGTCGGGAATCCAAGATTGAGGGCAATTTTATCCGCAGTCTTGAAACCGATGCGTTCAATGTCTTCCGCGAGTCGATAAGGCTGGTCCTGAAGAATGCGCTTGGCACCGCTGCCGTATTTTTTGACGAGTCGAACGCATTGTGCCGGTGTGATGCCGTAGGTCTGGAGGAACATCATTACGTCGCGAACAGCGCCCTGCTCTTCCCATGCTGCTTTGATCGACTGTGCCCGAGTCTTACCAATGCCGGGGATTTCACGAAGGCGGCCAGAGTCTTCGCTGATTACTTCCAAGGTGTCTGCGCCAAAGTGGTCGACGATCTTCTTTGCGTAGGATTTGCCGATGCCCTGAATAAGACCGCTTCCAAGATATTTACGAATGCCATGAACTGAGGCGGGTAATTGTGACTCGAAACTGCCGACCTTGAACTGATCACCATGTGCATGATGGCGCGTCCATTGTCCATTAAGCCTGAGCGTTTCCCCACATTGCACACCGGGCAATATGCCCAAAATGGTAACGGGGCGGACTTCATCAGGCAGACTGATTTCGGCCACACAATAGGCATTTTCTTCATTGAAGAAGATAATGCGCTCGAGCGTGCCGGTAATGGATTGCTGATTTGTCTGTGGGTCTGCCATTGTGAGGAGCTATCTGTAAAATACCCGATCCAGGCAGAGGCCCTTTGCTGGCGCAGTCGTTATGCGATGCGTGCGTTGTTTGGATGAAAGAATTTCCTGAATATCGTCAGGCTTCAGACGGTTGCGCCCGGTAGCATAAAGCGCTCCGGCGATGCTACGCACCATTTTGTATAAAAACCCGGAGCCTTCCGCAATCAGAGTCAACTGCTTGCTGCTTTGTTGCATATCGAGTTTGTAAATAGTTTTAACGGGGTTGGGGTCATCATCTTTGCTGGGTCTGGCGCTGTAAGCGGTAAAATCATGCGTACCAGTCAGGTGCTGTGCAGCCTGAATCATGGATTCGAGATTGAGGGGAATATCCGGTCGGGTCCATACGTAGCGCTCGATTTTCGGGGCTGCACGACCAAGATGAAAATTGTATTTGTAGCGCTTTCGCTTCACTGAAAAACGTGCATGAAAGCGATCACTGGTTTTGCGGACGGATTTGATCTGAATGCTTCCTGGCAACTGGGTATGCAAGGCGAGTATTAGCTTTTCCGTTGCGTGCGACCAGTTTGCATCAAAATGAAAACATTGACCGTGTGCATGAACACCTGCATCCGTACGTCCACTGCCATGGGTATGTATGTTAGTTGAAAAGATTTCAGAGAGGGCCATTTCCAAGTAATTTTGTACGGTATTACCATGCGGTTGCCGCTGCCAACCTTCAAAATCAGTCCCATCATAGGCACAAATACATTTCCAACGCATCTTTTGAACATCGAAGGTTGAACAGTAAACGTCGAACTTTGAATCTAAAAAAATCACCTTTGAATATTCGACATTCAATGTTCGACGTTCAACGTTTGATGCTCATAAGGAAGAATATGGCACGTAAATCCACACGTAAACTCTGGGCCGAGCATATTGCTCGAGGTGGTGGGCGTTCTGCTACAGCCGTTAAGGCAGTGCCACTGAAAACGGTTCAGTTTGAAGGGCTGGTATTGGGCATTGATCCCAGTTTGCGGGGCAGCGGTTTTGCAGTACTGGACTACACGCCGCATCGCGATGTACGTGTTTTAGAGACCACAACCTTAAAGTTAAAATCAGACATCTCGCAGATCGAATGTCTTGGAGCGATCAGTCACCAGGTTGAGGACTTCATCGACCAGCACGAAATACGACATGTCGCCATTGAGCAGACGATCTATGTGCAGAACTTCCAAACGGCACAAATCCTGGGGGCTGCCCGTGGTGCGGCCATCGCGGCAGCTTCAATGCGTGGATTGCCGGTGTTCGAGTACGCGCCCTTACGCATCAAACAGGCGATTGTAGGAGCAGGGCGCGCGAGCAAAGAGCAGGTGGCGCGAACATTGCAGAGCATTACCGGAACAGATCTGACCAGTCGCCTGGACGAGTCGGACGCTGCGGCAGTGGCACTTTGCCACGCTTATACCTGGCGAGGAGAAAGAAAGTAACAGTCGCTTTTAAAAGATTTACTCTTCCTTGTCCGATAGTCCGAATTTGCCAACCAGCGTTGAGATCAAAATGGCAGGATACATTACTCCGGTAATTGCTTCAATATACGCGAAGGTCTTGGCAAGTTCCGTAACGGGCAGTACGTCGCCATAGCCAAGCGTTGTTAGGGTGACAAAACTGAAGTAGAGTAAAGCGCCGGTTTTGTCGGGCAATGTTACTTCCGAACTAAAACTGAAGGAGTCGGCGGCAAACAATTCAATGCAACAAAATATTAATGCCCAACTAATACCAATCAATACATAGGCCAAGACTGAGCCGTAGATCAAGTCGAGTGTAACCCGTCTTTGATTGAAAATGGAGCCAGTGATCACCCACGCACAATAAAGGAAAAAAAGCGCCGAAAATGGCAGCAGCAGCTTGTAGAAATGTAGTACCTGGAAACTAAAGAAGTTCGACGAAACACTCAAAAGTAGCAATAGTAACGACAGACTGCCCAGGGAAATGCTTTGTATCCTGCGTGCGGAATCCACTTGCAGCGAGAGTATCAACTGAACCAGAGTGATTATTAACCATAGGCTTAGTAGCAACCGCCCCATAAACAAATTGACGCAAAGCGGATATGCGACGAGCCCTGCAACCAGCCCCACCAATACTAGGCCATAGCGTGTCTCCGATTTAGAGTGTGGGAGCGAATGTTTGCAGACCTCCATGATTTAGGAGTTTGACAGTGATTCTGCCATTTATACAAGTGATAACTTTTTGTAAGTTAATTTATTCCGATACAAATTTAAGGTGTATGGAGAAGCGTCTAATTAATTATAAGCCTATGGCTCTGAACGTTGGTATACGCTTATGCACGCTTTTCTTAATCCTGCTAAACATCACCGGCTGTCGCACACCTCGCCCTGAGACGCATCAGGAAGCGCTGGCGTCGGTATTGACAGAGTATGCGGATATTCCGACAAACTGGATTGAATCCGATTTGGAGCAGGCCCTGGAACCCGGCTGGCTAACCCGTTTTGAGGATCCGGGATTGACGGCCTATGTGAATAAGGTGATCGAGCATAACCTGTCACTCCGAGCATTGATATACCGTGTCGATGCCGCCGCCGCCAGAAAGGCCAGGGCACCCTTGCTGCCGAGTGTGGGAATATCAGGCACGAGCCAGGCAATTGACACCTATAACGACTCGGATTTACAAAGCCAGACGACTGAAGCCACTGTGGGAATTAGCTGGGAGGTGGACATCTGGGGACGCCTGCGGGCTCAACGCAATGCAGCAGCTGCAAGCTATGAAGCGATCGAGGCAGACCTTGCATATGCGCGCCTCTCGCTGGCTGCTCAGGCTTCCAAGATATGGTTCCAGGCAACTGAAACGTATCAACAACTCACTTATGCGAAGGAGGTTGTCGATTTGCAGGAGAAGACCCTATCAATCGTGCAGGCTAAATTCGACGAAGGCAGGTTAACCAAAAAGGAAGTATATCTTTCACTGACCGATCTAAATGTTGCAAAAGAACGGCTTTACAGCGCCCAGAACGCCCACATGAGAACAATCCGTGTGCTGGAGATCCTGGCAGGCAAGTATCCGCTCAACAATCATGACTTTAGCCATACGTTTGCACTCATTCCTGAAACGATTCCAGCCGGGCTCCCCTCTGAGTTGATCGAACGCCGTCCGGACCTGATTGCTGCCGCAAAACGGGTCGATGCCGCATTTGAAAAAGTCACCCAGGCCAAGGCTGCACGCTTGCCGAGCATTACGTTGACAGGGGCATCCGGTTACTCCAGCAGCGATTTGTTTGACCTGCTTGGCGCGAATGGAATTTTCTGGTCGGCCGCGGCCAACTTTCTGGCCCCGATCTATACCGGTGGTGCGTTGAAAGAACAGGTGAAGATTGAAAGCGCTACGCAACAGGCTGCGCTTGCAGAGTTTGGCCAGGCGGCCCTTATCGCATTCAGCGAAGTCGAAGACGCTCTGTCCAACGATGTGCTTCTGGCGAAGCGTGAACAACAGCTCAACACAGGTTGGGAAAACAGTGTTGCCGCACTGGATATCGCTATGATCCAGTTTGAATCCGGAAAACTGGATGTGTTAAGTGTTCTGCAAATGCAGGACCGCGTCATCAATGCACGCATCGCTCAGATCTCAATTCGCAACCAACGGCTGTCAC
Source organism: uncultured Puniceicoccaceae bacterium (assembly GCA_964616435.1). Lineage (GTDB taxonomy): Bacteria > Verrucomicrobiota > Verrucomicrobiia > Opitutales > Coraliomargaritaceae > Lentimonas. The sequence continues at coordinate 24,131 of CAZTSB010000116.1, read as the reverse complement.
AACGCGTGGACCTACATCTGGCGCTCGGTGGCAGCTTTTAATAAGTCGAACAGCTTTATTATATAATCAGGCTTTAACATCCACTTTACTCATATAGTTTCATGAAAGATTTCTTTTCAAAATTTAGCGTCGCTGCCCTGAGCGCGGGCATGCTGCTGGGGATGATGATCTGTATTTCCGGCTGCGGCAAAGGTAAGCCAGTGGATCCCGAACCGGTTGCCCGACCAGTAAAACTGTACACTCTTGAATCCGGTGGACTGAAACGCACCTATGAATATCCGGGACAGGTGCAGTCCAAAATTCAGGCCGACCTGGCATTTGAAGTTCCCGGGCGCTTGATTTCGCTTGTTGTCGACGAAGGAGAAAAGGTTCAACAAGGCGATGTCCTCGCTACGCTGGATCCCCGGAACTATGAATCCAGGCTGAATGCGTCACTTGCGATGCTCAGGGAAGCACAGTCCAGGCAAAGACGTGATCAGGCGCTCTTTGACAAAGACGCCGGTTCAAAAGAGGAACTGGAGGGTTCCATTCGCGCCGTTGAAACCGCCCAGGCTGATGTTGAAATTGCCCGAAAGGCCTATGAGGACACCTATTTGAAAGCACCCTTCACGGGCACAGTAGCAACGGTCCTGGTCGATGAATTTAAGAATGTCGGTTCCAAACAGACTGTGATGGTCCTTGAGGAAACCAGCCACATGGAAGCTGTGATCAACATTCCGGAAAACATTTGGATACAAGTAAGAAGAGGAGCAATATTGCAAAAGACCAGCGAGCAGGAGCACATCCTTCCTCAGATTATTATGACTTCAATGCCCGATCGTGCGTTTCCTGCTCAAATTGTGGCAGCGGCAACGAAAGCCGATGCCTCCAGCCGCACCTTTGCGATTACCTTTGCATTTACACCTCCCAAAGACCTAAATATAAGTTCCGGTATGACTGCCAAGGTACAGTTCATCTCGCCCCGTTCGTCGACTTCCAAAGCGGGTGGCATTGCAGTGCCAGTTACTTCAGTTGGTTTTGATTTTGGACGTAACGCCTTCGTCTGGCGAATTGATCGGGATACGATGCTCGCATCGAAAGTAGAAGTTGAGGTAGGCGAAATGGCCGAGGACATGATGGAAGTGTTTGGCCCACTGGAAAAAGGCGAGACAGTTGCAACTTCAGGGATTCATCAGATCCGCGAAGGAATACAGGTCAAGGCCTGGAAAGATTAATTTACCCACGAGCACGCACAATGAATATCGCAAAGTTTTGCATTGAGCGAAAGACGATCACACTTGTCCTGACCGCCGTGCTGACGATTGGTGGATTGTCTTCGTATCAAAACATGAGCCGTCTTGAGGATCCGGAATTTACAATCAAGGATGCGCTCGTGATAACACCCTACACCGGGGCTTCCGCCGAAGAGGTTGAGTTGGAGGTGACCGACGCAATGGAAATCGCGGTGCAGAAACTCAGTCAGCTGGACGAGATTGAGTCCCGCTCGGAACGAGGACTCTCGACTCTGACGGTCTCAATGAAAGACAGGTACGATAAAGCAACGCTCCCACAAGTATGGGACGAACTGCGCCGTAAGGTTAATGATGCACAAAGCACACTGCCGCCCGGGGCAGGCCCCTCGATGGTCATTGATGACTATGGCGACGTTTACGGTGTATTCTTCGTCATTTACGGAAACGAGTACTCCTACGCAGAACTCAAAAAGGTGGCCGACTTGTTCCGCAAAGAGTTGTTGCTAGTGGAAGACGTCGCCAAAATCGATACGCTAGGGGAACAACAGGAAACCGTCTATATCGAACTCAATCGCAACCAACTGTCATTACTAGGTGTCCATCCAAACGAAATTTCTGCCAGCTTGCGGGCAAAAAACATCGTGACCGACTCAGGACGTGCACAAGTTGGCACTGAATTTATCACCTTAAACCCGACAGGTGAATACCAAACCGTTGAAGATTTCAATAATCTCCTTATAAAAACAAGAGATCGGGAATTCTACTTGCGCGATGTAGGAACTATATGGCGTGGATACATCGAACCCAAAGCGGATCTGGTTCGCTATGATGGCCACGACGCAATCGCGATGGGAATTTCGACTGTATCCGGCGGCAACGTTGTAAGAATGGGGGAGGCTTTGAAACAGAGAGTCCACGAGTTAAAATCCGAAATCCCTCTCGGAATCGAGTTTGGGGTCATCTCACTTCAGTCCGAGGCGGTTACGGTTGCGATCCAAAGCTTCGTGGTTAGTCTGCTGCAAGCAGTCATCATCGTCATTGCAGTGCTGCTCCTGTTTATGGGACTGCGCAGCGGCTTATTAATCGGTGCGATCCTAATCATCACAATCATTGGCTCCTTTCTTTTTCTACAACCAATGGGAGTTGCCCTTGAGCGTATTTCTTTAGGTGCGCTGATCATTGCTCTCGGAATGCTGGTCGATAATGCAATTGTAGTGGTCGACGGGATTCTGGTGGGCTTGCAAAAAGGCAAAAAATCCGTCGAAGCGGCGATTGATGTCGTGAAACAATCCGCGATTCCGCTCCTCGGTGCCACGTTTATTGCGATCCTCGCGTTTGCAGCAATTGGTACGTCGCAGGATAGCACCGGTGAGTTTTGTCGTTCCCTGTTTCAGGTGATTATGGTCTCGCTTTTCCTGAGTTGGGTGATTGCGGTCACAGTAACCCCACTGCTGGGAGTAATGTTTCTTAAAGTTGCGCCTCCCAAATCAGACCAAGAAATGAAAGATCCCTACGATTCCGGGTTTTACAATAGTTATAAATCGTTTCTGAAAACCTGCATCCGGGCGCGCTGGATTACAGTGCTTATTATAATCGCCATGTTCATTGCCGCCGTTATTGGCTTCAAAGGTGTAAAGCAAAGTTTCTTCCCCCCTTCAACTCGTCTACAGTTTATGGTAGATCTGTGGCTGCCACAGGGCACGCATATCGATGAAACGACCCGTACCGCTAAGAAACTGGAAACAATAGTAACGGAACTGGAGAGCGTGACCCATGTCACCTCTCTCATCGGTAAGGGCGGGTTACGCTTTCTTCTGACCTATGCACCGGAAAAGCCAAATTCAGCCTACGCACAAATACTGGTTGATGTGGACAATCCAAGAGCAGTGGACCGGCTGATTTCCCAGATCGATCGTATCATCGACGAACAATTTCCCAATGCTACCGGGTATGCCTATAAATTTGAACTGGGTCCCGGCGCAAATGGCAAGATACAGGCTCAATTTATTGGATCGGACGCAAATGTGCTCAGAGACCTGGCAGCACAGACCATTGAAATCATGGAAGCAAACCCAGTCGCAAAAGCAATTAAGACCGACTGGAGGGAACGTGTTAAAGTGATCCGGCCCCAGGTTATCAACGAACAGGCCAGCATCCTCGGCATCGAACGAGATCAAATCTCAGAAGTCCTCCTTAGATCCTATCAGGGGCAAAAAGTGGGCGTCTTTCGCGACGACGATCTACTCCTGCCAATCATCATGCGCGCACCGGAAGATGAACGCGAAAATATTGATTCATTGAGAAACCTGCAGATCTGGAGTCCGGCAGCACGCAAAAACGTGCCTTTGCTACAAGTCGTGTCCGGGTTCGAGACGGTCTATGAAGATGAAATTATTTATCGCCAGGACCGCAAGCGGACATTGACAGTATTCTGTGATCCAAAAACAGGGACTGCCAGTCAATTGCTAGCCGCTCTGCGACCGCCCATTGAAGCGATCAAACTACCCGAAGGTTACTCGCTCAACTGGGGCGGTGAATACGAAGATTCCGGTAGGGCCCAGGAATCGCTTGCCAGCAGCATACCTCTTTTTATCGTGATTATGGTCATTACGACGATCTGCCTCTTTAATAATTTGAGACAGCCGCTGGTGATTTGGCTCTGTGTCCCGCTTGCCATGATTGGAGTATCTTTAGGCTTACTGTTGACCGGACAACCGTTTGGATTCATGGCCCTGCTCGGATTTTTGAGCCTGATTGGCATGCTCATCAAAAACGCAATTGTCCTGATTGATGAAATCAACGTTCAAAGCGCCGCGGGCGCCTCGCCCATGGATGCAATTGTTAATTCCGGCGCCAGCCGACTCCGCCCCGTTGCAATGGCCGCATCCACGACCGCGTTGGGAATGTTGCCCTTGTTTTTTGACGCTTTTTTCGTCTCTATGGCCGTTACGATTGTCTTTGGACTTATCTGCGCCACAGTTCTGACAATGATCGTTGTGCCTGTTTTCTATGCGATTATCTATCAGGTAAAAGGCGAGTAAATATATGCTCAGATATTACAACTATTGCATGCTGTTCATATTTGCTTGCACGGGTTTATCCTGTGTCCTTGTTGCCCAAGCGAATGAGATTGGCACAGTTCAGACACCTCATTACGCGAAAAACTTCGAGATCACAGTCTTCCCCACCCATCGCATTTTAACGGTTCATAACGACGAAGACGATCCAACCTTGTCTAATCAATATGCATTGGTGCCTCAAGGAACACCGATCCCAGAGTTATCCAAAGAATGTCTCATTATTAGAACACCTGTCGAACGCATTGTCGTGCTGGAAACCATTTATATCGGCTTTCTCGATGCACTCGATCAGTTGGAAACGATAACAGGAGCAGCCACAACTGATTACATCAGCAATCCAACCATACGCAGAGGTCTTGAAGAAGGCACTATTCAAAAATTACAAGTTACCCGGAAACTCAATCCTGAGCGCCTACTGCTTATGGAACCGGATCTGATCTTTACCAGCGTTCCCAGCGAGCCAGCAATGAACATTCCGGCACAACTCACCCGTGCGGGTTTACCGACAGTGATTACCGCTGAGTACAAAGAGCATCATCCACTTGCACGAGCCGAATGGATTAAGTTTATCGCCGCTTTTTTCAATGCAACGGAAGAAGCCGATAAAATCTTTAACACTACTGCCGATCGATATGAAGCCTTGCTTCAAAAGGTTCATGCAATTCAAGATCGTCCGACTGTTTTTTGCGGCGCGCCTTACTCAAATGTGTGGCACATGGCCGGAGGCGATAGCTACCTAGCACGGATCATTCGTGATGCAGGAGGTGATTATCTCTGGAGTGATGTGACTGGCGCTCATGCAATCCCGCTGGATCTTGAACGCGTTTTCCTAAAGGCAGCAAATGCCGACATCTGGCTAAATCCCAGCTATTATCGCAACTATCAGGCGCTTTTTGCCGCAGATCCACGCTTTAAGAAATTCCGTGCCGCTCAGACAGGTCACATTTACAACAATACCAAACAACAAACTAACCAAACCGGCAATCCCATCTGGGAGACCGGAATTATAAATCCCGATACAGTGCTTGCCGACCTTATCAAGATTTTCCATCCGGACCGGATTCCCGACCAGGAGTTCGTTTACTATGAGCCGCTTGAGTGAAAGTACCGCTGCTTCTTTAAGGTCATACAAACTCAACCTGTACATAAGCCAAAAGCATCTTACACACAAAAATTTATACGCTCGAAATTGAAATTCAAAAATGACTGTTCAAATGCACAAAGAACCTACGAACAAAGACCGCTTTTTGATCGAAGCTCTTCGTACAATTGCGGCTAAACGCGACATCGAGTTTTCGTCCTTTTCCCATGACTGGATTATCCGGCTACATAAAGATGGGATGACTCATTACATATACGGATATAATTTCGATTTCAATCCGGCCGCCGCAGCTTTGATTGCAAATGACAAAAGCGCGCTTACCGACACATTGAAGCAACACAAAATCCCACATGTTGAGCATACACTCTTTCTCGCTCCTAAACTATCGAAGTATCTCGGCCCTTCCGGAAACTGGCTCCGTGCCATTCAGTATGCTGAATCCGCGGGCTATCCGATTGTTTGCAAAACCAATCAGGGCACGCGCGGAAATGCCGTCTTTAAGATCAATAATCAAACAGAACTGGAAGCAGCATTCCAAGATATTCACTCTTCGGCCCGCGGACTTGCGCTCTCTCCCTTTTATTTGATAGAAGCAGAATATCGGATCATCCTTTTACGGGGTTTCGCATTGCTCTGTTACCAAAAAGAGCGGCCCCATCTTATTGGTAACGGACATTCCACTTTCTTTGAACTGGTGCAATCAAACAGCTCACTTGATCTCGAGATGCTTGAGACGGCCCTGCAAGAGCCCTGCTTTCCACTCGAAGAAATCCCGAATGAGGGTCAAAAAATTCCACTTGTCTGGAAGCATAACCTTAGCAAAGGCGCGATTCCACAGTTTGAAATTAATCCAAAAATCCGGCAACGCATCATAAAATTAGCTCAAACGGCTTGCTTGGCAACCGGAATGCAATTTGCCGCTGTGGATGTAATCCAGACCGGCGACGAACTAAAAGTCATAGAAATCAATGCAGGAATTAGTTTAGAGAGTGTATCGCAATTTTCCGATAAAGGCCGAAAACTTGCCTTTGATGTCTATGCACGAGCTGTCGATGCCATGTTTGATCCGGAAAGTAAATAGGGATCAACATTGTTGGTGTGCGCTAGTTGTTACTACCTTCCAGGAAGTTTTGAATTGCCGCAAGCGACTCGTCGCTAAAGTGATGCTCGAGCCCTTCAGAATCAATTTGGGCCTGAGCTTCGGAAACACCAAGTTTCCGAAGTAAAGCAATAACCAACCCGTGTCGTTCTACCGATTTCCTGGCCAAGCTCAAGCCACTCTCTGTCAGACTTATTCCGGTCTTCCGAGAACGAACCACCAAGCCTTTATCTGCCAGTCGTTTAAGTGTTCGGATTACTGTTACATGGGAAACCTTAAAGACATGTTGAAGGTCCGTTATACGGGGAGACTTGCCTTGTAGCGCGATCTGGTGGATCGCTTCGACATAATCCTCAGCAAGCTCATTTGCATGATCCCGCCGCACAGATTCATGTGAATCTGTATATGGGAAACCCAATATATCAGAAGAATTCATACTCTTCTTTGCAGGAAACTGCTTGAAATGTCAATAATGTAGCACAGGCTACATTGATCTTCGTGAATGAGTTTCACATGCGATACTTACCAAACATAATTTTCATATTCTTACTTTCCAAAGTTGTTGTAATAGCTCAGGAAGAGATGCCTTTCTTTGAACTTGATCCATTTGTAGTCACTGTGGAAACGGCTACCCGTACACCGCGTCTTCTTTCGGATGTACCGATCAAGACCGAGGTTCTCTGCGCTGACGCATTCGATATGGGCGTACGTACCAGCTTAGGTGAAGCGATTGAGTTATTAAATGGAGTTCGAACAGAGCGCGACTGTCAAAACTGTGATACGGCTCAAATTCAATTGCTTGGACTACCCGGCAACTATAACCAGATCTTAGTCGATGGCCAGCCACTATTTACAGGGGTGGCTTCTGTTTATGGTATCGACCAGGTACCGACTATTTTTGTCGAACGTCTTGAGGTGGTAAAGGGCGGTGGGTCCGTGCTTTATGGGCCAGGCGCAGTAGCAGGTGTCGTTAACATCATACCGCACGAGCCTTTTTATACTCATAGTCACCTGCAATATGATTTTCGTAGTGTGGATGGAGCAGTTGGCAACGAGTTTCAATTTGAACAAGCCTTTTTGAGCGAGCATTTACCACTTAAAGGAACGGTCTACGGACTACTGGGAAATCAGAATGACTATGATCGCAACAGCGATGGTTTTTCAGATCTTACACGTACCTACAACGGTACAATCGGAACCTATCTCTGGTGGATACCAACGGATCGCACGAGGGTTTGTGCCAACTATCAACTGATTTATGAGGATCGGCGTGGCGGCGACAATCTCGACGGGCAGAACCAATTTAGCCAAATCTCAGAGGAATTACTAACGAATTATCACTGGGCAACACTGTCACTGGATCATGAGCTTACTGAGCGTTTTAACGTTTCACTCTCAGGTTCAATCGTATATCTGGAGCGCGATAGCTTTTACGGGGGAACCGGAACTGAAGAGATTGATCCAAGTCTCGTTTCGGTAACGGCACAAAACCCTGTTAATGGCACCTATAATGGCGCAGCGCCTGTTGATGGGGGCACACCTGATCAGCAGCGAGCCTTTGCACTATTTGGTGACGGAACTGGTATTGGCGGTGGTTCTTACAATCAGTTTGGCATTCTGGATTCAACAACATACCTATTGAATGCTCAGGGAAATTACGATTTTAGTGATACTGTCTCATACTTACATGTGCTCACCTTTGGCGTGCAATATGAGCATGAAAAATTATTCGACGAAAACGTAAACGCCTTTGGCAACCGAGTGAGTATTTTGCACGACGAAGAATTTAGCACTCTTGGCTTTTACCTGCAGGATCAGTGGCAGTTAAATGACCGTCTGGAGTTTGTTCCGGGCATGCGTATTGATAAGGCCAGCACTCTCGATAATATTGTAGTTTCACCGCGTATCGCCACTCGTTTTACCGCAACTGATGAACTGACTCTGCGTGGAAATTTCTCAACCGGATTTTTAGCTCCACGCATTTTCAGCGAAGACACTCACATCGATAATCTCGGCGGTCGCCCAATCGATGTCAATAATGCCGATGGACTGACCGAGGAACGCTCTTACACTTTTTCACTGGGTGCAGATTACACGCCTGCAATCCTGGCAGGCAATCTGACAACCGCCATTCAAAGCTATTACACCATTCTACGGGATTCTTTTACTATAGATCCGACCGACACGACCCCGAGCGAAGCCAGAGGAACTTTTCTGCGGGTCAATACCAGCGGCTCAACAGTTTTCGGTGTCGAGTGGGACTTAGCTTGGTCTATTCATCGGAACTGGCGTTTAGATATGGGACTGGCGTACATTCGCACCCGCTATGATGAAGCGCAGATTTTGGCTGACGACGGAGTCACAGCCGTTCTTTCAAACCACTACAACAAAACGCCGGACTGGACGGGCTTGATACAACTCAACTATCTCCATGAAAGTCTTTTCAATGCTTTTGCCGGGCTAAAGTGGACTGGAGTAATGCAAGTTGCACGGAACGCTCCAACGGCAGACGTAATTGAATCAAACCCGTTCTATGTTGTCGACATTGGCATCAGCCGTGCACTTAACTTTACCGGTGTAGATGTGATAGCAAAAGCAGGTATCAACAACGTATTAGATGATTTTCAGGATGACCTGCAATCCGGTCCGGATCGAGATTCAGACTATGTCTATGGGCCTCGATTCCCTCGCACTTACTATGCGAGTCTTAGTCTGGATTTCTAATGATGGTGTGCGTCAATCACAAAAACAGGCTTGTTTGAATCCGAATGCAGAGCCTTCAGAAAGGTGATAAATCGTTCCGCCACTAGGATATGTGCTTGAAACATCTTTAAAACTAAACTTTTTTGCCAATCTATAAACTTAACAAAGCCAATTTACTCTGCAGTAGACTTTATAATTAATGCGCAGATTTACATGCATGAAAGAAACTCGTCATAGATTCGCCAATAGCCAATACTTTGAATTTAGAGTATTTCCTTAAATTTCATGTTTCATCTTTTGAATACTTTTAGGGAATGGCTTTTTAGGTGAGCTTGGCCGGCTGCTATCATGAAATTCCCTCTCCATGTCGAACGTTTCGAGGAACTGGCAGGTTTGACCAGTGAGTTGCATCTGGCAATTGGTATGTTTGACGGGGTGCATCGTGGGCATCAGTCAGTCATTGAGTCGGCTGTGTTCTCAGCTCAAAGGTCCAAAGGAATCAGTGGTGTGCTGACCTTTGATCCTCACCCAAGCCGCCTGTTTCGACCTGAGAACGCGACGTGCCTGATTATGCCGATCGACTCAAAACTGAAGATATTGAATTCACTTGGAGTGAATATTGTTATCTGCAAGCAGTTTGATCGTGCATTTGCATCCATTTCAGCAGAAGACTTTCTACCCTATTTGAAGGAAGTTTTGCCCACTTTAAAATCTGTTTATGTAGGAGAAAACTTTCAATTTGGCAAAATGAGAGCCGGCTCAGTCACTACGCTGATTGAATCCGGCAATCAGTTAGGCATCAGTGTTTTCTGTGCAGAACGCATCCAACACGATGGCGAACCGATCAGCAGTACACGGATACGTAAAGAACTGGAGGCTGGGAGAATCAATATGGCGAATGATTTGCTTGGATATAGCTATCGTTCGGATGGTACGGTTGTTAGCGGGAAGAAGTTAGGACGGGAGATTGGTTTTCCGACTTTGAATATTCCCTGGTCTCCCGAGTGTCGTCCAAAGTATGGAGTTTATCATGTATGTTTTAGTCCATCGAAACAAGAATCCTGGGAGTTTGGTGTGGCGAATTATGGAATCAGGCCTACCGTGGAATTGGAAGGCCAGATTCCCTTGCTGGAAGTGCATGCGCTTTCAAAGACAAACATGGGGCTGGGTGATGCCATCAAAGTCGAATGGTTGCACTTTATTCGTTCGGAACAAAAATTTGAGTCTATCGAATTGCTGAAGGAGCAAATCACCAAAGACTGCGAGTTTGCCCGTACGCTTTCAAATAGTTATGGCTGATGAGCGCATTATTGAATTTTCTGTGCCAGCAGGAATTGAACCCGAGCGTGCCGATAAAATTTTTGCGTCTGAGTTTGACGATATAAGCCGTACCCGTCTGCAAAAAACATTCAAAGCCGGGCGAGTGACTTTTGACGGCGAGGTCATTGACAAACGTTTCAAAATCAATCGCCCGGGTCTGTTGCGGGCAGTGCTTGAAAGTGTTAAGCTCGATGAGGGTCCGCGAGCGGTCGATATCCCTCTGGAAATTATTTACGAAGATGCGTCCATGATCGTCGTCAATAAGCCCGTTGGCATGGTAACCCATCCGGGCAATGGAACCGGTGAGGATACATTGGTACATGCTTTGTTGCATTACACCCGAGGGCATTTGAGTACGGTAGGCACACCTGAACGCCCTGGTATTGTACACCGGCTGGATAAAGAAACCACCGGGCTTATTGTCGTCGCAAAAACCGATAAGGCACATCATCGGCTAGCGGCTGCGTTCAATGAACGTGAGGTTTACAAACGTTACTGCGCATTGGTAGCAGGCGTGCCGGGCAAGGCTTCGGGAATCTGTAAAGAACCTATTGGGCGACATCCTGTGGTACGCACGCGTATGGCAATAACCGCTGCTGGAAAGCCCACGCGCACAGACTGGTCAGTCGAACAAATATTTGGTGACAAAGCTTCGCTGTTGCATTGTGTAATCCACACAGGCCGGACACATCAAATCCGTGTACACATGAGTGGGATGGGGCATCCGCTTTTGGGTGATACAACTTATGGTTTTAAGCCAAACCAACTTAAGGCAATCAAAGTGCCGCGGGTGATGTTGCACGCAGCAGAGTTAAAGATCCTTCATCCTGATCGAGAGGAGTTGATGCATTTAAAAGCATCGCTGCCTGTAGATTTTTGTGAAGTTCTGAGTCAGTTATAGCTAAGCCTAAAATTATTTGAACAGATTGTACATCGGGTAGCGCCGCACCGTCTCGGTGCGCACCAGCGTCGTGTGAGTCAGAGCATCCTAGCATTCGATGCGGTGCGAGGACGCACCTGCCCTACCTCTTTTACCAAAGAAAGGACATCATTTGAGTGTAAAAGTAATTCCAAGTTTAGCTATAAACCCTGACTAGCAATTTGAGCATACTTCGCAATGTTCGATATTTGATCAGCCTCTGTACGCAAATGCCGGCAAGCCTTTAACACCCAGATTATCAATGACGAAGACTTTGCCAGCGTCGGGTTCTTTGATGCTTTTGTGGATCCCGGTTGTGACGAAGAGGCGGTCAAGATTCGGACCGCCGAAAGTGCAGGCAGTTGTCTCGACACAGGGGAGTTCAATTCGATTCAGAAGTTTGCTGGATAAAGGATCAAAGCAGGCTACGCAACCGCCATGACAAAAAGCTACCCAGAGATTGCCATCGGCATCGATGGTCATTCCGTCGGGAGAATCTTTGAAGTCATGAGCAAGTGTGTCTACGGCAACGGTTTCGTTGCTAATATTGCCGCTGTCCTGGTCATAGTCGTAGGCACGGACTTGTTTGGTTGGTGTATCAATGTAGTAAAGCTTCGTGGCTTCGGGACTCCAGCAGATGCCGTTTGAATTCGTGATCTCGTCAAGTTTCAGATGCAGCGTTCCATCGGTATCCAGCATGTAAAGCGCGGCATCTCCGGTCTTTTTGATCAGGCTGATGGTGCCTGCCCAGAAGCGTCCGGCCGGGTCGCATTTGCCATCGTTGAATCGGTTTGTTTCTCTTTTTTCAGCCTCGGGATCGGCAAGCGTTTGCCTTACGCCAGTTTCCGGATCAAAGGCAATGATGCCCGTGTCGCCAGCGTAAAGAAATCCCCCACTTTCGCGAGGCACGACTGTACCGATGCGTTCTTCGACTTCCCAAACCGTCTCTTTGTTTGTGGCAATGTCCAATCGAATCAATGCGTGTCCTTCAATGTCGACATAGAACAGGTAATTTTTCCACCAGATGGGACCTTCGCCCCATTTGGCAACACGTGTTCCGACGGTTTGGATGCTTGTTGTGGGCATGGTGTTTTTGATAAGAATTTGTTGTAGAAACAACATCCTGCCGCTTGTTTTATTGAAGGTCAAGCGGCGGAGTTTATTATCCGGACTAAGGTGACGAGGCTACGATTTGCAGTGGCGACAGGGATAGTGACGTTTTTTTGTATTCATGCCGTGGATAATGATTTTTCTGACGTCGTCCCTGTGGGCAACAACCAGATCAATGTTTTTTCCGGATACATCCAGGTAGACGACGTCTTCATCGATTTTACGGAAAACGCCTCGCAGTGGTACGTGTCTGACGGTTCGATTGCGGTGGTTCCGATATCGGGTAGTTGTTCCATATTTGCGAGCAAATGAGTCTGCCTCTTCCAGAGGTACGGCGACCACTATACGACCACCCGGCGATCTGTATTTATTGTCGTAAGTGTTTGCGACGAAGAAAACTGTTCCATCAACTCTGGGCGCTTGTTTGATACGTCTGACGGAAACGCAATTCAGATTAACTTTATTGTTATGCCACCGCGCAGGTGACTGATAGTAAAACTTAGCGCAATTTTTACCAATGCGTATTGAAACGTTGGCCTGTGCAGTCGTTGCCAGTAAGGTGCCGGAGAGTATCAGAAGAAGGAATTTTGTTAATGATTTCATGATGTTTGTGTGTAATTTAAATTGGTTCACAATTGGCATCGTGGATCGGTAACAAAAGTTGCAGAAAATAGGCGAACCTCGGGTTACATCAGAAGCATACTGCAACGCTTTCCATTAATGCTGCGTATGAAATAATTTTGTTGTCCCGAAATGGTTTCATCGCTTATTGGTTTTGCTCAGATGATTCGTCGATACTTTGTAATTTTCTTTACTGGAATAGTTATGCTCTTTACCTGCTCGCTACAGGCGAGCGAAGGAGAGCTTGATCAGGCTATTAACCACGTTTTTGCACCAGCGGCCAAATGGGTTTTTAAAATTATCTTTTTTGAACCGATTCCCGGAATACCCTTCATCCTGGTCTGGCTGGCTGGAGCTGGCGTTTTCCTAACAGTCTATTTCAAGTTTATCAACCTCACCTCTTTCAAACTAGCTTTGCGTACTATAAGAGGACGCTATTCAAAGCCCTCGGATGCAGGTGAGATTACGCACTTTCAGGCACTCACTGCAGCGCTTTCGGCAACTGTTGGCCTTGGCAATATCGCCGGAGTGGCAATTGCTATTTCCCTTGGAGGTCCGGGAGCCGCTTTTTGGATGATGATCGTGGGATTTTTTGCAATGACCACCAAGTTTGCCGAATGCACGCTTGCGGTCCGCTATCGTGAAATCGACGCCAATGGCAAAGTCAGTGGAGGCGCGATGCACTATCTCAGGAAAGGACTGGCTGAGCGTGGGTTCGGCAGGCTCGGAACTCCTCTGGCTGTTGTCTTTGCGATACTTTGTGTAGGCGCTTCACTGGGAGGAGGCAATATGTTTCAGATCAATCAGGTATGCTCGCAGTTTATCGAGATTAGCGGTGGCAGTGAAAGCATTCTGGCCAACTACCGTTGGGTCTTTGGAATGACGATTGCGATTCTGGTCGGCACTGTAATTATCGGAGGTATCACACGTATTGCATCGGTTACTTCCCGTCTGGTGCCGCTGATGTGCATTGTTTATATTGCAGGTGCGCTGACGGTTCTCGTTACACACTTTAGTCAGGTTCCCGAAGCAATCGGACTGATTATTACCAAAGCCTTTGAGCCCGACGCTTATGTGGGTGGCATCGTCGGCGCTATTTTAATTGGCATACGGCGAGGCACTTTTTCGAACGAGGCAGGGATGGGTTCCGCGCCCATTGCGCATGCTGCGGTTAAGACCAGTAAGCCGGCAAGCGAAGGCATTGTGGCCTTATTGGAACCCTTTATCGACACTGTAGTCGTCTGCTCAATGACTGCGCTGGTCATTGTTATCACTGGAAATTATGGCGAAGAATTAACCCATATTGAAGGTATTACACTTACCTCACAGGCCTTTGCCTCGGTTATTTCCTGGTTTCCTTTCGTTCTTTTTGTCGCCGTAACACTGTTTGCGTTTTCAACTATGATCTCCTGGTCTTACTACGGTCAAAAGGCCTGGGCCAGCCTGTTTGGTAACAGTAAAATCGCTGACCTTTCATTTAAATTATTATTCTGCTTCTGTATCATCATCGGATCCGCGATGTCACTAGGTTCCGTAATCGACTTCACTGATGGCATGTTACTGGGCATGTGCTTTCCAAACCTCCTGGGCGTGTACTTTCTGCTCCCGGTGATTAAGGAAGAACTGGCCGCATTTCGTCAGCACGTAGCAGATACCGAAATTTCAGATTCTTAATTTTACTTCTCACTTTTGGAGTTCAAAATTAACGTGCTACTCTTTCTCATTCAACATTTGAGACTCATTCAGCCAGGGGGTAAAAGTCGGTCCCGGAGAGCCAGCCAGTGGCCGATCCTTCGGTTTTTATCTTATAAAAGTCGTTGTGCCGGTCGATGATATGGGCGCGTTCACCGGGACGGGCAAAGCCGCTTTCCGGCGCAGCGGTCGCCGGAGCGGCATGCAGGGCTGTGGTTTCTTCGGAAAGCACCGTGCCTGACTTCAGGGTTTTGAGATTTAGCCAGATTGCTGTGAGCGAAAGAGCGAGTATTAATGAACTTAGAAGGCTCAACAGTTTGATGCGGCTGCTGGCCTTTTTGTGATTCAAACCCGGTAAAATTAGTAAAGCAAGCAGTAGCCAGAAGCTAAGCGTAGCGAAAATTACCCAGACTTTAAATGCAACGATCCGGCTGAATTGAATAAACCATTTGGGAGTGACTGGAGAGAGTCCCAGTTGATTTCGGATGAGGTTTAATTTCTTCCGGTAGCTCCGGTTGAATGGATCCAGAAGCAGAGCACGTTCCAGTTGCCAGACGGCCTTTGCCGGTTGATCCAGCTGGAGGTAGGTTAGCCCAAGATTATGACGTACAGCCGGAGTCTCATCTGCCTTCAATGCCATTGTGAATTCTGTCTCTGCTGTTTCATAATCACTCTTTTCGTAGGCTTTAATACCTGTTTGAAAGTGATGTTCGGCGATGGAACCATTGGCAGAAAGCACAAGGGCGAATGCAGTAAAGAAAAAGGATATGCGAGGTAGTAAACTCATAATGCCTTCAATATTGACTTCAGTTGTGCGCGTGCTTCGGAGAGGTTAATCGTCTGATCCTGACCCGAGAAGCGTAATCGGTCGGAGGTGTGAAATAACGTTCGAGTGTTTTGAGTGATTGTTTCAGGCAGTTGCAGTTGTTTGAACTTTGTCTCCAGTTCGTCCGGGTCTGCCGATCGTAAGTTTTGTTTCATGCGAATGCTTGTCGCCAATCGGACGGTTTTTTGAGCATGGTCGTAAAATTCGGGACCATTGCTGTCATCGACTTTTTTTAGCACAGCCTTGAGTTCTTGTTTTGCATTTTTAAGCAGGAAGTAATGTTCGTTCTGACGGTTTTTTGTATGACGGTAACAAATGCCGCCGATGACAGAGAGCGTGATCAGAAAGCTGCCGTTAAGCCAGTAAAAGGATGGTGTAAATAGCGAGCCTGTTGGCAACGCACGGCCTTTTTCAGGGCGGTAGTTCAGCATAAGCAACAACTCTTCGGAACTGAGTGATTTCGTGAGATCGGTCTGTAGCGAAGTAGTGTTTTGAACTGCTGAATCTGAAGACGCTGGAGTCGAGACAATGGGTAGGTTATTAGACGGAGCAACCTGGACAGTGATTGCCGGACTGGTCAGTTCGACATATTTTTCGACATCCGGATCAAAGAATGAAAAGCTGACTTCCGGCAGTTTAAGCGTGCCGGCCTTTTCGGGAACAAAGATGTAGTCAAAACGTTTTGTGCCCTTAAGCTCATTTGCATCGTCTGCTTCAAAGACTGATTCGGGAGGATAGCTGCGCCAGCCAGTTGCTTCAGGAAGTTTGGGTTCCCTGATGCGGTCGAAATTGCCCTGACCACTGAGTTTTAGGGAGAGCATGATCGGCTCATTGACTCGAGTCGATTTGGTGTCGGCGCTGACACTGATATTAAATTGCCCAACTGCGCCGGAAAAGCTTTTGGGCTGACCTTCGGAGGGTAAGGGCAACACGTTGATCTGAGTCGGTTTTGTGTAAACAGTTAAGCGTTTGGATCGACTGAAAAGATCGTCGAAAATACTGTTTCCAAATGGACCGTTACGTACGTTTTGGCGATTGGGTAGGTGCGCAATGAGCGTGGATTGAAAATTAATATCCTGCTTGCCGGCGCTTATCGGAGTGATTGCTATAGGCCAACTGTAGACCCTGTAGCGTCGCCCATCTACGCTTTCAATGTTTTCGATCGGTTCCTCAGGAGGGCCTCCGCTGATAATGAATCCGTCTGCATTGCGTTGAGTGAACTCTTCGCTCAGTCTTATGTTACTTGCGAAGTATAGTTTTAGGGTGGCCGTTGTTGCCTGACCTACATAAAGTTGTTCCGGAGCTTCCAGAGTGAGAAAAATCTGTTCGTTTGTCGT
Source organism: uncultured Puniceicoccaceae bacterium (assembly GCA_964616435.1). Classification (GTDB taxonomy): domain Bacteria; phylum Verrucomicrobiota; class Verrucomicrobiia; order Opitutales; family Coraliomargaritaceae; genus Lentimonas. The sequence continues at coordinate 7,090 of CAZTSB010000116.1, read as the reverse complement.
TGGGACTGCATTTGCGGAACGTTTGACAACGGAAATTGTTGCCGCGGGCACCTGAAGGCGTTTGCCTTTGTAATCAAGGGCATAGCTCGGGATGGTATAGCTACCGATGCCTTCCGGAATTGCATCAATGATGAGTTGCTGTGTAATGCTATACTCTGCGCGACCGTTGATGATTTTGGTTTGTTGACTTGTAGATGTATGTCCATTGCGAAGCGCAATCCCATTAATTGGCGGAATGGGAAGTGACGTAATTTGCTCCATTGAGGCGAATGCATCCGTGGCTGAATCAGTTATTTCAACAATGTATTTTGAAGTGTCGCCTACAGCTATGCGAGCTGGCTCGAATCGGGAACTCACTGTAGCGTCGGCATGAAGGTCTACGGTGAAAAAGAGCAGCAGCGTCAACAATAGTTGCCTGCTGAAGCTAAGCGCTATAGAGTTCTGTGCGATGCAGAGCGTTAGTTTTTTTAGACTCATGTGTTATTCGAAATTAAATTACCAATCACGTGTTTCTTTGTTTTGTCCTTGTTCTTTGGATGGCTCGGTAAAAGGAAGCAATTGTTCGTCATTTCGCAAGCTGTCGAGCAGTAACTGTGCTTCAGAAATATCCATTCCTTCGATTATTGTAGCAGTCCCCTGCTCTCCTTCGGAACCATCTTTTTCAGTCGAAGTTTGCTGCATACTTTCACTTTCTTTAGTTTCTGATGTCTCCTCCTCTGCTTCATTGGCTTCATTTGAGACAGCTTCTTCATCTTGTTGTTGCATGTCCTCCGCAGGATTTCCAGTGGATTCCGTAGATGGGTCGCTATCTTTTTCTTCGGAGTCAGCGTCCTCGAATGATTCTGCATTGCCCCCGTCCTGATTGGGTTCATTGCCTGCGTTGTCCTCGGCGTTGGAAGATTCCTGGGAGGAATCACTGTCCTGCTTTTCGGATTGTTCTTGTTCAGAGTCATTTTCGCTGGACTGTTCCTGTTCGGAATCGGACTGAGAGTCGTTTTGTTCGCTAGAAGATTCGTCTGATGACGGCTCACTCTCCTGCTCGTTTTTGTCTTTATCGGACTCGGGTTCTGAATCCTGCGCATCTTGATTGCTTTGGTCGTTTTGTTGCTGCTCTTGTGACTGCTGTTTTTTCAGGAATTCCTCGAGCGCTTTGTGCCTGTCTGCCATCAGTTGAGCATCTTCTAGGCTTGCGGTGTCGGTGGGATCGAGTTCATTTGCCGATTTGAAGAGTTCTGCAGCCTGCTCCCAGTAGTCAGCGGCAGTTTCAAAGTCCTGTTTTTGCAGTGCTTCCTCTCCCATCTGATTCATTGCATGCGCCATGTTGTAAAGTCCGTCACGTTCGAGTGCAATATCATCACTGTATTCGATCGCCTTTTCATAGAGTTCTTTGGCTTCGGCATAGTTACCTTCAAGAAGACTTGCGTGGGCCTGGTTGTAAATCACGCGTGGATCGGTAGACAGGTCTTCCGTTATACCTTCTTCAGTTGATCGGTCTGGCAGCATCGGATCTGTTTCGTCCGCAAAGGAATCAACAGGTGTGATTAGATTTAAACAAAGGAGTATGGCGATGACATGCGTCGACGTTTTCTGACGTCTTCGAATCAAAATTTCTATAACTAGACAAATGACAGCGACAAGAAGCACCCACTGGTAACGCTCAATACGAGACTCTTGCAATTCGGATTCGCGTTCTTCCCTGGGCAGGGTGGCAAGAACTGACATGTAGAGCATTTCGAGTGATTGTCCGGCCAGACGGCTGTAACTGCCGCCGGTTAACTGAGAAATTTTTTGCAGTGTTTTCTCGTCGAGTCGGCTGCGCACCGGTTGTCCGCCGGAATCACGTACAAATTCTTCGGCGCCATCCTCCGAGCGTATTTTCAGGTAGGTGCCTTCCGGCGTTCCAATGCCAATGGAGTAAACTTTTATTCCGTCTTTGGCAACTTTGCGTGCGGTATTGATGGCCTGTTCTTCCAAATCTTCACCATCGGTCAGTAGAATAACGACTTTGAAGTTGTCGTCCTTAGGAAAGGCTTTGACTGCCTCACGCAGCGCCTGCCCGATATTGCTGCCCCCACGCGAAAGGCTGCTCGGGCTAACTGCATTGAGGTTTTCACGAAAAGCCGAATAGTCCAGAGTGGGTGGTGTCTGAAGAAAGGCATTTCCGGCAAAAACGACCAGTCCAATGCGGTCGTTTTCCAGCCGTTCAACCAGATCGAGAATTGCCAGTTTGGCCCGTTCTAGCCGTGTTGGTCTGAGATCGGTTGCCAGCATGCTTCTGGAGCTGTCGAGTACAAAAACAATGTCAAGTCCGCGTGATTTGCGTTCAATAAAATCTACGCCATACTGTGGCCGTGCGAGAGCAACGCCGATCAGGGCGCAGGCTAGAATGATCAAACCTGCTTTCATTAGAGCGCGTTTCAGGCTCGCTTTTTCAGTTAATTGATCCAGTAGACGCGCAGCGGCGAATTGACTGAGCAGTGCTTCGCGGCGTCTGAGACCAAAGGTAACCAGTCCCGCAATGAAGAGTACAATAAGCGGGGTTAGGTAGAGCCAGACTGGATTCTCGAAATTCATGGCAGGCGGCGGTAGCGGGTATTGCTGAGAAGCTGTTCCAGACCGAGCAGCAAGAGTCCGATCAGTGTCGGCCAGATGAAATATTCGGTGAAAGTGGCGTAGGAACGCAGTTCAATCGTAGTCTTTTCAAGTGAGTCGATTTCGTCGTAGATACGTTCAAGGTCGCCAGCCTGATTTGCTCTGAAAAACAGACCGCCTGTTTTTTCTGCGATTTCTTTGAGTTCGCTTTCGTTATAGCCGGAATTTGTAGTACGTCTTCTATATACAGGATTGCCGTCTTTGTCACGCAACAAGCGACCGTCCCGTGTCATTTCTGCGATTGGCACTAGACCTTGTCTGCCGGTTGCAATTGTGTAGATTTTCACACCATAGCTTTTTGCTGCTTCAGCTGCGGCGATTGGGGAGAGCGTACCGGCGTTGTTTTCACCGTCGGTTAAAAGGATAATAATCTGGCTGCGAGCCTCATGATCACGCAGACGGTTTACACCGGAGCCCAGAGCCGTGCCGATAGCTGTACCGGAACCATCGATCTCGCCCAGTTCCAGACGATCAAGATTCTTCTTTAGCCAATCATGATTGAGTGTAAGTGGGCTGACGACGTAAGCATCGGCGGCAAAAGCGACCAGGGCAATGCGATCGTAGGGACGCTTTCCGATAAATTCGCTAACCACTTTCTTAGCCACGTCGAGCCGAGTCAAAAGAGTTTTATGACTTGTAGAAAGATCCAGAGCACGCATGGAAGCTGAGAGGTCCATTGTAATGACAATATCAATTCCTTCGGTGTCATTTGTGCTGTTCATCCGGCCCATTTGTGGTCGAGCCAGAGCAACAATCAATGAGGCGAGCGCCAGTAGTCGTAAGCCAAAAAGAAAGCGTCCCGGTCTGCTGTGCCGTGCACGGCTCACTGCTTTGGCCAGTGAAACACTGGAGAAACGGATTGCAGCTTCCGGCCCGGTGCGCCCTGCCAGCCATCCGATAATCGGCAGCAGTAAAAGCAGGAGCAAATACTCCGGATTCTGGAATTGGAAGAAGCTCATGACTGCACGTGTTGTACGTCTGTTTCGGATGATTGGGTTGCTTCACATTGCCGGATGACTGCCAGAGCGCTTTCAGTGAGTTTGCGACGGTCTGCCGGGGTTAAGGACTCTTTGGCAAATTTTACCTGGTCGCAGCGTTGGAGACATTCAGCAAGCGATTTACGTGCGTCGGCATTTAGCATGGAATGAGTGCTCGGACTTTTCAGGAATTCGTCTGTAGTTTTGCCAAGCGTATGGATGCCCTTGCCGGTTTCAAAGTAGCGGCGTAGCGCCAGGGAGCTGAGTACGGCAAAGCGTTCGTCATTGCCGGCAGTGAGTTCCGCGGCAGATTCTAGTTCAGCAATTGCGGCTTCATATGGAGATATTGTCTGGTGCTGATTTTTTTGCTGACGAAAATACTGCAGAAGTCGCCAGCCGAGAAAACCGGCTACGATGAGACTCAGCAGTATGATGAGCATACTTTGCCAGGTTTCCAATAAGGGAACTTCAACGGGGCCACGCACGCGATCCAGTGAAGGTCCCGGTGGAAGTTCCGGGATTGCTGTTGTCTGACGGGGTAATCCGACAGAGGGAAGCTGTAGGAAAAAGTTCAACATCAGTAGCGTTTTGCGCGGCGGGCAAAGAGTTTGCGCAAGGCCGGCAGGTACGGTTTGTCGGTTTGGGCTTCAATCCAGTCAAGTCCTTTCCTCCGCATACTGTTTGCAAAGTTTTCCAGACGCTCTTGGTTCAGCTTAGCGTAGTGTTGTCGGACTTTGGAATCATTCGTATCGATTTCGACAGTTTCTCCGGTTTCGGCATCTTCAAGAGTAACGAGACCGACTTTGGGCAGTTCAGTCTCTCGAGGGTCACTGAGCGCGACGCAAATCAGATCGTGTCGCTGATTGGTAAGCGCGAGTTTGTTGAAGAGGCTGTCATCCTGGGATTCATCAAGAAAGTCAGATAGAAGGAAGGTAACTGTTCGGCGATTCTGCAGACGGTTGAGATAATCGAGCGCTGTTGCGTGTGCAGTTTTTCGTCCTTTGGGTTCGTAAAACAAAATGTCGCGAATCACCCTTAAAATGTGACGGCGTCCTTTCTTCGGGGGAATATAATGTTCAACCTGATCCGTGTAGAGTATGACACCCACCTTGTCGTTGTTTTGTGTCGCTGAAAATGCGAGTACGCTGGCAATTTCGGCGGCGTATTCACGCTTGCTCTGCTCTACGGAACCGAAGATTCCCGAGGCGCTCAGGTCGATCAACAACATCAGCGTCATTTCTCGCTCTTCACGGAAGACCTTAACGAAGGTGCGATCCATTTTGGCGCTTACATTCCAGTCAATTGAACGTACGTCATCTCCGATCGCATATTCGCGCACCTCTTCAAAATCCATGCCGCGCCCCTTGAAAGAGCTGTGATACGCCCCGGTCACAGAGTCGGTAACTAGATGACGCGTCCGAATCTCAAGGCGGCGTACTTTTTTGATGATCTCTGCCGGTGACATTTCTGAGAGGATGTGGTTTTTGAGATTTAAGATTCGAGATCGTTTACGGCACGGGAACTGTTTCGAAGATGGATTTTATCAAATCCTCACCGCTGATTTCCTCCGCTTCAGCTTCGTAGCTGGGAATAACACGATGCCGCAGCACATCCATACCAATTTCCTTGATGTCCTGAGGAATGACGTAAGCACGCCCCTGCATGAGCGCCCAAGCCTTTGCCGCAAGAGTCAGGCTGATGGTAGCACGTGGACTGGCGCCAAACTGAATATATTGCCCCAGCTTCAGTTTGTAGTCGGAAGGTGAGCGGGTAGCAAAAATCAAATCGACCACGTAGTCGCGAATTTTAGGATCAATGTAAACTTCGTTTACGTGTTTGCGGGATTCCTTGATTACATCCAGGCTGGTAACGCCATCAACGCTGAGATTTGGGTTTGTAGAACTCATCCGATTGAGGATTTCACGTTCATCGGACTTGCTTGGATAGCCCACCTTTAGCTTCAGCATAAAGCGGTCGACCTGCGCCTCCGGCAGCGGGTAGGTACCTTCCTGGTCAATTGGGTTTTCTGTGGCGAGCACGAGAAACGGTTCTGGCAGCGAGTAAGTCGTATCACCAATGGTTACCTGATGCTCTTGCATTGCTTCGAGCAAAGCGCTCTGTACTTTGGCCGGCGCCCGATTGATTTCGTCAGCGAGCACCATATTGGCAAAGATCGGGCCTTTGCGTGTGTGAAAGGAGCTGTCTTTGGGATTGTAAATGAGCGTGCCGATTACGTCGGCGGGCAACAAATCCGGCGTGAACTGGATGCGTTTGAAGTCCGCAGCAGTGGCTGTTGCAAGTGTGCGAATGCTCAACGTCTTTGCCAAACCGGGTACGCCCTCCAGCAGTACATGGCCGTTGGCAAGTAAACCGACGAGCAGGCGGTCCACCAAATATTGCTGGCCGACAATTACACGTCCGATTTCCTGACGCAGTTTCGGAAGCCACTCTGTTGCGGCTTTGATAGACTCCTCGGATAATGAATTAGGTGCAGATTCGGTATTCATAAGATAAAACTTTCTAACTGAATGACTGATGGGCAATGACAAATTATTTTTCAGGAGGTTTCTTATTTTCGACCGGCGGAATTCAGAAAAAGACAAAAAAGCGGCTAATTTCATCAGGCTGATTCGTATATAAAAGCAAACAACCATTCAAATTAATGAAAACACGCCATGATTACCAATATATGTAAGGAACTAATAGAATCAAAGGACTTTGCTGCCAGTAAGATCAACCATGGCAACAGTCCTGGTCAAAGAAATCGAAATGTGGAAAGAGCCGCAAAAGCTATTCTTTCAGGATTACTTCTGTCCGCATTTTTTCTAACTGGCTGTGCGACTCCGATCTATGTAGATTACGATCGGGAAGCAACCAGCAAGATTCGCAATTACAAATGCTTTGTGGTCGATACTTCAGAAAGTAAAAGCCATTCCGGAAGCCTTACTTTTAGTCCAATCGCAGATCGCTGCTTCACACATGAGCTAAGCGCTGCACTTAAAGCACGTGGATATACAAAAGACTGTTCCGAACCAGACTTCCGCATCCGGCTTGATATTGCAAAAGAGACGATAACCCAATTGGATTTTGTCCATCCTAGCAACAGCTCGCCAAGCTTCGGCAATCATAGCTTTCATCCTCAGATTGGTTACTTTCCCCCACCCCATATTGATCGATTCGAACAAGGCACTTTTCTGATCGATATCGTTGACGTACAATCCGAAAAAATCGTCTGGAGCGGCATTTACGCCGAACGCATTGGGCGCCGACCACATAAAGACGAAGAAATCCGTTTCATTATCGACAGCATACTGGAACGATTTCCGCCACAATCAGAGTACCCGGGCGCCCTACGCTCCTCTGCGGCGTGCCAATGGAAGCGTTTGGAAAATTTGTGCGGCATGAGGACATGCGACACCCTTTAAATAACATCCAAGAGGGTAACTTCCGCCAATACGATA
>CAZTSB010000115.1:0-36231 GCA_964616435.1 uncultured Puniceicoccaceae bacterium | reverse complement strand
TTAATGCAATACAAACAATCGTAGATGCAATAGTTCGTCATTAGTATCTTGAGAAGCGACACGCAACGTCCGTCCGGAGTATAACTATGGCAAATGCCCACACCACCGGACGAGCCCACTCCCTTGCCATCCAAGGAATCACGCTTGCGAGTACCACTGCTTGCACAAGAGGCATCGTATTTGGCAGCATCCGATAGGATAGCAAGTTTAGTCTCTATAGATTGCATATAATGCGTCAATGTGTTCATATGTTCACATTAGCAAGCTCAAAACTTTTATCTTGATGTAGTTTCCGGTATGCTCATTTCCTTTTGCAGCAATGACACGGCAATCATTGAAATTCGGAAAAACAAGCCATCTAAAAAAACGTATAATCAAACAGAATCATTAATTTACCACATGACGGAAGCTGCTATGATTAAAGAAAAGACAAAGAATATTTTAGGAACAGATCTACAATCCTGCTGCATGGACCCTATGACTGGCTTTTTTCGTGATGGATATTGCAACACCAATCAAATGGATCAGGGAACTCATGTGGTTTGTGCGGTCATGACTGATGAGTTTCTTGAATTTACCAAGTCACGCGGCAATGATCTGAGTACGCCGCGACCGGAGTATCAGTTTCCGGGTCTGAAAGCCGGAGATCATTGGTGTCTCTGTGTCTTGCGCTGGAAAGAGGCCCATGAGGCAGGTGTTCCTCCGCCCATTAAACCTGAAGCTACGCATGAAAAAACACTCGAGTTTATTGATAGAATAGTGTTAGAGGAATATTATGTTCAGTAGATTTTTGAATAAAATGTTTTTTGATCTGGCCTTTTCAGTTCTCTTATTTTGTAGGTTTATCCTCAATTCGTCAGTTGGGCTCGATTGATTTCTCTAAGGCACTGATAAAAAAAGATTTAAAAACAGTGTTGGTGTCCCGCCGCCTCCAGTGTGCCTTAATAAACTAGAACGAAAACCGGCATCACCAGAAGACTACTATCAAAACGGTCCAAAATGCCCCCATGACCCGGCAAGATCGTCCCAAAGTCTTTGATGCCCAATCGACGCTTTGACCAGGAAGCAGCAAGGTCTCCACATTGAGCACAGATACCTATCAGGATTGCATAGAACAGTGTCTCTAACATAGAAAACTTCAGAGGCAGTGCCCATTTGAATGCCAAGGCAACTAACATCACTACAAGTATTCCCCCAACTGCTCCTTCGACTGTCTTACCTGGACTGATCACCGGTGTCAGCTTGGTCTTGCCCCAAATTTTACCACATACATACGCGGCGCTATCCGATGCATTGACAAGAAAAAAAGCAAACAGACAGAGTGCTGAACCATTTGTTTGTAACCGTAAAAATACAAAGGTTGAAAACCCAAATATAATCCAGACACTAACCGGAATTCTCCAACTCGGTTTGGACTTTGATGCTTCAAACCACTCTCGACAGCCTAAAACAATCAAGATTGATACGATTACAATCAATAAGATACTCGGCAGCGTGAGAGCCAGATACATGGCGATGTATATACTGCTCAAAGTTATTCCACGTCTTTTATCAAATGGACGGCCCTTTGAGAGGGAGAAAAGCCCCATAAAGAACATAACACCTAGAAACGAAAAAATTAGCACCGGAAACCGCAAACCGATTTCGTAAACTGTAGAATCCGAAAACATGATAAAAGTACAGTTAAGTAAATCGACTAGTTGGTGGGCTCGTTTTCTACAAATGCCAACAGGGTTTTTGTAAGCGCTTCCATCTCCTTCACGAGATCCTCCTCAAAACACTCGTTGAACAAACTATCTTTTATTCGTAGTTTCAACTGAATACCACTATCTACAACTGTAACGAATATGTAAACATCTGCTCCGCTCAATTGGATCGTTTCTTCAGGCTTAAATGAAGACAGCGATAAACCTCCGAGGTTCATCTGCAAATCTTGCCCACCTAACAGGGATACTGTACCAGCCTGATTACGGGTCGAGTCATTTTGCTGCAATAGCTGCTGATCCAGATAATTAAACATAACCGGCAGGTAAAAATGACATTCATTTGAGTTGAATCCCCAATCATCACGCTTGATCTCCAATATCTTCTCAATTGGATATCGACTATGATCAAATTGTTGAACCAGACTCCGATGAAAATCTTTTAAACTGTCAATCAGGCGACCTGGGTTATCGTTGGTCAATTGCGAAACATTTATATTAAAGAAAGGTCCCAGAGTTTTATCCATTGATCCATCACGTGGATAAGTGCGCAAGGTTCCGATGCTGATATGTGTCTGCCGACTCAGATTCAGAAGTCCCATAGTGTAAATAAATTGCAGGAAACTGCTTTCACTGACACCAAATGCAGAGCAGCATTGACGTATTTCACGTCCCTTCTGATTGGCAATATGAAAGCTCTTTTCCCGTACAACAAACGGACTGAGTTCTTTCACTCTTAGTTCGTCTTCAGCATGACCATCGAGTTCTCGCAATGCTTCAGGCCCCTGCGACCTGTAATAGTTTTCCCGATATTCCATCTTTACTTGACTATTGGATAGCCGTTTGCGCCAAAAGCTCTCAGAGGTCTGATAGACCTTACTATTTAAAAAATCTACCTCTTCTCTGACATAGTTCCTATAGTCTGAAGAGTCAGAAAGTTTCTTCTCATTTCTGGCGGCACACGCCATTAAGTGTTCAGGAAGTTTTGAAAGCGAGTAAGCATCAAATATAATATGGTGAAAACTAAATGCGATTAAGACCGTTTTCGGGGTCCATTGGATTAGCGCTAGCTTCCAAGGTAATTCTTCCTCCAGATTTATCTCTGGAATTCCGATCAACGCCAGTTTCTGATGTTTTGCCCGCTTGGGCAATCCACGCAAATCGTAGCGCTTAATAATTTGATTCCGGTCTGCTTCGGCTAACTCAACAAACTGATTATCTTTGTAACGGCAACGAAGCAAATAATGTCGCTCCTGAAGCTCGCTGATCAGATTTAGCAGAAATGCTTCCGAAATTTCCGATTTCAATTTGAAGAAGAATGTCCGGGTATGAAATCGCTTATGCACCTTGTTGGTCTCTAACAACAACCTTTGTATAGAAGCGATCGTATTGATTTCGCTATGTTTAGTCTCAATCGGCTCAACCAATACGGCTTGCCGATCAATCGCTTCCCGGCCAACCTGCCGTTTTACATGATCGATCAATTCGTCGACTCTGGTGTTCTCAATAAAGTCCTCGAATTTTACAAAAACAGAATAGCGCTTGGACAATTCGTGTTGCAGGCGCATGAAACTGAGCGAAGCCATGCCATAATCGTTTTGCAGCGACTTTTTTCTGTCTAATGAATTTGGCTCTATGCCGATGCAATCACAGATGAGTTGAGTAATTTCTTCACCTAGAGTCGATTCATCCAAAGAAGCCAAATTCACTTTTTCAGAAGCCTCGGAGGATGCTTTACCCCCTGACAATACATCCTTTACTTCGCCTTCAATCCAATACCGCTCTTGTGCAAACGGATACGTCGGCAGCGATACACGACGCACCGAAGAATCCTCAGGCAGCTTATCCCAGAGAGCTTTGCCACCCTGCACCCAGTAAGCAGCCAGTTTTTCGAGGTCTCCTTCTGATAGAAATATATCAAGCACAGCTTTTTCTGCTTTGCCAGAAAGCAGTGTTTTCATTAGCCTTGAATCTTCTTCCGTATTGCCAGCGTAAATTGTTTGATGAATACCGTTGGAGCCCTCTCCGGACATGTACTGCCGCAAACCTGAAACCAATGCCTCATAGCTGCTTACTACCATTGCCAGACGGTATTCCATCGCCTCGCGACCCATCTGTAAGGTATAGGCGATATCGCTCAATCGATGTCTGCTTCCTTCGGGTTGATTCTCCAGCCAGGTTTTCAAATTTCCAGCCATCAACTTTAATCGCTCCTCCGTCTTCGCAGACAGCACAATCAGGTGCGGGCCTTTTTGTAATTCCAAATTCGAGATTTGAGAGTTCAAATCTTCAGGATATTCCTCGATCACCACATGCCCATTAACGCCCCCGAAGCCATAACCATTGATCGCTGCCCGACGCGGCAATGGTTTACCACTCACATCCGTCAACCTTTGCCAAGGCTGATTGTCCGCAGTCATCACAAAGTGACCCTTTTCCAACGCAATATGCTCATTGGGCTTTGTAAACCCGGGAATACCCGGAATCGTTCGATGACGCATAGCGAGAATCACCTTAAACAGCGCTGCCATCCCCGAAACAATTTCACCATGGCCAATACACGGCTTTAAGCTACCAATATAGCAGGGACTCGCAGCACTGGAGTCCCTTGTCGACAACTCCCGATACCCCGACTGCAAAGCATCGATTTCAATCCCATCCGCCAGAGAAGAGGCAATCCCATGAGCTTCTATGTAGGCAATCGTTGACGGATCGACATTACTTGTTTCATAGGCCTGCTTCATCGCCGCTTTCATGCCGCCGGCATTCGGTGCCGTTAACGACATCCCCTTGCCGCCATGAGCCACTCCGGTACCTTTAATCAAAGCATAAATATGGTGCCTATCTGCCTTTGCCTGAGATAACGGTTTTATCAGGATTGCGCCGACCCCTTCCGAACGAACAAAACCATCGGCATCTGCTTGAAACGATTTTGCCTTCCCATTCGGACTTAAATACTCCATAGCTTCAAAACCCATGAAACCACGAGGTGATAAAAGCAGGTTTACACCTCCGACAATCGCCTGCTCACATTCACCGCGTTCAAGCGAATGAATCGCCCGATGCAGTGCAACCAACACCGAAGAACAGGCTGTCTCGCAATATTCACTGGGACCCTGTAAGTTAAATGCATAGGAAATGCGATTCGGAATCATTGATGGCACAGAACCGGTGATTACCAGTTCTCTATCATCAGAGAAAGTCAGTTGATCTCGATACTCTCCCATACCCGCAGCTATAAAAACACCTGTCGATCGTTGCGACAGGGCCTCGCAATTAATTCCCGCATCTTCGATCGCCTTCCAGCAGTACTCCATCAGCAGACGCTGCTGCGGGTCCATCAACTGCCCTTCCCGTGGCGAGATACCAAAAAATAAAGGATCAAAACCATACGCACCCTCAATGAAACCACCCCACTTAGTGGCCGTCTTACCTACCTCGGTGTTCGGGTCGTCATAGAGCGCTCGCCAATCCCAGCGATCCTTCGGTATCTCACGGATGCAATCTTTACCCGCTTTTAGATTTTCCCAAAACTGATCCAAATCGTCCGCCCCTGGAAAACGCCCACTCAGCCCAATTATGGCGATCGACGATTTGTCCGTGCCTTCGTTTGATGAACTGTGAACTTCCTTTAACGGTTTTGATAACGTCTTGATTTCAGGTACGCTAACAACGACTTTGCCAATGTTTTCCCGATCTTCCAAACAACGGTACGCTTTCTTAAATTGTGAAAAGGTGAAGGTTTTGCCAACGGTCGGCTTTATAACCTTGTCTTCAATCAGTTCCAACATTTCCCGGCGATAGGCCTGTACTTTTCCAGGCTGCTCAAGGCTTAGCTTCCTCAAATCTACACTAAAAATACTTTGATTATTATTGATTACCGACAAATCTATCTTTCGCGCTGATTTTAACGCCGTCATCGCAATCTCAATGTAGCGCCCTCCGGATGCTAGGCAATTGATGCCTTTTTGAAGGGCATCTCCTGATAAAGTATTGATCACTACATCCACTCCCTTACCGGAGGTCAGTTCCCTGATCGCTGCCTCAAAATCAGTCGCACGGTAATTGATTACATGATGCACGCCCAGTTGTTTCAAATAGTCGAGTTTACGCTGGGAGCCAGCAGTAGCATAAATTTCAGCACCGTAATGTTTTGCCAGTTGAACCGCAATCAAGCCTGTGCCACCGGTAGCGGTTTGTATCAAAATTCGTTCGCCTGATTGCAGTTGAGCTTTATGGAAAGCATCAATCATGGTGATCGCAACTGCTGGCAAAGCGCAGGCCTGCTCAAACTTCAGACTCCGGGGCTTATGAACGATTTGTTCTTCCGTACAGATGATCTGTGTGGCATGCCCACCCAGTTGCTCACCCATGACCACAATAACCGCATCATCCGTCTGCACGTTCCGTACCGCCGAACCGACCTCAACGACTGTGCCGCTAGCTTCAAAGCCAGGCGTAAATGGGTACGGCGGCATCGTCGGGTAAAGTCCTTTAACGCAGAGTAAGTCTCCAAAATTAAGGGAAAACGCCCGTACGTTAATCCGTACTTCATGACTTTGTAACGGCACAACCGGTACAGCGGTAAGGCTCAGGTCATCAATTGTTCCGGGACCGTTGATCAAGAGCTTCTGATAAATGCCAGATGATTCCGTCATCAACGACTCTTGCTGAGCAATCGAGACCGATGGCAAGAAACGTCTACGCGAACGTCCCGCTGGTATTTCCGGTGAATCCACCCTCTTGGAAGACTTCTGAGCAGCCGTTGTTGACTCGGCAACAGTATCCGAAACGAAAGCAACCTGCGCACTTCCCAACTCACTCGAACTGAGGGCTTTCACCAGTTCGGAACGATTCGTATCGATAATATGCTGCGTTAATTGATCAACGGTGCTCTTGTCAAACAAGACTGTGGTCTGCAGCCGCAAATTACAACGTTGGTTGATCTGATTAATCAGTTCGACCGCAATAATCGAATCCACTCCATATTCCGCGAAACTGCGATCGTCCCGAAGTGTCATTCCATCCAATTTTAGAGATGACACTACACTATCACGTATACAGGTTCTCACATAATCGTCCAGCATCTGATCGGTCACATCTGCCGAATGCTGGACCAACGATGCCTTGCTTTCTGAAACTGACAATGCCTTCGAAGCTTCTGGCGCATCAGTCCGGAGCGTTTGAACCGGTTGAGCCGGTAATTTAACAGGCTCGGATTGCTCTGCTTCCTGCTGTCGAACGATCCCATCGCTAAAGGCCAACACGATTTGTTGCCCCAGATCATGGTACTTCTGCGCCGGAAAGGCAATCTGCTTAAAGCCTTCCTGCTCCAGTACTTTTGCCCAACCCTGCGGATACAGTCCCGGCGAACCAGGTATGCGCAGTTCGTGGTCTTCGTACAACCACCAGCCGTCCAGCAAGCCAAAAGTCAGGTGCGCAAACAGTGATTTACTGCTCAACTCGTTGAGCAACAACAGACCGCCACTGCGCAGAGTCGCCTTTACATTGCGCAGGGTCGTACGAATGTCCGCAGTTGCGTGCAACACGTTCGCCGCAATTGCCACATCGTAATAATCGCTCGGCACCTCCTGACTTGCCAGCGGCTTGCTCACATCAAACAAACGTGTCTTCAGATACGACGCATCCTTTGCATAGTGAGCCTCGGCGTGCAGCAGGAATGCCTTTGACAAATCCGTGTAAGCATACTCTTCGATCTGATCCTGAAACGGCTCAAGCTCTGGCAACAGTCCGGCTGTAGTACCACCTGTTCCAGCGCCCACTTCCAGGATCCGCAGCGGACTATCAGGCGCTTGGCTCAAACGCTCCCGGCAGTAGCCAGTCAGCGCTTCGACCAGACACGCGTTAAAACCATCAGCAACAGCAGTGCCACGGTAAACACCTTCTACCAGTTCCATTGAAGAATTCGGAAACAGTATATCCGTCGCCGGACAACGACCGGTCAATACTTCCGGCAGAGCGCGCAAACACGCATCTAACAAAGTAACCTGTGCCTTGAACTGAGGGTCTTCCCGCCAGGCAGAACTCCGGGCGTCCCATTCAGACCACAAGGCCTCTGTATCGACAGTCGATATCTCCTCACTCACCGTGTGGCTTTGCAGGAAAGCTCGACTCTCCCGCAGCCAATCACGGTAGCGCGGATCGATGCTTGCCTGAGTGCTGGCGGATGCCGACGAATCATCAATCAGACCAAGCTGATTCAACTGACTGCTCAATAAAGAAAGTAACAGCGCTTCCAGCCCCTTAGGGAGCCTCGGCGCTGCCGACAGGGCCGCCTGCGCTTTCGAATCGAGTGGAGAAGACACACCTAAAACCTCAGGAATAGAACGCGAATAAACCGTGACACGCTCGGTCAGCCCGTTCAGGCTTAAGTCTTGCAAGACATCCGCACGCAGGGTCTTCAGGAACGCTACTTGATCAAGTTGTCCGCCTATCAGACGCTCCAGCGCAGGCAAACCCTCTTCAGCTTCGATGGAACCAATCCCTAACCGAGTCATCCGCTTTTGGTACAACTCATCGGTAACAATCCCGGCACTACCCCAGTAGCCCCAGTTCATGATCTTCACCGCACAGGACCACTGGCGGGACAAGGCATGCGCAAAGGCATCCTTAAACGTACAGCCTGCCGCGTAATTGCTTTGTCCCGGCGCTTTAGTAAAACTCTGCAGCGAGGAGAAAAACACAGCGAAGTCCAGATCTTCAGCACCAAACACTTCAGCCAGACAAACGCTCGTGTCGACCTTTGCACGCAGACCTGACTCAAACTGTTCCAGGCTCATCTGCGCTAAACTTTGATCCGAAAGCACGATTGCCGCATGCACCAGACCATCAATGCGACCATAGCGCTCTTTGATCCGCGCGCAGGCCTGAGCCAGAGCTTTCGGATCACTCCCATCGGCCTGAATATACCAGGGCTCAGGACCCAACTTGCCCAAGGCAGCACACTTTGACTCAATCTCTTCGTCCATCGCTCGACGCCCCAGCCACACAATCCGCGCCTGATAAACCTCGATCAACAGACGGCTCCAAACCTGACCAATGCCTCCGGCTCCACCGAGGACGACATAGACACCACCCTGTCTGTAAGACGACTCTTTAACCGCCGGAACCTCTGCCTCCGCCAGTTCTTGCTGAAACCATACACCCTCGCGAAACGTTAAAACAGCGCCCCCATCATCGCAGGACAAAACCAAAAAATCAGACACAGGCACGGTTGTATCCGCTGGTAAGTCCAGCACACCCATCGACCAATGACGGTACTCTTTGGCCAGAGAACCCATCAACCCGACCACACCGGCATGAGTCGGATCGATCGGATCATCGCGAAACACCGACTGGGTCTGGGTTGTAAGCACCGTCCAACCCAAAGGACGCTCGCCATAGCCCAATTGTAAAAGCGCTTTGATCGCACTGAACAAAGCTAACACACCTTGCCTCTGCGAAACTATCAGCGATGTATTCAATCCTGTCCCGGACGGTGCGGAAAACTGCCACACAATGTGCTCAATCGCCCCCTCCTCAGCAACTGCCGTCAACTGTTCAGCCCATCGATCCACACTCAGACAATCCTTCGGCAATGGTAATGATTTAACGCAGGGATACTTCACCCTGAAAGCTGGTATCGCCTCTTCCGAAGCGCCAATCACCAGAACGCGACTATCCGTGATCAAGGCATCATCTGCGACTGGAGTCGTTCGTTGCCATACAGGAGTCAGAGCTAACAGGCCAACCGACGACTCAGGAACCGCCACTGATAGTTCCGTAGAAACGTCCAAAGTACCTTCTAACAACCGAGCGCTGAAGCCGCGCATCGCAACGCACACTTTGCCGCTTTCATCGAAAAGATCAATATCCAGCTTGCGCACCTGCTCAGTGCTGCCTTCGGCCTTGCGCAACCATGCCCATAATTCTTTCGGACAGGGCGAATACACCTCCAGCTTCTCCAACGCAAACGGCAGAGCCGGCTTGTCCTGCAACTGAGAGCCCAGGCTAATCGCTGCCTGCAGGGCGCTGTCCAGAAGACTCGGATGCAAACCATAGTCCCCGGCGCTCTCGGCAACACTTTCCGGTAGATTGACCTTTGCCAACGCTTCATCGGCACCAACGTAAAGCTCGCTCAGCCCACAATGCCCCGGACCATAATTCAGGCCCATCTTTTTGAAAGCTGCATACACTTTCTCTACTAAACGCTCTTCCGTCAACTTTAACCTTAACGCTGGTACATCTAATTTCGGAGCCTCTCCAGCGTTCACACGACTCGCCACACCCTGACTGTGCACTACCGGCTCTTCCTCACCAAGCACCTCCGTGTACACCTCCCAGCCAATGCTTCCGTTCTCCTCCGGGTACAGACCAATATCCACACGCTGCGATTCCTCGCCAACCACGACCGGACGCGACCACACAACATTACTCAGTTCCAACACGCCAACATCATCTTCACTGGCGCCAACAGCCCGCTCCACTGCCGCCCGAGCCATCTCAAGATACGCCACTCCCGGCAATACCTTCTGTCCCTGCACCTGATGATCTTTCAAGAAAAACTCTTCGCCGTCAAAGACCGAACTAAACCGCTGCTCTTTCAACGTCGAAGTATTCTCATGCAACAACGGATGGAGCCAATGCCGATAGCCGACGGTCGATTGCTGATTTAAACATTCCGCATTTTCATTAATCCAATTCCGCTCGCGAGCAAATGGATACGTCGGCAGGCTCAACAATTGCTGACCAGTGACCTGAGGATTCTCAGGGAAAATTCCATTACTGCTAAAGACCAAACTAAACTGCTGATCTTCCAAGGTCGAAGTGTTCTCATGCAACAACGGATGCAGGACTCTTTGCTCCCCTTTTCTAAATTCTAACGTCTGACTTCCAAATTCTTCTACCCAATTCCGCTCGCGAGCAAATGGATACGTCGGCAGGCTCAACAATTGCTGACCAGTGACCTGAGGATTCTCCGGGAAAATTTCATTACTGCTAAAGGCCAAACTAAACTGCTGATCTTCCAAGGTCGAAGTGTTCTCATGCAGCAATGGATGCAGGACTCTTTGCTCCCCATTTCTAACTTCTAACTCCTGACTTCTAACTTCTTCTATCCAGTATCGCTCTCGCGCAAACGGATACGTTGGCAAATGTACGCGCTTTGGCTTTTCGTTGTAAAGCTTATCCCAATTAATACCAATTCCCTTGGTCCATAATTGAGCGATCATTTCTAAATCACGGTTTACCGTAATTGTTTTCAGGTACGTATCTCCTGCATCATTTTTCAATAAATGTTCGACAGTCTTTAATTCCTCTTTGGTGTCATAACAAAAGATAGCGCTTTTTGCATAGTTGCCGCCTAAAAATAGATCTAACCGCTCTTTGCATTCCTGCATACTCTTTGCGATAAAGGCCATCCTGAAGCGCATGGATTGACGGCCGGTTTGTAATGTGTAGGCAACATTATCTAACTCTATGTTATCTAAGGTTTGATGTTCAAGGTGAGCACTCAAACTAGCAGCCATCTCGTGAAGACGTGTTGCATCTTTGGCAGATAGCGTAATAACTACAGGGTTTTCATTAGCATCATCACGTTTACCACTTTTTTGCGC
Source organism: uncultured Puniceicoccaceae bacterium (assembly GCA_964616435.1). Classification (GTDB taxonomy): domain Bacteria; phylum Verrucomicrobiota; class Verrucomicrobiia; order Opitutales; family Coraliomargaritaceae; genus Lentimonas. The sequence continues at coordinate 24,914 of CAZTSB010000115.1, read as the reverse complement.
AACATACTCTTCAATTACAACGTGTACGTTACTGCCACTAAATCCATAAGAACTTAACGCAGCAAGCCTGGGCTGCCGAGCATTCGTCTCCCAGCGTTTCAATTCAGTGTTTACGTAAAACGGACTTTGTTCAAATTTGATGTAACGGTTGGGTACCTCAAAATGAGGAACCGGCGAAATTTGTTGATGTTGTAATGACATCACGACCTTTATCAGTCCCGCTAATCCCGAAGCTGGACCTGTATGGCCGATGTTAGCTTTGACTGAGCCTAACGCGCAATATTGTTTCTGCGATGTTTGCTTTCCGAACGCATTGACCAGCGCTTTAAGTTCAATGTGATCTCCAAGTTGTGTGCCAGTGCCGTGGCATTCAACATAGGTAATCTGGTCTGGAGTAATTTGAGCCTGTTTGTAAGTGCGTTTTTCTAATGCTGTTTGTGCTTTAAGATTCGGTGCGGTGATCCCGTTAGACTTACCATCCTGATTAACCGCTGAAGCTTTAATAACCGCGTAAATAGGGTCATTGTCGGCTTCAGCTTGAGCTAAGGTTTTGAGCAATACACAGGCAACTGCTTCACCAGGTACGCTGCCATCAGCCTTGTCATCGAACACTTTGAGCTTTCCGGTGGGAGAAACAATTCCCAATTGGTTCGACATAATGAAATAATCTGGTGTGGCCATCGTGTAGACCCCACCTGTCAGCGCCATTTCACTTTCACCAGTTATCAAACTATTACAAGCAGTATGCAAAGCGGTCAACGATGATGAGCAGGCCGTATCGATGGTCATGCAGGGGCCTTGCAAATTGAAGAAATAAGCGATGCGTGCAGCGAGAATGCCATTATCCGTGCCGGTAAATACTTGCGCCGACAATGGAATAGCGTGTTTTTCTATGTTGCTACGATAGTCTCCTGTTGAGGCCCCAATGAAAACGCCACAATTACTGTTGGATAAAGTCTCAGGCGTATATCCAGCATCTTCAAATGCCTTCCAACTTTCTTCTAATAGAAGTCTTTGTTGCGGATCCGTAAGCTCCGCTTCTCTTCTTGAAATTTTAAAAAAAGATGCATCAAAACAGTCAATATCGCTTAGAAGGCCTGCCCATTTAGAATGTGCCTTCCCTTCTGTCTGGGGGGTTGGAGAATAATATTCATCGCCTTTCCACCGTGTTCCTGGTATTTCTCGTATGGCACATTTACCGGCTGCTATATTTTCCCAAAAAGTGGCTATATTTGGCGCATCAGGAAAACGAGCAGACATACCAATAACAGCAATGCTTTTATTGTACGATGAAGCTTTCAAACACTTTTCTCCTTAACCACTTTTTTGCACATGAGAAAGATGAACTTACTGATTTTCCAACAAATATTCAAGAAATTCACTCACTGTTGCAAATTCCCATAGCAGCGCAGGATCCAGTTCCATCGCTAACCATTCTTCTAAATCTACCACAAAGGCCACTGCTTCTGCTGATCCAAAACCGAGATTGACGAAGGGCTCATCAAAATCGATATCATCCGTATCATGGTCTGTTTTTTTCTCCACCCAGTTGAGTACCCAGGCTTCAATTGCTTGTTTATCTTTCATAGTTTCGTTTTACGTACTTTGCGTTTTTTGAGTTTAAACATAAGTATATTAAATTGTTTCATTGCTTTTGAAGTATAAAGTCTATGCATAAAACCATCAATTGTAGGTCTATCGGTCTCAATGGTCATGGGATGAAGCGACGGAGCTTTCATCAGAGGCTTAAGTTTTTTACCAAAACGCAAGCGGCTGGCCTGGTAAACAATCCGCATGTAGGGTAACAAAGCACAAAACGGGAAGGCAATGAGCGTTTTTAAAAGATTGGCCCGTGTTAATTCACTTGCTTTGCCTTGCAAGCCTGCACTGAAAATAGAAACGTCTTTGCGCACCAGTGCAATGACAATGTTATGATCCGGCTGATTTAAAAAGTTGTTTAATTTAACCTCATACTTTCCTCGCATGTCATTGAAAGGAGAAACAAATAATTCCTTTTTAGTCGTGTAAAAAGTATTTTTGCCATCGCTGTTTTCCAACGGGTCATCAAGGACATAGAGATGCTTTTCTCCGTAAGTATTGTTGGTTTCTTTAACAACAGCTATGATTTGGTTGTCTTGATCAAAGCAATAGTAAAAGTTGACTGGGTTAAATGTGTAACCAAAGAGTTTTGGAGTCGTGATTAAATAGGTTTTTTTTATCTTCCCGAAGTAAGGCTTATCCTCCATGTAATAAGTGAACTTCTCAGCAATTGAACGAGTATCTTTTCGCCCCAGGTAATCCTTGTCGGCAATAGACAAAATATTGAATCCATTATAGCTTAAAAAAGGGATTTTTTTAGGCAGCGTTGCAAGTTCACTTATTTCAATGGCGAAGTAAAACACAGGATAAGTGAAACTATGCTTTACCGGTTCAACTCGACTGTGCCAAACATTGCCAATAAAAATTCTACTATTTGTTTTCATTTTTACACCACAAGTAATGTGAGATGCGCCAGCAATCTCCTTGATTGCAGCCGTATAATTGACTTAAGAAAAAGAAATACAACTGACGCTCAATGATTTCCGTTTCTCCCGGTGATTGCTTACAGTGGTCATTGAGACACTGTTGCCATGCTTGCAAAGTTTTCATGAAGTGCAGACCGGTCATAGTCCAATGACGTCTGACAAGCAGCTCTTCCTGGAAATGATATAAAAACTTGTCTGAAACCTGTGTACCATGATGGGTGAAACCGCCACCAGTTGAGTCATCTTCAACCAAATAACTGCCTGATGCGAATGTCGTCAACTGAGCGAATAGTAGTCCTCTCGCCGAGAGACTAGAGGAAAAATAGCTAAGCAATCGTTTAAAATTTCTTACGCAATCAAGTATATCGATGGCCAAAATACGGTCATATTGTTGATTATCCTTCCACTGAAAAGGGTCCTTTGCCAATACAATCGTCCACTCAGGCGCCTCCATAGTGTGTTTGAGTGTTTCCAGCATTATTTGCTGAGACGGAGTACTGATTACCGTTGTCAATTTTATATGGGGATAATGCTTAATGATATAGGCAGATAACCCGCCACACAGACCATTGAAGTCTAAAACGGATTTAGCATTGTTGAGTTCCGCACGTTGGCAAATACATCGCATCATATTTTGCGCAGCCTGTTGAGGTGTTTCATCATCGCGTTGCCAAAGCCCGGAGCTATAAAATAAATCCCTGCCGATGATTTTCTCCCACATTGCATAGGGCCAGCTGAAGTGGCGATTCAAAAAACGCTCCATTGGCAATGCGATTGGGCTATCGGCCAGTATTTTGATCAGTTCTTGTTCCTCTTGTTCTTGTTGCTGAGGAGTTTGCTGTTGATATTTGGCTACTGTAAAACGCAAAGCCATATTGATGCGCTTAGCCAGAGCGTCATGGTTTGCACTTTGTTGCCAGTCTTTAATGCTTATCATCTCCATAATCAAACCAGTAAGATTTTCGATCAAAAGGGTAAACAGGGAGTGATATGCGTCTTGGGCGCTGTTGATAAAATTCCAACCATGCTACAGAACTGCCGGCAATCCATAATTTTACTGCTTCTGTGATGTCTTTCGGAAACGCTTTCTTACGACGAGAGTAACCGGGGCGCTGCGTCACTTCACCGTAAAAAATGCTAGCGTCGTCAATGGGTTGTTCTACATCAACCTGCAATACTCGCTTTAAATCATCCAGATCATTAACTATGGCAGCGAAGCGATGTGACATATCGTCTCGAGCAACTTGTAAAGTGTACGCTATTGCAGAAAGATCAATATCAGGTGTTTGCTCTAAATATCGCAAGAGGTTGCTCATCGTTGCTTTCAACGCCCTTTGACTTTTTGCTGATAGAGGAATGGCATAACGTTCTGCTTTTTCACAAGGATCCAATTTCGGCATATACGAGCAAACAACAAAATGAGCGTTAGTGCCACCAAAGCCAAACGAATGTAAACTCATCGCCTTATTTTCAGATGAATCTGTATTATTGATGTTAAATTTAAAGGGCGTATCTTTCAGGCTAATAAGCGGATTTACCTTATCGTGATGAATGAGCGCAGGGTAACGGCCTTGTTTGCAGATAAGCAACAACTTGATAATTGAAGCAATACCGGACGCCGCTTCAAGATGGCCGATATTGGGTTTAACGGAACCGATCATACAACTCTCTGCTTGATAAGGTGGCGGGTCTTTTCGCTGTTTGTTCAATTTGGTAAATGCTATTTTCAGAGCATTGATTTCGACTAAATCACCCACTGCAGTTCCAGCGCCCTGGGCTTCGATATAGCTCACATCTTCAGGCTGAATATTTGCGTCTTTATAAGCCTTTATGATGACATCTGCCTGAGCAACAGGATTAGCCGTCGTTAAATTAGATCCCTTGCCACTATGGGAAACCGCAGATCCTTTAATGACTGCATGGATGGGATCACCATCTTGTTGTGCCTGAGCAAGCGATTTCAGGACAACTGCACCGCACCCTTCTCCTCGCACATATCCATCCGCCTGCGCATCAAATGGACGAATCCTATGACTTGCACTAATTAATTCAGCTTGTTTCAGAGCTTCAAAGTTGCCTGGATGCAATAATAGATTTACACCACCGGCAATTGCGATCTGGCACTCATTTTGTCGTAACGCACAAACAGCTCGATGAATGGCAACGTTCGAACTTGAGCAAGCTGTATCAATAGCTTCACTAGGCCCACGTAAATTAAGTATATAGGAAATACGATTAGCCAACATTGCATGGGATGAGCCTGTCAAGTAATGCGCCGTTATGGTTTTACTTTCAGACATTAATTGACTGTAGTCTGAGCCAGAAGCCCCGATAAATAAACCGACAGTCTCCTTGGCTAAACTTCCGGGATTGTACGCTGCATGTTCCAAAGCTTGCCAGACCACTTCTAACAGCATGCGCTGTTGCGGATCCATCATATTAGCTTCCGTTGCCTGGATACCAAAAAAATCTGCGTCAAATTCTGCAATATTTGATAAAAAACCACCTTGAAATCCATTCAGTGGTTCCATCCATTTACGCTGTTTTGGAATAGGCCCTGTAGTGTTCTTTCCTTCAAATAAAGTACGTTCAAAAAGCGACATATCATCTTGCGCTCCGGGGAAGCGTCCGTGATAGCCAATAATCGCAATGTCTCTATCGTTAGAAGTCTTTGCTTCCTCTGAGACCGGAGACGATAATAAAGGCCGCCATCTGGATTGAGTTTCGGATTGAGTTTCTCTTTGGTCAACATCCTCAACTTTTCCAGAGTGTCTGAGCTTTGGGTGCTCAGATCGTAGGTAAGTGCTGAATGAAGAAATGTCCGAGGATTCAAATAATACCGCAGGTGGAACCTCGATATCGAAACGCTGGTTGATTTGTTGTGCCAGAGCAGTGCCAGTAATCGAATCCAGACCATAATTCCTTAGATCTTCGTCCAACTCTATATCTCCAACATCAACTTTCAGCAACTTGGAGAGCATTTCCTGCAATTGGATTTCAATGGATTCTTCGCGTTGAGCTTCTTCAACTTTGTCTGTTTCTTGATTTTCAGAGGACGGGGTAATTTGCTGCGATTCCGCTGCTGACAAAAAATGTTTTAACAACAGAGTTCGTTCCCCGTACAAAACACCCATCTGTGCTTTTTTAGATTCCAATATTCGTTGAAATTCCTGCCAGCCTTGTTCGGGAGATAGCACATGCAGGCCTTTGCGAGTACGCAAGTAAGTTTGCGTATTCTCATCAAGTTGCATCCCTTCTGATTGCCAAAGCGGCCAGTTGATGGAAATGGATTGGCCATGACGTAGACCTTGTTCAACTAATCGCGCACGCCATCGACAGAATTCATCCAAAAATTGATTGGCGTAAGCGTAATCGGCTTGTCCTGCATTACCCCACAAACTCGCAATAGAAGAAAACGCAACAAAGCAATCGAGAGGTTCATCTTTGGTAAGGTTATCAAGATGCATTGCACCAATTAATTTGGTGTCTACCACTTGCTGAATATCACTGATTTTTTTATCACGAATCCATCCATCCATAAGCACACCTGCACAATGGATAACACCGTGTAACTGACCGCTATGCTCTTTAATTTTATCAATTGCACATTTGATGTCACTTTGTTTACGTACATCTCCCTGAAGGTAAGTTATATTGCCTGTATTTTTTAGCCATTGTTGTCCGTCTTTTGATAGTGGCGAACGTCCTAGTATAAGAATCGTAGCATCGTAATGCTGACACAATTCCTGTGCGATAATTTTGCCCACGCCTCCTAATCCACCGGTTATTAAATAACTACCATTTGTCCTTAAACGCGATGCCCCTTCCGGCCACCTTTTGTTCTCTTGTAATGTTCTTACCCAGCGCGTCTGTTTCTGATCGTAGTGAACTTCAGTTTGCAGATCTTTCTGAGCAAGTTCACATTTTAAATAGTTCTTAAGGTGTTTTTCCGTATCATGCGAATAAGAAAGGCATTGTGCAGTGAACTGTGGAGACTCTAACATCAAAGTTTTTAACCAGGCAGCTATCGCACCATAAACGGGCATCGATTTGTCTTCCTCCTTAAAAGGGCACAGGATGATAATGCGAATCTTTTGCTTCGTTTCATGCTTAAGAAGAGCTTTAGTTGCACGAAAAAGAGTGTATAGACTTTGCTGTAAAAGGAGATTTATGTGGGTGACTGAAGTTTCAAAAGCCGCAGCAGGGCAGCGAAATAGCACAAGGTCAGGAAGCTGTCCCAATTTGTTAAACGACACTGATTTTGATGAATCAATAAATGTCGTTTTTTCACTCAATGATTTAAGAGTATTGTCAATAGCTTCTGCCTGAGGGGACACCAGCCACATATTGTTACTGAATATATCATCAGAAGGTATTATTTCCGGAACCGCTTCTTGCCATAGTTGTTCAATATAGAGCGGTTGACTTATTGACTGATGGCCTGCCTGCAGTTCTTTAATACGTGTCAAAGCCTGTTCAACAGACAGCTTTTGTTCATATACTTCTTTAAAAATCGTTTTTATCATAATGAGCAAAATTCAAGTGCTTCTTCAGGGGTAATCTCTCTTCTACGCAGGCGATCAAGTACCTTTTGGTAATGGCCTTCGTTCGATGAATCAGGCGTTGTAGCAGTTAGTGTAAAGCCCTTTAATCTGGCGATTTGACGTTTTTCGCTATCCAGCAATTCAACATCAAATACCAGGTGTCCCTGCTGAATAATATTTGCATAACAAATGGTCGCTCCTGGCTGATATAAGGTAATGGCATTCAGTGCAGATGGGACGCATAATCCCATCTCTTTATCAATCAAGACAGAGGTCGCCTGCAAAACACTATCTAATCGTGGAGGACATAAATAATATGCTTTATTTTCAGATAGTTCTTCATCCTGTTTAAGGGTAACAAAGGCTTGCGTTTGATTAAAATCAACCCGTTTTACATTTCGAAAACTGCGTCCATATCCTATCCCCAAGGAGTCAAGTTGCTGATAAAATTCAGTGTGTTCTACATAATCCGAAAAGTCTTGCACGACTGGAAGCGCATTGTCTTTTGCACCATTTGAGTGTGCATAATTGAATTGTGACTCTGCATATACGACTTCCCTGTTTGAGGAAAGAACTTGGCACAATACCATTCCATTATCGCTGTTTACTTTTAGATCGATAAAAAGCTCTATTTCTTCATCCGAAAGGATCAATGGTGTACGCCAACGAATATCCGTCAAAGTATACAGTGTTTGCGATTCCGAACTCAGTAATGCTGCTGCGTACATCATTTCCAACAATACACAACCTGCTACAATTTTTTGATCGCCTATAATATGATCAGCTAAATACGGCAAAGTTTCACAACTTAAAGAAGCATGAAACGACTGGCGTTCCAGTGTAGAGCTATTGTAATCGATCAATGGATGCAAATTAGTAAACGTTCGCCTGATTGTTGATGTTAGAATAGCGCCGTCCTCTTCTTTCGTCGTGTTGATCCAGAATGGTTTGCGCTCGAATGGATAGCTGGGCAGAGAAAGGCGCCGATATGAATGATGCCGATATAATGTCCCCCAGTCCAATGGCTTTCCCTGAACAAATGCTTGAGCAAGATACTGCAATTCATCGAAATCATGATTAGTCCGTTCCAACAACGCTTGCAATTTATCAATGGGTGTATATGGCCCTGAAGAACCTACTGTACCCTGCTTTATATTATCTCGCGGCATGTCGGATAACCAATCTTTCAAACTTTGTTCTAGCATATTCTTATCGGAAATGACGCAGGCAAAACGGTGTTTAAAATGATCACGGCACACATGTAAGGTGTATTGTAGATCAGCAAGTACTAGTTTCGCAGAAGCATGTTGCAGGTAGTTTAATAGCTGCTGAACTTTCTGCTTAAGCGCCGTTATGCTCTTGGCTGACAGGACCATAAGATAATGAACCTGCTGAACATTTGTTGATGCATAACATATAGGTGGATTTTCAACAACTACATGGCTATTGGTCCCGCTAAAACCAAAAGAATTGATCGCCGCTCGCTTCATGGAAACATCCCAGGGTGCAAGTTTACGACTCACATAAAACGGCCCCTCTTCAAACCCAATCAACTGATTCTCATTTTGACAATTTAATGACGGGACAAGCTGCTCGTAACGCATGCACATCAGCACTTTTATTAAGCTGGCAACACCCGCTGCTGCTGAAGTATGACCAATGTTAGTTTTTACCGACCCAATAGCACAAAATTGTTTTTTCTCCGTATAGTTTGCAAATGCTTTACTCAGTGCATCTATCTCAATGGGATCGCCCAAACGTGTTCCGGTGCCATGTGCTTCAACATACGATATCGTTGCAGGATCGATATTAAACCGATCATAAACGCTTGTTTCAAGCGCTACCTGAGCGTCAACACTTGGCGCTGTAATCCCATTACTGGCACCATCTTGATTAATACCAGAACCGATAATCACTCCGTGAATTTGATCACCATCCTGCTGTGCATGGCTAAGTTTTTTGAGAACAACAACACCCACGCCTTCACCTGGCACAAAACCATCTGCACTTTCATCGAAAGTTCTGCACTGACCTTGCGCAGAAAGCATACCTGCTTTGGACATCAAAATGTATGAACGTGACGTTAGATACAAAGTAACACCACCACACAGGGCCATATCAATCTCACCACTTCTTAGGGCCTCGCAAGCCAGATGTACCGCTACCAAAGAACTGGAACATGCTGTATCAATACTTATTGCCGGACCCTTCAAATTTAGATAATACGCGATTCGGGATGACAAAATGGCATGAGAATTCCCCATCATCTCATAAGCATCGTAATCACGATTGGTTGTTTGCAATAACTCGGTGTAGTCTGCATTCATGACCCCGGCATATACACCACACCTTATTTGCGATAATTGCTCTGTTGCGTATCCGGCATTTTCAATTGCCAACCATGCAGTTTCAAGAAACAAGCGCTGCTGAGGATCCATCACTTCAGCCTCTGCGGGAGAGATATTAAAAAACAACGGGTCAAACAATTCGGGGCTAGCCAGGAAACCACCCCACTTACAATAAATTTTGTTGGGAACCTCTCTATTTTGATCGTAATAATTCTCAACGCTCCAACGTTTGGAAGGAATTTCAGTAATACTTGAATGGCCATTGACCAAATTATTCCAGTATTGATCTATATTCTCCGCATCAGGAAACTTTCCCGACATGCCAACAATAGCAATACCCTCAGATACATGATTTGATTCAGAGACTTCAGGAACTATTTGTATAGAGTTTTTTTCAGTACCGGCAGCATTGCATCCCTTTACATTTGTACTGTTGTTGGTCGCTGGCTTGCACTCTTTTGCTAAAAAATGGCTAAGTTTTGTAAGCGTTGGCTGATCGTATAATATAGTCGCCTTGAGCTTCAGACCATAAGTTTGATTAATTTTTTTGATCCACTCAATGCCAAGTATAGAGTCCAGACCCAAATCAATAAACTTTTTATCAAAATCAACGTTGTCCGCCTCCAGAAATAAAACCTTAGCCAATAAACTTCTCAATGTTTGCTTTATATCGGCATGGTCGACATTGGTAGCTTCCGTTTTCAACGGATCGACTTCAAACGCTGGGCGTAATGCTGGGCGCAATTGGGTCGCTTTTATTGGTTTGTCAGCATCTGCAATGGATTCTGTTGTTGATTGATTATTTTCGCTATTTGGATCCCACAGTGTATTTATTGATGGAAGAGTGATTTGAGAAGCCTTGGACAAAGACTGTGAGCTGGCTTCCGGTAAAACTTTAGAGGTGTGCTCCTTATATTGATTACACCAATAACGTTGTCTGGAAAAAGGATAAGTAGGCGCAGATACCCGATGCGGCACGTTATCACCATAAAGCAAATGCCAATCAAATGACAAACCGCTAACCCACAATTGCGCTAACTTATCCAATTTATATTTTGAAGACCATAGTTTGATCATTTCTTGCGAATCATCATCGTAAGTTAATGCATCCATGGCATCTTTATGACCATTGGTCTGCTCTTGATAGTAGTGGCCCTCAATAGGTAATTCATCGACGGTAAAAGACTTTAGTTTACTGACTAATTCTTTTATATCTTTCACAATAAACGCCGCACGCGTTTCCATCGCCTCACGACCGACCTGGAATGTATAGGCAAGCTCTTCCAAGCGAAGCTCATCAGAAGAAGGACGTGTTAAAAATGTTAAAACTCTTTTAACATAAATCACTAACTGCTCGCTCGTCTTTGCTGAAAGAGGGAAAATAACCGCTTTAACAGATGGCTCATACTGCGATTCAGAGGCGTGGTATTCTTCAACAATTATATGCGTGTTCGAACCTCCGGCTCCAAAGGACGAGATGCCCGCCCTCAACGGATACGCTTTGCCGTCAATAACTGCCGGCTCCCATTCGCGAAGCTCTTGGTTCACTTCAAACGGGGTCGTTTCAAAGTCGATGTTCGGATTGAGTGTCTTCGAGTGCAATGAAGGCACCAGCTTACGATGTTTCAGTTGTAGCAATACCTTCGTCAATCCCGCAATCCCTGCTGCGCTCTCACAGTGACCAATGTTCGACTTTACCGAGCCGATCGCACAGTACTGACCAGCTTTATCATCCTGGCCAAAGGCTTTGCTCAATCCGGCTATCTCAATCGGGTCGCCCAGCTTTGTACCCGTGCCGTGCGCTTCGATATAGCTGATCGTTCGCGGATCAACATTCGCTTCGCGCAGGGCACGGCGGATCACATCTTCCTGCGCTTTAGGATTAGGTACCGTGTAACCATTGGTTTTGCCGCCATGGTTCAACGCACTGCCTTTGATGATTCCATAAATGTGATCGCGATCAGCAATTGCCTTATCAAGAAGTTTCAAGACGACGACACCGACACCTTCGCCCCCCACAAAGCCATCGGCCTCATCACCAAAGGAACGACACTCAGCTGTCGAGGACAACATTGTCATCGCACTCAGATTCAAATAGTGCTCAGGATTCACGATCAGATTGACTCCTCCGGCAATTGCACACTCACTGGCACCATTTTGAAGGCTCTCCGTGGCAAGGTGAATTGCTGTCAAGGAAGAAGAACACGCCGTATCAATCGCAAGACTCGGCCCTTTAAAATCAAATAGATATGACAAGCGATTAGCTATCGACCAATAGGTTGTCGGTTGCCCATAATAATTATTCATCACACCCACAAACACACTTACCTGCCGTTCAGAACTCAGGTTAGCCGGAGTGTAACCGGCATCAGCGACACTTCGGTAGGCCTCTTCGAGAAACAGACGCTCTTGCGGATCCATGCGTTCAGCTTCACGAGGTGATATCCTAAAAAACTGAGGATCGAAACAATCAACACTTTCAAGAAAACCACCCCATTTGCTATAACTCTTGCCTGCTTTACCCTTTTCTTCATCGAAATAATTGCGCCAATCCCAACGCTCCTGAGGGATTTCACGTATACCGGACTCTCCCGAACTCAATTGCTGCCAAAGCTCTTCTACGGTATCAACATTCGCATAGCGTCCACTGAGTCCAATCACAGCGACCGCCTGCCGAGCAGCCTGATTAATCAAAGAATTCCTATCGGACATAAAGCGCGAACGCCGTAATCGGTTGTTTGGTCGAGATAAAACTTTGGTAGAATATGACAGCACGGGTACTTGTGTATCGACCAGTGGTTCACTGCCAACCTCCAGCAATTCAACCAGACGATCTCGCTGGTTCTGCAACAGGTAATCAATCAAACCTTTAATGGTTTGAACTTCAAAGAACAAGGTACTTTTGATGTTGTCGAACACCTGCTTTAAGCGATTGTTCAACTGAACCACCAGAATTGAATCCAGTCCGTAGAATTCCAGTCTTTTAGAAACATCGATTTGACTGGGCTTCATTTTCAAAGCTTCCGATACCAGATTCTTTATATAAATCGTGCTTTTAGTTCTTAGCGTTTCATCATTCACCTCTCGGGAAACATCCACCGATTTAGAGAATGCTTTCATCGGTGTCACTTTTTCTTTTACTAACGCTATCTTTTCCTTAGCAGCAGAGTGTGAAACGGTCGCTACTAAGTCAGCTTTTTGTTGCTGCCGGACTACACCATTGCTGTAAGCCGCAACAATCTGCTGCCCCAGACCATGATGAACCTGTGCTGGAAAGACAACCTGCTCAAAGCCCTCTTCTTCCAGTACTCTAGCCCAGGCCTGTGGGTACAGACCCGGTGAACCCGCGATACGCAACTCGCGGTCTTCGTATAGCCACCAGCCGTCCAGTAAACCAAAGGTTAGATGCGTAAACAATGATTTGCTGCTCAACTCGTTGAGCAACAACAGACCTCCATTGCGCAGAGTCGCCTTTACATTGCGCAGAGTCATGCGGATATCCGCTGTTGCGTGCAGTACGTTTGTCGCAATGGCCACGTCATAATAATCGGTCGGCATATCCTGACTGGCGGGAGGTTTGCTGACATCAAATATTCGCGTCTTCAAATACGGCGCATTCTTAGCATAGTACGCTTCAGCATGCATCAAAAAAGCTTTTGACAAGTCCGTGTAAGCGTACTCCTCAAGCTGAGACCTGAAGGGCTCCAATCGTGGCAATAGTCCGGCAGTCGTACCTCCGGTTCCGGCGCCCACCTCTAGTATGCGCAGCGGCATATCGCCTGATTTCGCTATCCGCTTCCGACAATATGCCTCCAGAACTTCACCTAAGCATGCATTGAAACCATCAGCCACAGCATTGTCACGATAAATGCCTTCCACCAAATCCATCGAAGAGTCCGGGAACAGGACATCCGTCGCTGGTCGATCACCGCTCAGTATTTCCGGTAAAGCACGCAAACAGATATCCAGCAAAGTAACCTGCGCTTTTAGTTCAGAATCTTGCTGCCAGACTGCGCTCCGAGCATCCCATTCAGACCATAAAGACTCTGCATCCGCATCCAACGTCTCCTTCGACACCGTGCGGTTTTGCAGGAAGGCGCGACTCTCCAGCAGCCAATCCCGGTAGCGCGGATCAATGCTTGCCCGACGGCTGACGGATGTCGACGAATCATTGACAAGGCCCAACTGATTCAACTGGCTGTGTAGTAAATCAAGCAACAGCGTTTCCATTGCACGCGGTGGCGCTGAAACGACCGACAAAGCAGCCTGTGCTTCTGAGTCCGGTGGAGAAGACACACCGGAAACCTCCGCAATCAAGCGCGGATAAACCGTGACACGCTCGGTCGGGCTTAAATCTTGCAAGGCATCCACACGCAGAGTCTTCAGGAACGCTACCTGATCAAGTTGTCCATTTATCAAACACTCCAGTGCAGGCAAACCCTCTTCCGGTTCGATGGAACCGATTCCGGCCTGAGCCATCCGTTCCTGATGTGCCTCATCGGCAACAATCCCTACACCACCCCAGTAGCCCCAGTTCATTATCTTCACCGCACAGGACCACTGCCGAGACAAGGCTTGCGCAAGGGCATCATTAAACGTACAGCCCGCCACATAATTGCTTTGTCCCGGCACTTTCATAAAGCTCTGCAGCGAGGAAAAAAACATGACAAAATCCAAATCTTCAGCGCCAAACACTTCAGCCAGACAAACGCTCGTGTCGACCTTTGCACGCAGACCTGACTCAAACTGCTCCAGACTCATCTGAGCCAGACTCTGATCTGCCAACACAATGGCCGCATGCACCAGACCATCAATACGACCGTAACGCTCTTTGATCTGCGCGTAGGCCTGCGACAGAGCTTCCGGATCAGCCGCATCGGCCTGAATATACCAGGGCGTAGGACCCAAAGCACCCAAAGCAGCACACTTTGACTCAATCTCTTCGTCCATCGCTCGACGCCCCAGCCATACAATCTGCGCCTGGCAGCCTTCGATCATCCGACGACTCCAAACCTGACCAATGCCTCCGGCTCCACCCAGGACGACATAGACACCACCGTGCCTGTAAGGTGACTCTTTAACCGCCGGAACCTCTGCTAAAGCTAGCGCTTGCTGAAACCATACACCCTCACGAAACGCCAGTACAGCTCCCCGTTCATCGCAGGACAAACCCAAACAATCAGAAAGAGGCACGGCTGTATCCGCAGACAAGTCCAGCACACCCACCGACCAGTGGCGGTACTCCTTGGACAGAGAACCCATCAGACCGATTACGCCAGCATGGATCGGATCGACCGAATCATCGCAAAGCACCCGCTGAGATCCGGTTGTAAGTACAGTCCAGCCCAAAGAACGCTCGCCGTAGCCCAATTTTAAAAGCGCTTTGATCACACTGAACAAAGCCAACACTCCTTGCCTCTGCGAAGCTATGAGCGATGCATTCAATTCCGTCTCGGACTGTGCGGGAAACTGCCACAAAATCTGATCAATTCCTCCATCCTCGGCAACTGCAGTTAACTGTTCAGCCCATCTATCCACACTCAGACAATCCTCCGGCAATGGTAATGATTGAACGCAGGGATACTTTTCCCTGAAAATCGGCATCGCCTCTTCCGAGGCGCCAATCACCAGAACACGACTGTCTCTGTTCAAGGTATCATCAATGATTGGAGTCGTTCGTTGCCATACAGGAGTCAGAGTTAACAAGCCAACAGGCAGCTCAGAAACTGCTATGGATTGTTCCGTAAAAACGTCCAAAGTACCTTCCAGTGCCCGAGCACTAAAGCCGCGCATAGACACGCACACTTTGCCGCTTTCATCACACAGGTCGATATCCAGCTTGCGTACCTTATCTGTACTCTCTTCAGCCTCCCGCAAACATGCCCACAATACCTTCGAACAAGGCGAATACACCTCCAACTTCTCCAGCGCAAACGGCAGAGCCGGCTTGTTCTCCAACTGAGAACCCAGGCTAATCACTGCCTGCAGAGCGCTGTCCAGCAGACTCGGATGCAAGCCGTAGTCCCCGGCGCTCTCGACAACACTCTCCGGCAATCTAACTTTCGCCAGCGCTTCACCAGCGCCGGTGTATAGCTCGCTCAATCCACGATGCCTCGGACCGTAATCCAGACCCATAGCTCTAAAAACTGCATACACTTTCTCCACCGAACGTTCTTCCGTCAACTTTGATCTTAACACTGGTAAGTCTAATTGGGGAACCTCGCCGACAGTCACACGGCTCGCCACGCCCTGGCTATGCAAGACTGCTTCTCCTTCGCCAGACGCTTCCGCATACACCTCCCAGGCAATGTCTCCGTTCTCCTCCGGGTACAGGCCGATATGCACCCGTTGCGATTCCTCGCCCACCACCAATGGACGCAACCACAACACATTGCTCAGTTCCAACACGCCAGCGTCATCTTCACCGGCTCCAACAGCCTGCTCAACTGCCGCACGGGCCATCTCCAGATACGCCACTCCCGGCAGCACTTTATGCCTCTGTACCCGATGGTCATCCAGGAAAAACTCCTTCCCATCAAAGACCGAACTAAATCGCTGCTCTTCCAATGTCGAAGTATTCGCATGCAACAAAGGATGCAGTGTAGCGCCCTGCCCTCTTCTAATTTCACTCTTCTCTCTTCTAACTGCTTCTATCCAATACCGTTCCCGCACAAACGGATACGTCGGCAGACTAACCCGACGCGGCGTCTGCTCTCCGTACAGCTTGTTCCAGTCAAATGCCAGACCATTTACCCACAGATTCAATAACTTGCTGTAGGTACCTTGTGAGAGCCATTTTTCGACCAGGTCATCCACATCTTCCTCAGCCAGTAAAGATAGCGTATCCTTCTCGCTTTTGACTCGACCACGGTATACATCAGAACTTCCTTTACCTTCCCAATAGGCCTCCAGCTGATTCTGCAAGTCCTCGACATCCTCGACGACCCATCCCATACGCTCCTCCATCGCTTCGCGACCTACCTGCAAGGTGTAGGCAATCTCGCTTAGATGTGGCAGCTTTTGGGTCTCTTTCAGAAAGTCCTTCAGGTTCCTCACCATTGTACCCAGCCGCTTCTCAGTCTTTGCCGATAAAACAATCAAGTATGGCCCTTTGGGAAATTTCAAATTTGAGATTTCAGATTTCAGATTTTCAGAATATTCCTCAACTACCACATGCGCGTTCGTGCCGCCAAAACCAAAGGAACTGACCCCTGCGCGGCGCGGCAGTTCACTGCCTTCCGAATCTTTCAACGCAGGCCACTCGCTAGCCTTCTCAACCAGATAAAACGGCGAGTCTTTCAACTGGATACGAGGGTTCAGACATTCAAAGCCCTGTAAAGGCGCCAGCTTCTTGTTCTGCAGCGACAGGATCACTTTAATCACTCCGGCGATGCCAGAGGCACTCTCAAGGTGACCTATATTTGTCTTTACCGTGCTAATCCCACAATAGCCAGTACCTTTACGACTCGACCCAAAGGCACGCTTCAGGCCAATGATTTCCATCGGATCTCCCAGCGGTGTACCCGTGCCATGAGACTCGATAAAGTTTACTTCCTCAGCCTTTACATGCGCATCGACAAAGGCGTCCTTAATTACCTGCGCCTGTGAGAACGAGTTGGGCGAGGTCAACGTCCGTGCATTGCCACCGTGATTGGTAGCGCTCCCTTTCAATAGAGCCAAAATGCTGTCACCATCTGCGCGGGCAGATTTCAGGGGCTTTACCAATAGCAAACCGGCGCCTTCGCCACGCACGTAACCATCCGCCTCAGCATCAAAGGTCTTACAACGTCCGTTCGGGGATAACATACCCAAATTGCTAAAAGGCACGTAGCGCTCAGCGCTGCAATTGATATTAATCCCGCCCACAAGCGCCGCAACACACTCTCCTTGTCTCAGGCTTTGGATGGCCTGATGGATCGCCACCAGAGAACTGGCACAGGCCGTGTCAACCGAGACGCTGGGGCCATGAAAGTTGTAGTAGTAGGATATTCGATTGGGTATGATCGTATTTGCCGTACCGGTAAGCATGTGATTCGGCAACTTGCCTTCGCTTTTCTCCAATAGTTCCTTGTAATCATAATTACACACCCCGATAAACACACCCGTCTTACTGGATGTAAGATCACTGGGACGATAGCCGGCATTCTCCAGACACGCCCAGGACAATTCCAGAAGGATCCGCTGCTGCGGATCCATACTTTGTGCTTCCAGAGGAGAAACCTTGAAAAAGCCCGCATCGAACTTGTCGACATCGTCGATAAAGCCGCCCCATTTGCTGTTGGTCTTATTGTCCTCGATTTCCGGGTCACCCCAGTACTCTCGCCAGTCCCAGCGATCCTCGGGGATTTCTCGGATGCTGTCCTTGCCCGCGATCAGGTTCTCCCAAAACGCCTGCGGATTATTGGCATCCGGGAAGCGGCAAGACATACCAATGATGGCAATGTCGTTGTCGGTAAATGTTAGCGGTGCAGGCTTTGCCTCTGTGGCTACCGTATTACTTTTTGTGGTTGTTTTAAATGTTTTTCGTTTGCTCATCTACTTACGATTATTCGTGAGTTAACTTGAGTTCTGTTTTATCAAAAGGCCCATTTTTAAATACAGCAAAATCAATAGTACCTGCCGGTACTTGAGCAGTAGAAAAAAGGGCATTCGACTCTCTAATCCTGGATATTTCAGCAGAGCCGCAACCAAAGACTGAGGATAGCATTGATGTACAGGATAATCAGGATGTCGATTACTATACTTTATATACTGTATACCCATACCATTTATGGAAAAATCTTTCTGAAAAAACAAGAAATGAGACAATAGCATTACAAAGGATCGGTAAAATCCCTCAAATATAAATGATTTTTTCATAACAAATTAAAATACATTAAAGTTTTCTAAAAGATCATCGTAGAGATCACTCATGTTTTGAATTGTATAATTCTAAGGGCCGCCATGCCGACGGAGGTCTTTGCATCCTGAATGTAGCGCTATTTACCAGAGCGTTTTTCTGAAATGAAAGGATCGGCTTCGCGTTGCCCAAACTAACGTACGCCTTTGCACCAGACAAAAACCTGTGGTGGGGCGTGGTGGTGGGACTTTTTTATTAAAAAATTTGAGCCCGCATTTTCCAAAAACTGCTTAAAGCTTATAATATCAATAGCTTACAGTTTATATTTAAAATTCTTCAAAAGATACAAATTGGAGAAAGTCTCTTGACATGTGGGGCAAAGTGGGGCGAAGTGGGCGGCATTGGTTTATTTTAACTTTAAATGAAAGTATTCAACACAGGGGGATTCATTGGTGAATTTCGTCACAACTTGGACGACAAAGGTCGTCTAACGATACCCTCTGCATGGCGTCCGGACAAAGACGGCGACGATAATTACTTTCTGGCGCTGCCAAGTGTAGAAGAAGGCGCCTCTGCCTACGTAACCGTTTATCCACCCAAAATGATCCAACGGCTGGAAGAACGTATTTCGCAGATCAGCATGGGAGACGTCGAAGGGCAGCGAATGGTCGCCGAGTTGATGTCAATGGCGCACAGTTTCAGTTGCGACAAACAGGGACGCATGAGTCTGAGCGACAAGCTGGTAAACCACGCCCAGATAAAGAAGAGCACCGTTCTGCTCGGCAAAATGTCCACTTTCAGCATCTACAGCGAAGAACTTTACAATGCCCGCCAAGAGTCAGGTCCCAGCGATCCAACTGTCCGGGCAGCTGTTTTTAAACGCTTTGAACTCTAATGAAAACCCTAAGCAAATATCATAAAAAAAACCTAAGTAAATATCATGAATACACTAATTAAACCTATGAACCGGAAAAATCGTAACAATTTTGGCTATTTAAAGTGCTTGAACGGTGAGACCTATTCACTGAATAGCTCGTTTCCAACGACAGAAGCTGTCCAAGACTCAGCGAGTCCAAATATTGTAAGACGACCTCTCCCACCCGCTAAACCACCGATGAGACTGGGATAAGAATGTAGTCGTGGGAAAACAAACACTCCTTCCTTTCCATATTTCAAAATAGTTTCAATGTACGCTTCCGCTGATGGCATTGCTGGTTTTGCCGGCTCCGGTAAACATGTCCCCGTTTTGCTCAACGAGACACGGGAGCTTCTGTCTGCCCGTACCGGTGGGAAATTACTGGATGCAACCTTTGGAGGCGGCGGCCACAGCCGAGCTTTACTCGCTGCCGACGAAGCACTCGTAGTCGTTGCGATTGATTGTGATCCTGAAGCTCGAGAGCGTGCCCTGGCAGTGCGTGAAATGTTTGGAGAACGTTTCCGCTTTTACTCAATGAATTTTGCCGACCTGGATAATCTTGAAGAGAACGAATTTGACGGCGTTTTATTCGATTTTGGTCTTTCCTCTTTTCAGTTGGATCAGCCTGAGCGCGGATTTTCGTTTCGCTTTGATGCGCCTGTTGATATGCGGATGAATCCGGATAAAGGCATAAGCGCTGCCGAGTTTTTGGAGACATGTGATGAAACATCGCTGATTCGTGCAGTGCGGACTTACGGAGAAGAAACAAAATGGCGTCGCGTCATTAATGCGATAATGGATGCCCGCGGCACCGGTCGTCTTCAACGGACATCTTCATTTGCCGCGCTGATTGCCGAAGCTACAGGCCCGGCTCCATATGGGCACAGGGGAATTCATCCCGCCACACGCACATTTCAAGGCATTCGCATTGAAATAAACGGTGAACTGAACGCAATCGAACGTGCTTTACCCATTGCATTTAAACGACTGGTTCCGGGAGGTGTGCTCGCGGCAATCAGTTTCCATTCACTTGAAGACCGTATCGTAAAACGCTTTTGCCGCAGAGTTTCAGGTCGTCCTGAACACGCCAATGATTCCCGTACAGCAGATGAGCGCACGGTACAGGCAACAATGATTTCGACACGTCCAATTTTCCCGACCGAAGGGGAAATAAAAATGAATCCACGCAGTCGGAGCGCACGCATGCGCGCTGTACGTAAACTTTCCGTAAACTAATCAATATTATGAAACGTCTATCTCTAAAAACCAGATCACATATTCTATTTTTGGTCGTAGCTATGATTGTAGTTACCGTCTTTAGCGGATTCCTTATTGTCTGGATGCAACAGCAGATTTCTCGCACTGCGCAGAGAAGTCAGCAGGTGGAATCAGAAATGACCGAGATCGGTCGCAAACTGAGCTATGTAAATGAAAAGATAGCAACGATGCATCAACCCATCGTGCTTCAGTCTAAAGTTGCCGATACGTTGCGGCCATCGCTTGAAAACCAGATCGTCTGGGTGCGTGAACGTGAAACTCTAAGCGGCCGCACCTATGCAACGGTCTTACCCTATTCAACCTCTTCAGACATGGCGTTTTTAAACACGGCGGCTAAACGCTGATTTATCCAACACCCATGCTTATGAGAGTAAATTGATTTATGAATAAAGCATTCGTATCAACTGCACGGCTATCACTGGTACTCACCGCAATTGGATTTGCGTTCTGTGTACTGGTTGGGCGGTTGTTTTATCTTCACGTCTGGCAGCATGAAGAACTGCTCGGGCATGTGCAGAACAACCGCAAAATGGTACAGGTGGTTAAGGCCCGTCGTGGTGACATTGTCGACAGTCGGGGCAATCTGCTGGCGACCATGCACACAAGAATTGATCTTGGCGTGGATCCACAAGTTGTAGACGAAGAAGACCGGCCAAAGCTGGCTTCACTTGCAGAACTGATCGATCGGCCACTCATTGAAATTGAACGGATATTTGACACGAAAACACGTAAAGGTTCTAAAAACAGCAAAGAAGTTAACCTGATCCGCTGGGCTTCGCTTGCAAAAGATCTGGACGAAGAGATTTATGAAACCATCAAGCAACTGAAAATCAAGGGTGTGTACGGAAATCGCAAATACAGCCGCACCTACCCGGGAGGCCAGTTGGCTGCTCACGTGCTTGGCTTTGTAAACCATGAGGAAACGCCGGTAACCGGAGTTGAACGCTTCTTTGACTACTATTTGCGCGGACAGGATGGTTGGCGAGAAACCGAGCGCGATGGCCGTCGCCGGGAATTGGCACAATTCCGCGAACGTCAGGTGGAACCTTTTAATGGTCTAAATGTTGCCCTGTGCATCGATCAGATGATACAGCACGTCGCTGAAAACGAGATCGCAAAACTGGTCGGCAAATACGATCCGGAAAGTGTCAGCGTCATTGTCAGCGAGCCCTCAACAGGCGCTGTTCTGGCAATGGCAAACTACCCGACATACGACCCGAACGAATTCTTTAATCTTGAGAAATACCCGTTGGAATTTCAGCGCAACCGTGCATTGACTGATGTGATCGAGCCGGGCTCTACTTTTAAAATCGTTCCTGCTGCTGCTGCATTGAACGAAGGCATTGTCGAACCATCCGAAATTTTTCAAACCGGTTACGACCGGGCAGATTACAAAGGTCGTTCACTCCGATTACCCTCAGATCATCATACCTACGAAGAACTTTCCATGTATGACATCGTGGTGAAATCAAGTAATCGCGGAGCTGCTCACCTAGGTCTCAGACTTGGCGAACAGCGCTTGTACGACTATGCACAAGCGTTTGGTTTTGGTGAAAAGACAGGTTTTGATCTTGGCGGGGAAGTTTCCGGAACACTTCATCCGGTCAACAGCTGGGATGGATTGACAATTACACGTCTGCCAATGGGACATGCCGTAAGCGCGACGCCAATGCAGGTACACTCGGCTATGTCAGTCATCGCAAACAAAGGTGTTCTAATGGAGCCTTTAGTCGCACAACAGGTATTTGATGACCGAGGGAATGAGGTACTCACTTTCAAACCAAAGGCTAAACGGCGAGTGATCTCTGCTGAAGTTGCAGAGGCAGTCGCAGAGATGCTGGTCGATGTAGTCGGTAAAGACGGCACAGCCAGGAAAGCTGCCATTAACAATTACGCTGTCGCCGGAAAGACAGGCACAACACAAAAGATCATTGACGGGCGTTACTCCCGACAGCACCACATAGCCTCATTCAGCGGATTTTTCCCGGCAGACAAGCCAGCGCTGGTAATTACAGTCGTCGTCGATGAACCTCAGCTTAATGGGATTGGATACGGCGGTTCAGTCGCAGCTCCAGCATTTCGCAACATTGCAGAAGCGTGTATCGGGTATCTGGGCATTCGTCCTGCCAATACCGAACCGTCTTTCTTCGTCCTGAACTATCCTCGCCATACGAATTAAATGAACGCAGAGCATCCAATTAATGAACTGGACCGTAAAAGAACTGCTACAAGGCATTGATCCGATCTCCCAAAAAGGTGACGGCAAAAACACGGTCACCTGTCTAATTACGGACAGTCGACGTGTTGTACCGGGAGCCTTGTTTTTTGCTATCAACGGACTCCGTACAAACGGAAATTTGTATGCGGAAGAGGCAGTAGACCGAGGTGCGGTGGCAGTAATTACTGAACAAGACTTGGGCTCACATTTTCCGACAAATTTCATACAAGTTGCAGATGTACGTCAGACACTTGCACTAATCGCACGCCGATTTTACGACAACCCGGACGAAAAACTGAAACTCGCAGGTGTTACCGGCACAAATGGCAAAACAACCGTTACAATGCTAACGCAGTACCTGCTTGGCGGAACCGAGCGAGTCGGCCTACTCGGCACCATACGTTACGACATCGGCAAACGCACACTACCGGCCTTCAGGACAACTCCGGAATCAGTCGATGTCTATTCCCTACTGGATAAGATGGTTGAAAATGGCTGTAAAAAAGCAATCATGGAAGTCAGCTCCCATGGGATTCATCAAAAGCGTTCTTACGGTCTGGCGCTTGATGTTGCTGCGTTTCTAAACCTGACCCAGGATCACATCGACTATCACAAGACGATGGATGCCTACTATGAAACAAAGCGAGAATTGTTTAACGGTGCAAACGGGCAAATGCCAGAAGTTGCCGTAATCAATACCGATTGCAATTATGGCAGACGTTTATACGAAGATTTGCCCGATGATTTGGAAAAAATCACTTTCGGATTGAATGATGATGCAACCATTTGCGCACGGAACGTACAACTGTTCCCCGATCGCACAGAATTTGACTTAAACTGGCAGGGAAACCAGTTGCACCTCACATCGCCTTTGCTGGGACGTTACAACGTCAGCAATTTGCTCGCGGCCATTGCGATCGGACATTCGATGGGTTACAGAATTCCGTCACTAGTGGATCGCCTAAAGGGTTTTCCACAGGTCCCGGGGCGTATGGAAGGCATTCACGAAGGCCAGGAATTCAGCGTATTGATCGATTATGCACATACCGACGATGCCTTGAAAAATGCGTGTGAAATAGCACGTGAAATCACTGAAGGAAGATTGCTCGTAGTCTTTGGTTGTGGAGGCGATCGCGACCGGAGCAAACGCGCACCGATGTTACGTGCCGCACTGGACGGAGCTGCTCAAGTTTTTGTCACTTCAGATAATCCACGTTCCGAGCCTCTGGAACAAATCTTTGAAGATATGCGCAAGGCTTGCGAACCGGAAGACCTGGAACCTGTGCAATTCATAGAAGACCGCAAACGAGCCATTTCCATTGCGATGGATACCGCGACTACTGGCGATTGTGTCCTGATTGCCGGCAAGGGGCATGAAACGTTTCAGGAATTTGACGGCAGAGTGGTACCTTTCGACGATCGTCAGGTTGCCCGTGATATGATACGCCTAAAGGAACTAGCCAGGCGATAATTTGATAAAGTAGAATTACAAAAAAACATAAAGTTTCTTTGTCTATTGACGGATGCGATTCCTTCCGATGGTTTTATTCATGTGTTTCATTCATCACATAAGCAGAATGCTGTTAATCGCGCTGAAAGTGCTATAAGGTTGGGAGCTCTCCGCTGTATGCCGGATGCACAACTTATTTTATTTGGTTCCAGAGCACGTGGAGATGCTCATAGACGTAGTGATTTCGATCTGGCATTTAAACCAAAACCAGGGTTTAGAGATGAACAATTTATTGAATTTGAAGAGTATCTTGAACAGTCTTCCGATTTGATTTATCCCGTAGATCTGGTCGACTGGCGTACTGCACCACGCTCCCTTTTAGATCGCATCAAAGCAGAAGGAGTCCTATGGAAAGAATAGCCGTTGAAGTATGAGTCCATTGAAGAACGTCATCCACGCGGTTGCTATCATACGTTATTTCGAATTGGAAGGATTGACGAAACACTTGCATTGAATCTTTTGCAACTAGTTGAAGATAGAAACCGAACGTCTCACGCATATATCGAATCGATCGCTATTTCTGTTTTTGAGCGAATTCCTCAACATGCAAAATCCTTGCAAATGGTACTGAAAGCAATCACTGCCAAGTAAAATTTTATAGCTAAGCCTAAAATTATTTGAACAGATTGTGCATCGGGTAGCGCCGCACCGTCTCGGTGCGCACCAGCGTCGTGTGAGTCAGAGCATCCGAACATTCGATGCGGTGCGAGGACGCACCTGCCCTACCTCTTTTACC
>CAZTSB010000114.1:0-13985 GCA_964616435.1 uncultured Puniceicoccaceae bacterium | reverse complement strand
TGCAAAGCTTACAGAGCGAAGCAGCAGCGCCAAGCTACCTTTTTATGAAATCAAAATGGCACCATATTCCGTACGCTCTAAAACTCCCAGAGTTTAGTGAAAAATTTATGGGCTGTCCATCTATTGAGATCAAATCCGTAGCTTAATGTTCACACATCACTTTTTTTCAACAGGCAAGCCCCGTATGTAAACCCGCCACCAAAAGCCGTTAACGCAAGTGATTTGGCTTCCGGGCGTGTTTTCAGAACATCGATTAAGGCTAACGGGATCGTATTCGAGGAGGTGTTGCCTAACTCTTTAACCCGAATTATGCAATCGAGTTTTCCAAAAAGTGGTTCTAGGTCGTAAGTAGTTGTTAAAGAGCCACATTTCTAATGCTTTGCAATAGAAATGTGGTCAAGCCGATGTTTGAAAAACTCTTAGCCGACGCGCGCACTTTACTGCCTGTCAGCACGGCGGTCACGTATACTTATACGCTCCCTTGTGCTTCAGTTGTAAAGCACACGCCTCATCCTATTCCATAATCCGGGTTTAATGTTGGAGAAGACCTTGTGTTCAGCCAAATCAAGCTTCTTGGTATCTGCTCTTACCGTGAAACGCCTCGACAGCTTTGTACAGGTAATTCCAAGTTTAGCTACAAACAAGGATTGGGAAATTATCTGTTGCCTCAGCATACCGACAGCCAAAAAAAGCGAGCGAATAATCCAGATCGCTTTGCATTACCAGTACTACTGTCATAATTCAAAGTCTTCCTTGGCGATACAGACTACGAACTCTCCTTTCCGGCTTCCGTTGGTTACTTTTTCTCGCACTTCGGAGGCTGGACCGGTGTAGATGGTTTCGTGCAGTTTGGTGAGTTCACGGCAGACGCAAATACAGCGTTTTGGCCCGAGGGTTGCTACCAGATCGTTCAGGAACTTTTCAATGCGATGGCAGGATTCGTAGAGGATAATGGTATAGTCGCGCGTTTTATTGGATTCAAAGAAGCGTTTTCGGGCGGCACTCTTGGGAGCAAGGAATCCGGCAAAGAGAAATTGGTCGCTGGGGAGTCCGGAGATGGAAAGCGCTGCGACAACTGCGCTGACTCCGGGTGTGGTCGTAACCTGTAGCCCGCGTTTGCGACATTCGCGAACCAGGCGGAATCCCGGGTCGCTGATGGCCGGTGTGCCTGCATCTGCGACCAGTACGACATCTTCGCCGCTTTCTATGTGATCGGCAATGTCTCCGGCTAGTTGTGTTTCGTTTCTATCGTGATAGGCAATCAGTTTGCCGTGTGTTTCGATTTCGAGCTTGCTGAGTAATTTTCCGGTCACGCGTGTGTCTTCACAGGCGATCATTGTTGCCGTTCGGAGTGCTTCAATTGAACGTGGGGTGATGTCGGAAAGGTTGCCGATGGGCGTGACGACAAGGGTAAGCATTCCGGTTTCTTTCATAGAGCTTGGTCCGCTGTCGGTCTGTCCCGGTTTGCGGCGTTTTTGAAGGGACACGGAAATATTAATTTCCGACTCCGGGTATGCCGCCTTCCCAGTCTGCGGGCCTGGACCATGGCAGTTCCTGATCTTCAGGGCTTGCATTAAAGCAGCCTGTGCTTGCCAGCAAGTTTAGCAGGAGAAGCAGTAATGTGAAAATGCGATTTATCATTGCTAAGGTGATCGGACGGTGGTTAGCGTAGGATTTTAACGATGTCGCCTTTAGACAGGTTATCCAGTTTGGCGCCCGGCAATATGCTGGCAATGGCGAGCGTGCCATTGATGTTGATTATTTTTACCTGGGAGATGACTTCGGCGTCTTTGACGAGTTTGATGGTCATATTTGGTTTAAGTTTCAATGTCGGATCTGCATTGAGTACCAGAATTCCGTTTTGGGTGCTGATGGATGCAATTCTCGTCTCTTCATTTAAGGCGCTAAATTCATCTTCAGTTAGTTTTTGTACAGTAGCTCCAACCAGATTTCCTCCGCTGGTTGTTGGCTCGGGGGTGGCAAAATCATCAAACTTCGTGGATGGTTCCGGGGGCTTGATTTGGTCTTTTAACTGGGTATTTTCGGCTGTGAGTTCTTCGATACGCTCGTTGAGTTGTGCAATCAAACCTTCCTGGCTGGCGTTTGCAAACATGTCTTCGGCATGGATCAGTTCTTTGCGTAAGCGGTTTGCGGTTTCTTCCAAAAGCTGGGTCTTTTTCATGGCTTCGATAAGTCTTTTCTGCAGGCGTTTGCTTTCTTGCATTTCGGCAACTGTCTCGGCTTTAGCTTCTTCAAGTTGAATCTTGGCGTCTTCAACCAGCTTGCTTTGCTCGGTTAGCCTTTCCTGAAGCGAAGCGATTTCCAGATCGGCAGATTCATTCTTATCGGACAGTATTTGCAGTTCGGTCCGGACTTGTTCGATCTCTTTGCCTTTTTCCTCTACTTTACCTTTGGATAAAAAGTACAGTGTACAGGCGGTTGCTGCAGAAAGTATGGCAGTAATTCGAAGTACAAGTGGTAAGTAGGATAACATGCGATTTGTTTATGAAAAATGTTTTGCTTTGAGGAAATGCTTTAGACTGAGAAGAATTCTGTGCTGGAGACAGGTGTTTTCATGTTCATGCCGATTTGACGATGGTTGGATGCCAATCGAAAGAGCAGCTTAAAAATGATTTCTTTATGTGATTCAAGACCCAACTTTGTTGCAATGGATTCTGCCGTCTCCGGGCCTTGAGCTTGCATCTTTATATGATCAACAATCTGTTGCTCGATTTTCAGGACGTTGGCTGCGGCTTTTTTGCCGGCTTCGACACCTGGCTGATGATAGGCATTGATATTCACCAGGCTCGCGTAGAAGCCGACGGCGCGTTCGAAGAGTGCGATTAGCTGTCCGACAGTTTCGGGTGTGACTGCATCAATTGTGAGTGTTATTGACTGTCGGCCTTTTTCGTAGAGTGCGTCCCGGGTGCCAAGCAAAAATCCCTGCAGGAAGTCTCCGCTGGTGAAGGTTTCTTCGACCGCTACCGATTCAGTGTCACGGTCTTTGAGCACTTCGATAAAGGTCACGAAAAAATTGTGTACCCCTTCACGGAGTTGTTGTACGTAGGCGTGCTGGTCGGTGGATCCTTTGTTGCCATAAACGGCAATTCCCTGATGAGCTGGATTGCCGTCTAGGTCGGTTGCTTTGCCAAGGGACTCCATGACGAGTTGCTGTAAATATTTTGAGAACAGCATGAGCCGGTCTTTGTAGGGGAGTACAACCATGTCTTTTGCGCCTTTGCCATCGGTTGCATGGTACCACATAAGTGCGAGGAGCGCCGCCGGATTATTCAGAGTCTCTGTTGTTCGGGTGACTGTATCCATTACCGCTGCACCGGAGAGCATGCGATCGATGTCAATGCCCTGCATGGCTGCCGGCAGGAGTCCAACTGCGGCAAAAACCGATGTGCGTCCGCCGACCCAGTCCCACATGGGAAAGGTATCGAGCCAGTTGTTTTCCTTTGCATAGTTGTCCAGCTTGCTGTCATCGCCGGTAATGGCAATGGCATGTTGAGCAAAATCGAGACCGGCGGCCTGGTAAGCAGCTTCCGCTTCGACCATGCCATTGCGTGTCTCGGGAGTGCCGCCGGATTTGGAAATAACTACGGCAAGCGTTTCTCCCAGTTGACCGTCGAGCATGGAAAGTGTTCGGTCAAAGCCATCCGGATCGGTGTTATCAAAGAAAAAGAGCTTTAACTTGTCCGTTTTGGAGTTCCCCAAAGCATCTGCAACAAACTGAGGTCCGAGCGCAGATCCGCCGATGCCGATAATCAGTAGATTTTTGAACGTTCCGTGGGCTCCTTTAAGGGTGCCCTTGTGTACGTTTGACGTGACTTGATGAATTTTACTGAGACAGTTCTCGATAACCTCCGAGAGCTTTTTATCGGGAGCGAGTTCCGGATTGCGTAGCCAGTAGTGGCCCACTCTGCGATTTTCATCGGGATTTGCTATGGCGCCGGCTTCCAGCTCTTTCATTGCAGCGTATGCCGCCTGAATCTTCGGCTCCATGGTCTCCAGAAATGTGTCGTCAAAATCGACGCGACTGATATCAATCCCAAAATTGAGTGTGTCGATGTGAATATAATATTGTTTAAATCGTTCCCAGGACATGATGCTTAATTTTGAACTTTGAACATTGAACGTCGAACTTTGAATGTTGAATACAGAACATTGAACGTTGAATATCTAAATTTCAACATTCGAAGCTCTATTCTGATTAGGATTATTCGACGTTCAAAGAGTTTACCGCAGATTTTTATCGGTTACGGCGCCTTCCGAAGCAGTTGCTACAGTGGCGGCATATTTGCCGAGAACACCGCGTGTTGCGCCGGGGCCAATAGGTTTGAATTCGGCCATGCGTGCTGTGTACTCCGATTCCTCGATTAATAGGTTGATGGTATTTTTGACCGCATCAATCTCAATGATGTCGCCGTCTTTGACAATGCCGATTGGCCCTCCGGTTGCTGCTTCGGGTGTGATATGGCCTACATCAAAGCCGTGGCTGCCGCCTGAGAAGCGGCCATCTGTGATCAGTGCGACTTCTTTGATCAGGCCACGTCCTGCAACTGCGCTGGTAGGGGAGAGCATTTCGCGCATTCCCGGACCACCAACAGGTCCTTCGTTGCGTATAACCACTACATCGCCGGCAACGACATTGCCGCGCAGAATGCCAACCAGTGCACTTTCTTCACTTTCATAAACCTTGGCAGTGCCTTTGAAGTAGAGACCTTCTTTGCCGGTGATTTTACCCACGGCTCCTTCCGGGGCCAAATTGCCGCGCAGGATACGCAGATGTGCGGTGTCTTTGATCGGCTGATCCCATGGGCGGATCACATCCTGCTCGTCCGGGTAGGCTGGGTAGGGCTGGACGTCTTTAAGTGATTCTGCCAGTGTGCTACCGGTTACTGTGAGGCATTCGCCGTGTAGCAGTCCGCGATCGAGCAGCAGCTTCATCAGCGGGCGGATACCTCCGATCCTGATCAGATAACTCATGTTGTACTTTCCAAAAGGCTTCACGTCGGCAAGCAGCGGAATGCGTTCGCCGATTTCTTTGAAGTCGTCGATGCTGAGTTCCACCTCTGCGGAATGGGCAATGGCGAGCAGGTGCAGGATCAGGTTAGTCGATCCGCCAAGAGCCAGGCAGGTAGTGATTGAATTTTCAAAGGCTTTGCGGGTCATGATGTCGCGTGGCTTGATGTCCAGTTCGAGGAGCTTGAGTACGGCTGCGCCTGCATTTTCACAGTCCTTGCGCTTGTCCTTGCCAATCGCGATCTGGGCGCTGCTACCGGGAAGACTCATGCCCAGTGCTTCAATCGCACTGGCCATGGTATTGGCTGTGTACATGCCACCACAGGATCCGGGGCCGGGGATCGCGTGTTTTTCGACTTCTTTCAGTTCTTCGTCGGTCAGCTCGCCCTTGGCATGTTTGCCGACAGCTTCGAAGACGGATACAATATCCATCGGGTTGCATTGTTCCTTCTGGTCTTTGGGTCTGAAACCGGGCAGTATGGTGCCGCCGTAAACGAAAACTCCCGGACGGTTGAGGCGGGCGAGAGCGATCATGCAGCCGGGCATATTTTTGTCACAGCCACCGATGGCAACCAGTCCGTCAAATCCTTCGGCTGCGACCACAGTTTCGATTGAATCCGCGATCACATCGCGCGATACCAGGCTATAACGCATGCCTTTGGTACCCATGCTGATGCCGTCCGAGACCGTAATGGTGCTGAAGTTGACTGCCTTGCCGCCGGCCCCGTCGATACCTTTGGTGGCGTGTGAAGCGAGTTCACCCAGATGTACATTGCAGGGAGTCAAATCGCTGGGAGAGGCTGCGACGCCGATTTGCGGCTTATTAAAATCTTCATCTTCGAAACCGACTGCACGGAGCATTGAGCGGGCAGGGGCTCGATCGGTTCCATCGACAACAATTGATGAGTGTGGACGTGTGTTTTTTGTAGTCATAGCTGAAGGTATGCGAAATTAAATGCAAACAGTAAGTTCTTTCTCGTTGCAAAGATGAGGCAATAACAATCAATAGCAGAGGTTTCGACAATATCCTTTTTGTTGTTCAAAAGCTTATTTTACAATTTTTCAAATAGATCGTTCATGGAATTTGACCTGAAAAAAACGCTTGAGGCGTTGCTGCTCTCAACTGCGGAACCTATTGACCTAAAGGACTTGGCGCAGGTTTTTGCGCGTCATTATTCTCAGGCTCGGGAAGCGCTGGAAGCCGAGAAAGCATCAGAGGAAGAGATTGCAGCCGTTCCCGAGCCGGTTACCCGAGAGCAAATTGATGTAGCGCTGAGTGAATTAGCCGATGCTGCGGAGTTTGAGAACAAGGCGTATCGTCTTGTGGATGGGCCGAACGGCTATCAGATGGTAACCGCACCAAAGTTTGCTGAATATGTCCGATCGTTGCGCGGTGAGCCGCGGCCCATGAAATTGAGTCCTGCTGCGCTGGAGACCCTGTCGATTATTGCGTATCGTCAGCCGGTTACTCGCGCAGAGATTGAAGCGATTCGCGGGGTTTCAATTGATGGCCCGCTTAATCGGCTGATTGAGCTGGATCTGGTGCTGGTTGCCGGTCGGTCTGAGTTGCCGGGGCGGCCCATTCAATATGGAACGACCGATAAGTTCCTGGAATTTGTCGGCATTAAAGATCTGACTGCCTTGCCGGCTTCAGATGTGCTCGGCAATCAACAGATTGATGAATGGCTGCAGCGCGATGCTGCATCTCAAATACCGGCGAGTGACAAAGATGTCGGCCTCGCCGAAGAACCGGAGCAGGAAGAATTAGCGCTTAATGAGCAAAGCCAGCAATCGGACTGGCGAATGGAGAATATAGAGAGCGATGCGGCTTCAAGTATTTGATTGAAAGGGATGGGTATGAACGCGATCAAGAGCAAATTACAGGAACGCCGTGATGCAATCGACCGCATTGACAGGGAATTGGTGCAATCGCTTTGTGAACGTTCAAAATACAGTATAAAGAAAGATCAATATGACCCCGCCCATGAGACGGAAACCATCGACAAAATAGTTGCTCTGAATCCTGGTCCGCTCTCAGAAAGTGCGCTCAGAGCCATTTATCGAGAGTTGATTTTTGTCGAGCAACAGGGAGAGAAATTTGTCCGTCCGGAAACAGTGGATTCAACCGCAGCCGATGCGATTGATCAAAAAATCTTGCAACTCCTCAGTGAGCGCGTGCAGCAGGCTTGTGAGATTGGTAAGATCAAACATGCCAGCGGGGCCGATTACTACGACCCAACACGTGAAGCACAGGTCATGGCCAAAATCGTTAGGTTGAACCCTGGGCCACTTTCAAATGCAGTCCTGCAAGCCATTTACCGGGAAATTATTTCCGGCTCAATTTCTCTGGAGAAAAAACTGGTAATTGCTTATCTCGGGCCGGAAGCAACCTACACGCATCAGGCAGCCTTGTGTAAGTTTGGCGTTAGTCTGGATTTTCGAGCGAAGAAGATTATACCGGATGTTTTTGCCGAGGTGGAACGCGGCGATGCAGACTACGGTGTGATCCCCATTGAGAATTCCACGGAAGGTGCCGTTTTTCACTCAATGGACATGCTCGCTGAATCTGACCTGCATATCTGCTCGCAGATTTACCTGCCGATCCGGCATTGCCTGGTTTCCAACGCACCGCTTGATGAGATCAAAGAAGTGCGCTCCAAAGATCAGGCGCTGGGACAATGCCGGGACTGGCTGCGCACGCATTTAAACGGAGTGCCTTTGGTTGATGTTGTCAGTACGGCTCATGCAGTGCGCCATGCAAAAGCCCATCTTGATGTTGCTGCGGTTGCGAGTGAACTTTCAGCGCAGCATTACGGCGTCAAAATACGCGCTCGTGATATTCAGGATAGAGACGACAATGTGACGCGTTTCCTGGTCGTCGGTAAAACCCAGGCAACCCCACTTGGCGAAGGCCGTGACAAGACCAGTCTAGTGATCTCCTTGCAAGACGAGTGCGGTGCCTTGGAGCGCGCACTTCACGCATTTTCCTCGCGCGGCATTAATCTGAGTAAAATCGAGTCGCGGCCCAGCCGCAAAAAAGCCTGGGACTATGTATTCTTCATTGATCTTATCGGGCACTATGAAGACGACCCGGTGCAAGCAGCATTGGTTGAACTCAAAAAACACTGCTCCTTCGTCAAATGGCTTGGAAGTTATCCTAATGAAGGTTAGCTTGCATATCTTGTGATATCGAATCTAAAAAGAGACTGTCGGACTTAGAAAATTAAGCACCTGAGGGTACAGTAGAATCAATTTCAAAGAAGGAAGTATTCATTGAGTTAAGACTGAGGGTGCTTTAGGGCGGACTTATTGAGAATGAGCAGAGATTGCCGTCTAAGTCCGACAGTCCCAAAAAGGTTCGCGAGTTTTGAATCGAAGTCGTACCCGAAGCGAAGCGACATGACCAATCGGTATCTTACCGAACGAAGTGACAAAGACCAATCCAAATCCAAATCCTCATCGAAATCGCAATCGATTTGGATTTCGACCTTGGATCCATAGTCGCAAACCTTCCTAGAGATGGCATTAGACCTTCTTAGGTTTGATATAAGGGCTTTGGTGGCCCTCAAGTTTTTTTCACAGTTATTTTCTCTTCCATTCCTGCAAACCAACCCTTCACTTATTTTGCAGAATTTCAAAGTGAGGCGCGCCGTAAGGCGTTATCTCCATTGCCTTGCTCGACTATTTTTTTAAATTCTTCTTTAAGTCCCTTTACCCACATTCCGTATCCTTCCGTATTCAGGTGTAATCCGTCTCCGTTATGGAAATTCTCAAAAAGGCAACCTGATGTATCCCTCATGTATTTCGCTGAATCGATGTAATGAGCATTCGAAAATTTTGAGGCAATGTTCTGCAGTTGAGCATTTAGTTCATTGATTTGATTATTCGTTTTTTTTGTCTTCGAGTACCTTTCTAAACGAAGTTCATCTATCGGCAAAATGGAGGATACTAAAACCAAAGAAGAATTTGGGAGATTTTCTATTAGCGAACTATAGTCTGAAACAATTTTATCATTTTCTCTAAGGATGTCATTCACACCAAGAGCAACTACGATAGTCTTGTTTTCCAAATGGCTGTATTTCTTTACTCTTTTTTTAGCATTTTTCACGGAATCACCAGAGATTCCATAATTCACAGCACCGAAGATCGTTTCCACACTCAATCCATTCGTAATACTGTCGCCGACAAAAACCAATCCATCACCATCAATAATCGTATTTGAACGGTTTGCAAAATTCCATCCTAGGGCATCCATGTAGTAAGAATGATTTGTCGATGAAGGCTCAGTCATGCCAAGCTTTATCTCTACTTTTTGAATGAAGTCGTTTTTCACGAGAGCAACGATCAAAAGGGTATGTATACTTAGTACATACAAGATTGAGAATATCTTTTTCATTAAATTTACTGGATTATCTGTGCTTTTGAGTCTCCAGCAAACATATCTCTAATGTTGAACAGAGGTCTTCATTGCGTGGGCTCAAGGAGTTGACCTGTTCGATCGAGGCACGGCTTAAATGTTGGAAGACGCGCTGGTTCCATCCTCGCTCTTCTATAAAAGATTATATCCACTAAGCGCTAATACATCGTAACGCTCTTTTGTGGTTTGAGCGCCTTAGCAAGCATATATTCAAAGACTTGTGAATCACCATATTTGCTGACCCAGCCAAGGTGGCGGTTTGCGATTTCCATTTTGCCAAGCAATCGCATGTAAAGACCTATGTAGGTGTGGGCTTCAGTTTCTTCGGACGGGTTAGACACAAAACTGATCATTTCAGCTTCATCGATTTTATCGCTCAAGTAGTCGATAATGGGTGCAGGCCACTGGTTTGAAGGTTTGTTTTTACTCGCATACTGGAGTGCGCGAAGTGCGTTTTTAGCATCGCCCGATTCGTGATAGGAAAAATAAGCGATTAGCAGAGGGTATAAGGAAGTTTCACCTTTGCTATTATACATCAATAAGGCTTGCTTGGCTGATTCGGCAGCTTCCTGAAAATCACCCAGGCACATTTGTGTCCATGCTATGGATTCGTAAAAAAAACCGTTTGCCGGTTGATCGGCGATAGTCATTTGAAAGGAGGCCAGCGCTTCATCGAAGTTTTCCATATTGAAAGCCGCGAGTCCACGACCATTCCAAGCGTCGATGTGTTGGGGATTTTTTTGTGTGATCCAGTCATAAGCAGCGAAGGCATCTTCGTGCCGTTTCTGCTCAGCGAAGATAATCGCCTGTCCTAATCGTGCCTTCAGGTTACTTGAGTCATGTTCAAGTATTTCGTTGAAGACAGCCAGAGCTTCATCCATATTATCGGCTTTGAGTTGATTGTAGCCTTGGTTTAACAATATGTGACTGTTTTTTTCAGGTTTGTCCTCTATCTGGGCAGATAAATTTGTCAGGCCCAATAAAAATCCAAAAGAAAGAAAAAGAAGCTTTAAACAAAAATTTTGCCTAAAGTAACTATTAACTGACTGACCTGAAAAGCACATATAAGTTAACGTTAATTAAATAATTTTGTGTCAAAAGCAAACAATAATTTATCTGTATAGATTTTTAGAGCTTACAAACTTTTCATGCACTTAAAAAGCTTCAGTATTGTAATTAGTCAAGGCGATCGCACATTAAGAATTTATGATTATCAAGTTTCAGGAATTACCCCCTATTGGGACCAATGCATACGCTTTGATTGAGCCAGACCGTAAGGAATGTGTTATCTTTGATGCGCCAGCAAGTGCATTCGAGTGGGCGACGCAAGCTGCAAAAGATCACGACTGTAAAATCTCGGGACTGATCCTGACGCATGGTCACTGGGATCATATTCTGGATGGTTATCGATTTGCAGCAGCGGATATACCCACTTACGGGCACGCAGAGGATAAAAAACTGTTTGAAGAACCGAAAGAGATGGCACGATACGCATTACCTGGTGTCGAGTTTATGCCATTACGCATCGACCATTGGATAAAAGGGGGTGACACTCTGGATTTGCTGGGTGCGAAACTGGAGATTCGCCATGTTCCGGGCCATTGTCCGGGCAACATTCTGATTTATCTGGAAAGCGAACAACTGGTCATTGTCGGTGATGCAATTTTTGCGGGCAGCATTGGGCGCTACGATTTTCCCGGTGGTGACTTTTCCGTCCTTGAGAGGTCGATCAGAACGCAAATTTACACGCTCCCTGACGAAACCATCATTTATCCGGGGCATGGTGTGAGCACTACTGTAGGACGAGAAAAGCGCAGTAATCAATTTGTGCGGGAATGAGCAATGAAACGCAGTCCTGTAAATTCATGAGACAGGCCCTTGATCTGGCAAGGCGAGCATGGGGCCAGACGCATCCGAATCCGATGGTGGGCGCGGTTATTGTGGAGCAGGGTGAAGTGGTAGCCGAGGGGTGGCATACGATGGCAGGTCAACCGCATGCGGAAATTGAGGCTTTGCATGTGCTGGGCCGCAAGCCTAAGAAAGATGCGACTCTTTACGTGACTTTGGAACCTTGTAGTACCAGCGGGCGCACGGGCGCCTGTACGGATGCGATTCTGGAGTCGGGAATACAAAAACTTGTAGCCGGTACCAGCGATCCGAATCCGGATCATGCAGGTAGTGGATTTGATCAACTGCGTTCAGCCGGGATTAACGTGACCGAAGGTGTCCTGGCTGATGATTGCAACGATCTGAATCTGATCTTCAATCACTGGATTGTTCATCAACAGCCGTTGATTGCGGTGAAAGTGGCTTTGACGCTAGATGGGAAATTTGCCGCTGCCTCCGGAGTTGCGAAATGGGTGACGGGTGAATCGGCGCGAGCAGATGTTATGCAGTGGCGTCGCTATTTTCCGGCGATCGCTGTCGGGGCAAATACTGTTTTGCGGGATGATCCGAGTCTAACGAGCCGTATTGACGGCTCCGTATGGTGCCCGAAACGCTTTGTTGTGGATCGTACGCTAAAAACAGTCGATGCCGACCCCTTGCCAAAACTTTACAGTGATGCCTACAGGGAACAGACAATCGTTTTATGCAGCGCTGCAACCACTAAGGAATCACGCAGTAAACTTTCAAAACAAGGGATTGCTTTCTGGGAGTTGCCGGAAGTTGAGGGCCATCTTGATCTGAGAGCGTTCCGTGAGCAGTGTGCCAGGGAGTGTATTTATGGTGTTTACTTTGAAGCAGGTCCTGAGCTGGCTTCAGACTTGCTTCGGCAGAAATTTGTCGATTATGCATTTGTCTACAAAGCGCCGAAGTTGATGAATGACTCCGGCACTTTGGCCATGGGTTTTTCTCGGTCAACAAAATCAATGGACGAGGCATTGCAGTTGAAGGAAGTTCGTCATTCTATTCTGGACGAAGACTTTTTGGTACGCGGCCATTTGGACTATGCCTGAAAGAACTTTGAACATCGAACGTCAGACTTAAAAATGAGTCAATCACTTATCATTGCCACCGGAAATTCGCACAAGGTTGAAGAATTTGAACAGTTGCTCAAAGGCAACCCATTGGCCGTCTTATCAGCAGAAACCTGTGGTGGAATGCCGGATGTGGATGAAAACGGAAAAACCTTTGCGGAAAATGCCCGTCTCAAAGCCATTGCTTTGCGTAAGCTGGCGCCCAAGGATGCATGGGTGCTGGCAGATGATTCGGGACTCGAAGTGGATGCTCTCAATGGTGAGCCGGGTGTTTACTCAGCCCGTTATGCAGGCGCAGAAGCCAGTGACCGTGACAATATTGAGAAGTTGTTGAAGGCCCTGGTCGATGTGCCTGACGCAGCGCGCACAGCAAGATTTAAATGCGCTTTATGCGTCATTGATCCCAAAGGCTTGGTTGCCTGTTACGAGGGCAGTTGTGAAGGGCGTATTTCAACTAAAGTTTCCGGAGAGAGTGGGTTTGGCTACGATCCTGTTTTCATTCCGGAGGGTTATGATAAAAGCTTTGCCCAATTGGGCAATCGGGTGAAAAGCAAACTCAGTCACCGCGCCAGAGCGGTTCAAGCATTCAACCTTGCATGAAAACTGACTTGTTCTGAACTAGTTTTCTAAATACCGAATCTAGGGTAAATCTTTCAGACCTTCTTAGATTTGGCTTTAGTCGTTGCCTAATGCCCTTCGCTACCCGATTGAACTTTCATTCTCCGTAATGGGTCCACATTCGGATTACCTTCACTACTTTTTCTTTCTCATATACTTGATATACAATTCTATATTGAATGTTAATGCGCCTTGAATAACTACCCTTCAAATCGCCAACTAATGCTTCATATTCTGGCGGCTTTCCAAAGGGATCTTTTTTTAGAATTTCCAGCAGTTGCTGTGCTTTCTTTTTGAGATTACTACTTGATAGCTTTTTTGCATCTTTTTGAGCCTGCTTAGTATAAAACAACTTACATTCTACCATTTGAGCGTGTCGCTACAGTCTTCAATTGCTTCATCCATTCCTTCTTTGATCGATTCGACCATGCCAGGAATCATGCTTAAATGAATTGTTTCAGAAATAGCCTTCCAATCATCTTCAGAAATTAGGATAGCGTTACCTCGTTTGCCTGTTATCTGAATGGGAATGTGCGATTCATTTGCTTCGTCTATTAGACTGTAGAGGTTATTTCGGGCTTTTGTCGCAGTCACTGTAGTCATAATGATAATAAACGTACGTTATTGAATACGCTTGTCAATTTTTTCTTCTTTGCCAAACGTAGAAGAAAGTAGTTATGCGACAAGGTGCAAATGCTTTTTAGAAGTTCCGGGACGTGATCTCGCATTGACTAGCTCGTCTGGATATAAATCCGGTGTTGTTTCAATTCTTCCAGACTGTCTATGTGTCTTTCCCATAATTCTCTTATTTTTTATAGCTAAGCCTAAAATTATTTGAACAGATTGTGCATTGGTAGCGCGGTACCGTCCCCGGTGCGCACCAGCGTCGTGTAAGTCAGAGCGCACAAACATTCGATGCGGTGCGAGACGCACCTGCGCTACCT
>CAZTSB010000113.1:0-35179 GCA_964616435.1 uncultured Puniceicoccaceae bacterium | reverse complement strand
CCGGCCACAAAATAAGGTGGAAAAATCGTCGTGTGCCAACCTGGCAGCACCGCAAGCGCGAAGTCAAAGGAAACGATTGTATGAACCGAAAGAACCAGCGGTGTCGAAAGTCCGGCGAGTATCAGGTAAGCCATTTCGTAATTGCGCCAGTGGTTTCCTGCATTGCGCCAGCCCATTGCAAAGATCGCGTACAGGTACTTGCGGAATATGTCCATGCCCTTTGCCAGAAAATTCACTCCCTCGTAAGCGCCTGCTCTAAGACGCTGAACCGCGCGATCACGAAGCACTCCGAGATCCGGAATCATGCCCATGTACCAGAACAGTACGGAAACAGTTCCATAAGTGGAAACCGCAAATACATCCCATTCGAGCGGCGAACGAAACTGTGGCCAGATTACGTTTGAGTTTGGGAGGGGAAACAGCCACCAGGCAAACCAGACACGCCCCACGTGAAAAAGTGGAAATACACCGGCGCAGACCACGGCGAAAATAGTCATCGCCTCCGCAGCGCGATTGATTGACGTACGCCAACCTTGCTTCAACAGACAAAGCACCGCCGAAATCAATGTTCCGGCATGACCAATGCCAATCCAGAAAACAAAGTTAACAATCGCCCATCCCCAGTTGATGGGATTTGCCAGCCCCCAGACACCAACGCCGGTGCTGACCAGCCAGAGTAAACCGATACCCGTAAAAGCAGCTGTCAATAACGCAATCGTCATACAAATCCACCACCAGAGAGGTGTCTCCGTTTCAACGATCCGGCAAATTTTGTCGGTAACCCAATTAAAACTGCGATTGTTCGTGACCAGCGGCTGCTCATGAAGCTCAGCCGGCTCGACTTTTTTCAGTAAAGCAGCCTGATCAGCATCTAGTGAACACTCTTGAGTCGTCGTAGCCATTTTAGTTGATTTGCAAAAATTAAAACTTAGTGAGCGTGTTGTACGTCTTTCGCGGAGGAATGATCGTTAGGATCATCGTGGTGTTTTGATTTATGACCTGAGCCGTGGCTTGCACTTCCATAGCGTGCTTTGTACTGGGCATAGGCGTAAGGCTTTTTATAGGCATCTGGCATCGCCGGATTCGGGTTGCGCAAACGCGCCAGATAAGTCGTACGCGGGCGGGCATTCAGATAACCCAGCACGGAATAGTTGCGATCACTGGCTTTCATCCTGGATACTTCTGTGCTCGCATCCGAAACATCGCCAAAAGTAATTGCATCTGTGGGGCAAACCTGTTGACAGGCAGTCTTGATATGACCATCGGGCACACGGATGCTACTGCTATCGCTGGCCAGACGCTTTTGCTCAATCTTTGCCGATTCGATGCGTTGCGTACAGAATGTACACTTTTCCATAACCCCACGCATACGTATTGTTACGTTTGGATTTGCACGCATCTTCTCGAGTTCCGGCTCATCGACAGAACCTAGAGGCCCTTTGTAGAACTCACCGATTTTGCGCTTATTCCAGTCGAAGAAATTGAAACGGCGCACTTTGTAAGGGCAGTTGTTCGCGCAGTAACGCGTGCCAACACAGCGATTGTAAGCCATAGTGTTGAGTCCCTGAGTATCATGCACGGTAGCGTTTACCGGACAGACCTGCTCGCAGGGAGCATTTTCGCAATGCTGACACATCATGCTCATAAAAGAAACCTGAACGTCATCGGGAACTTCGCTCTGATTATAGGTTTCAGCAGAGAAATAACGATCCAGGCGCAGCCAGTGCATTTCACGTCCGCGCAGTACCTGATCTTTACCGACAATCGGGACATTGTTTTCACTCTGACAGGCAACCACACATGCATTGCAGGACGTACAGCTATTCATGTCGATTGCCATGCCCCATTGTTGTGGCACAGGAAACTTGTCTTCATGCCCTTTCCAAACGTTTACATTCGGGGCAGGATCTTTAAACGGAACATGATCGTAAGCAGAATTACCGCGGTATTGGTTGATCGACTTCTCTTGCAGCGACTCGCCTTGATCTTTCCCATAATTCGCAGGTGCATGGGATTCGACTCCCATTTTATTGGCAAAGCTCGGATCTTTGGCATAGCCATACGCTGTATTTTCGCGAATTAATGCACGCCCTTCCATCGACCAGTGCTCCTGGGTGTTGGCGAGTTGATAAATTTCATCTGTCAATTGGAGCGCGGCACCGGTTATGTAACCTGGATTAGCAAATGTACGCAGAGAATTGGCATTAAACCCAACGCCTTGTCCGACACGCCCTACTTTGCTACGCCCCATGCCCAGCGGCAGCGCGATTGTATAATCAGCCATGCCCGGGACTACATGTATCGGAGCCTTAAGACTTCTGCCATCAATTGTTAGTGTTGCGACAACTGCCTGTTCTTTGCCACGATTGAAATTTGCTTTGTTGATCTGTTGGGTGCCTTTTGCCGCCTCAAAGAAATTACTTTCCCTGTTCATGGGCTTTTTCTTCGGGAAAATCTGAATCCCGTATTTGGCTTCCAACTTTTTAGCCAGAGAAGGACTCAGCAGAATGGCATTGTCCCAGGTCAACTTGGTGATCGGGTCGGGACATTCCATCATCCAACCGTTGTTCGCATAGCGGCCATCGTACGTATGTGAATTCGGGATAAAGCGTATTTCCACTTTATCAGCGCTTAACTCGGGTGCTGCCAGCTCGGTCGGCTTCAGGAACGCAGCAACTTTTGCATAATCGACTGCTACAGCTGCAACCGGGTATGAGGAACCTGCCAGCAGGCCATCACTTAGAAACTTATTGTAATCGCTTCCACCAAGCGCGGCAAAGGTCGATTTGGCAATTGAGTAGCCATCTGTTTCGGATGCACCTGCCAGACGGGCCAGAATCTCAAGCTCATTAAATGTTTCAAAAAGCGGTTCGATCATTGGCTGGACCGGCACCAGCGTGCCGTCGAAGGTGCGGCCATCTCCCCAGGATTCCAGATAGTGAGAGCGAGCAATGAAACTATTTACAGCTTCGGATGTTTCATTTGCAGAGGAACCGAAATAAATACTTTGCGCTGCTTTTGCCTGTGCATCTGCCCAGTTCATATCGACCGGAGCATCATAACAGGGATTACCGCCAAGAATCATCAAAGTCTTAACAGTTCCCTCATTCAGTCGTGCAACGGCCTCTGCAATGCCCTGCTCCCGAGCAGACACTTCGAGATGCTTAACCGGCGCAGAGAGTATTTCATTGAGGACAATAACAATTGCGTGGACCGACTGTGGCAGATGCTCACCGGCAACGATGATTGAATGACCGGCATGCTCAAGCAAGTCATCCGCACAGGCTTCTATCCACTGCTCATCCACTTTGATTTGAGCCCCAAATTTTGCCAACTCGTTTTCCAACGGGCCGCCAATACCCTTTTTCTTTAGGATAACAGAGCCCATCCGAGCAATGAAAGCGCCCATTTGCCCGGAACTCAGCCGTAAGCGATGATCTGCCATCGAGCCAGTCAGTGTCAGTGTGCTTTCTACCGAATAGAGCCGACTCATTTTCTTGGCGTCTTTGACGCTTTTCACTTTTCGGGTACTTACAAAGTCGCGGGTTTTACCCAGAGAACCGTCCGCATCTGCAATAAAATCAGCATCCAGAGAAAGAACACGTTTAGCTTTGGCAAATTCGGGCAATATGCGCAGGGCCTTCCCGAAAATGGCTTGAGCCGTCTGCTCGGAAGTACGCTGGTCTATTGATGCATATTCCGCCCAGAGCGCTTCAGGAAACACTTTTTTAATCTGTTTGACCAGGGCAGCACGACTAGGCGAAGTGCTTGGCTCAGCCAAAAACACGAGACTTTTCCCCTTATCAGCGCTATGTGTTTTTCGCAATGATTCGAGTCGATCAAGTACTTCAGCCGGTTTGATGGTCACAGCGCCTTCGCTACTTTTAGTGGCGCGGTCCGGGTCGTACAGACCCAGGATGCTTGCTTGTGTGAAAGTGTTTGTGCCACCGCCGTAGGGCTTGAAGCTGGGGTTACCTTCAATCTTGGTTGGACGTCCCGTGTGCGTCTCGACGATAACCGGAATGTTGTCACGCTCACCGGGCATGGATGAGGTGTAGTAAACCGGGACTCCGGGAATTAGGTTCTCCGGTTGCTTCGAATAAGGCAAAACCAGCTTTTCGGGTCGGCGACATCCTGCCATACCCAGTCCGGCCAATCCAAAGGACGCCGCCATAATCTTCATGAAGTTGCGGCGATTGACTCCCTGAAGCTCGGAAGCTCCTGCAGGAAATTCACGTTCGACCCAGTCTTTAAAAGCAGGCGTTTCCGCAAGATCATCGAGACTTTTCCAATAGTGTGGGCCTGTAAGTTCTGAATTCTTCATTGCTTAGAAACAAATTATCGGTGACAGCCGGAGCAACTCTGCGGCGGGTTAACTTTCCAATCGTGGACAAATCCTTCAAACTTAGCTTTGGCTTCAGGGCTATCCGGACGTTCCCAATCAAGGTTATATA
The DNA here is from genome assembly GCA_964616435.1 of uncultured Puniceicoccaceae bacterium. Classification (GTDB taxonomy): domain Bacteria; phylum Verrucomicrobiota; class Verrucomicrobiia; order Opitutales; family Coraliomargaritaceae; genus Lentimonas. The sequence goes on along the minus strand of CAZTSB010000113.1, from coordinate 30,725 downwards.
CCTCGTTAACCGGACGAATGTACTTTTCAGGATTTCGATGACATTCCAAGCAGAATCCCATGCTGAAGGATTTTGCGTGCTGCACGACTTCCATCTGATCAACGCGCCCATGGCATTCGACACAGCTAATTCCACGATTTACATGCACCGCATGATTAAAATAAACGTAATCCGGTGTTTTATGGATACGTACCCAAGGGATTGGTTCGCCGGATTCGTAACTTTCCCGAACCAGCGATAACTGCGGATCGTCTTTGCGCACCATACTGTGACAGGACATACATACATTCGTTCCAGGTACATTTGAGTGACCTGCACGATCCACAAAAGTATGGCAGTAGCGGCAGTCAATGCCAAGTTGCCCGGAATGTATTGCATGGCTGAAGGCAACCGGCTGCGTGGGCGCATAACCCACGCGTGTATATTTAGGCGTACAGTAGTAGGTAACTCCCAACGCAACTGCCCCCACAATTAATCCTAGCCCGACGGCTACTTTTATCGGGATCGTGTTGACCCATTTAGGAAATACATTTGCCATTGCTCTCTACCGGAATTTTTTGAATACGCACTAAAGCTAGACACGCTCGCGGACAACGACTCCCTGAGCAGGACGAACTTGAGGCACTTTGGCCAATGATCCCGAAGCTTTAGCCTCGTTTTCAGTGAGAGACTCTTCTGAGCAGGATACCTGTTTGCCCACAAGAAACGCTCCTCCGAAAACAGCCAGACCTGACCATTTGAGGAAATTTTTACGTGTCGTTATTCTTTCGCCGTTCATAAAAAGGTAAATTATGTCTAATGAAGTGTATCCATTATCAAAGCAAACAATTTTTGATTTGTCGGATTAACTTCAAAAACTGGTAGAAGCCATAATTTATTTGGCAATACAATGTTCCACATATAACCCATCAATTAGGTATAAAAATGTTTTCAATTAACTTTATTGATAAAACTCTTTCGTTTTCGACCCACTGCATCGGTTGAAGCATTTAGTTAGAATAACAAAACATTTGGCTGGATTCTAAAAATTCACTTTCGGCAACCAACACTATGAGCATCAGCGAAAAGGAAATGAGAAACTCCGGGGTACCCGGAATATATATTGTCATCTGCCTTGTTGTACTGACTGCAATCGTAGGCAGTCTATTTATTTATCTGGGGCCCAAAGCAACCGGGAATTCACCTGGTGTACTTCACGTAGGCATACGTTATTCCAACGAAAACACGATCGATTTCATGCGCTACGGCAAAAAAGGCCCCGGTGCCCGGATTGAATTTATCGCCGAAGACGGAAGTATCCCTTATTCAGTCGACGATCTTTCTGTAAGCCGCAATCTGGTGCCGATCAAAAACTTAACCGACGGGCCTTATACGGTGCGACTCAGCGCCAAGGGTTTTCATAGTGTTGAACTGACCATGATCGCCGAGGGACGCATGCTCAATCCGCCCCCAGATGTCCAGTTTGAGTTAGGAACATACGCAGACTATAACATGATCGGGGTGCGTTTTGAAAAGATTGAGAACACGGCTAACCCATCTTTCTAGATTCGCCTCTCCAAAAAAATTTTAAATACCTCGGGGCTTGCCTCAAGGATCTTTATTTACGGTTAAGCTAACCACCAAACCCCAACGGAGATAACGACTTTTTTCTTGAAAATTTTTTGATTCGCGTATGCCATTTTCTAGCAAAAGGTCCAATTTACCCATTTTAAACGTCTTCACAACAAAACCAAGCCTTTATGAACTATGATGTTTCACTCATTTTCGCTACGTATAATGGCGAGCATACACTAAACAGGTTGTTTGATAGCTTACAAAAACAACAGAATATTGATGATCTCAAATGGAATATAATAGTTGTCGATAATAGTAGTACTGATAAAACACCTGACATTATCAATCATTACCAGAGTAGTTTGCCTATAATTGCAAAATCTGAAAATAAGCAAGGTAAAAATGCGGCCTTAAACAATGCAATCAGTGATTTGGAGCAATTAGGTGATTTAGTGATCATTAGTGATGATGATGTTGTGTTTTCCGAAAACTTTATTTACACATATTACAAGATGACCCAAAACTGCGATGGTTATGATGTTTTCGGTGGCACAATCCAACCCTTGTGGGAGCAAGAACCTACGCCAGAACTAATGAAAGGAATTCCTCTCAGTCCTGCGTTTGCTTTAAATAATACAAATGCTTCTGGCGAAATCAGCCCGTGTGGCATTTTTGGCCCTAATATGGCAGTTCGGAAAAGTATTTTTACTTCGGGAATTACGTTTAATGAAGCAATAGGCCCAAAGGGCAAAAATTATCCTATGGGCAGTGAAACAGAGTTTTTGACTCGTCTAAAAAATAAAGGTTATAAAGCTTACTTTTTTTCTGAAGTTATTGTAGAACACATCGTCAGAAAATGGCAGTTTGAGCAAAAATGGTTGAATAACAGAGCTTATAAGGCCGGAAGAGGAGCTGTTTATTATCAAATCGTTGGCAACGACTTTGAACCGAATGTTAAAAGTATTTGTGGTTATCCGAGGTGGGCATTATTAAGAGTTTTAAAAATTTATGTAAAATTATTATGGATAAAATGGTTCAAAAGAAAAGATAAGGTTTATGAATACAAAACAAGGTGGAATTTAAACTTTTACATTGGTTACACAAATGAATTTAAGAAAGCAAAAGGACAGCACTTAAATTTACAGTGATTACTCACATTTTGAAGGGCGGATTCAAAATCAACATAAATGCCATACTTAAAGTTCAGCGATTGCAGGCTATGACTTATTCCGCCGAAAAGCAGTCGCCAGGCCAATAAGGGTTAGATCTTTGATGAAACAGCTCTTTTGATCCCACTCCTTTACCAGATTGGCGATGCTGCCGCCGGTGGATAGAACTACGGGCTTTGTTTTTTCCTGACTTGCCAGTTCAGAAAAGACTCTGGTTAATAGGGCATCCAGCATTCCGGAAAATCCAATGGCGACACCGAGTTGCATCGCGTGTACGGTCGATTTGCCAATGGAGCCTTCGACTTTAAGCAGGTCTTCCTCGTTTAGTTTGGGCAGCAAGGCAGTCTGTTCGTGGAGATAGTGGGTCATCACGGCCAGGCCGGGTGCAATAATCCCACCTTCATAACCGGCATTGGAAACGATATCCAATGTGACTGCGGTACCCATATCGAGAATAATGACTGGCACTCCATAGTATTCCTGTGCAGCAATGGCATTGGCCAGACGGTCTTGTCCAATCTCTTCGGGGGTTGGATAGGCGAGTTCAAGTCCATGGCAGTTTGAATGTGTGAGATGAAAAACCGGCAGATCGGTTGGGTGAATGCTGGCGAGCAAGTGTTGGTTGATTTCCGGCACGACCGAGCAGAAAGAAATACCGTCTGCTCCCGGCAAGAGTGTTGCGAGTATTGCTGAAAACGATTTGGAAGGCCCTGCTCGAAATTGTTCAGTTGGGAAATCACCGGACCGAAGAACCGTCTGTTCATCTACGATTCCGTAGTGAGTGTTGGTATTGCCGACATCAATGCAAAAAATTTTCATAGTACAGATTATGGTCTCCTCAGACTGATCTCACCGGCACGAATAGAAAGTTTGTTGCCATCCGGTTGTTCTAAAAGAAGCGCGCCGACTTCATCAATTCCGTGAACAATTCCGGTAGTTTCCTGATCATTCCGGTAGACCGTTACACGCTGACCTGCAAGCGCATTCAGCGGCGCCCAGGCGTTTGGCAACCGTTCGAGAGAATTGCTACTGATGCATGTATTGTAGGCATTATGGATTGCCTGAAGTACCTTTGCGGTGAGCTGGTTTAAAGGTATCTTTTCGCCGCAGATAGCATAAAGGCTTGTTGCACTGTTGCGTAATTCTTTTGGGAAGCTGTTTGGATTGCTATTTACATTGATCCCGACTCCAAAAATTATGTTTCGTAGACTGTCTGCATCCATTTTCGCTTCAGTTAGCATGCCTGCGAATTTCCGGCCGTCGCAATGGAGATCATTGGGCCATTTGATTTTAAGTGATGCGTTCGGAATATAGTTTTGCAGTTCGCGACAAATGTAGATACCAGCCCATAGAGTAAAACTCTGCAATCTTGCCGCGGGGAGAGTTGGCTCAAAAAGTACCGACAGATATACATTTTCGGCAGAGGCGCTGTACCATTCCCGTCCCAGACGACCGCGACCTTTGATTTGCGCACTGGCGGCGACGGCAAAGGGACTTTTGCGCCCGTAAGTGCATTGACGTTCAGCTTCGTTATTGGTGCTATCGATCACCGGAAAGCAAATCAGATCCATGGGGACGGCAGTCTCTTTCAAATAGTATTGGAGCAATCCAGGGTGGAGTATTTCCGGTTCCCGGATCAAGGAGTAACCGCGATTACGCACAGCATTGATGACAAATCCTTGCTCACGTAGCTTTCTAAGTTTTTTCCAAATGGCTGGGCGCGTGATACCTAATTGCTCAGCCAGATGATTGCCCGATATAAATTGACCGGGTTGACGCAGCAAAGCTTCGATAATGATAAATTCATCGTCGCTGCAGGTCGTTTCTTTGTAGTCAATAGTACTGCTGTGCATTTTGGAAACGTCTCCAAGCGGTTAACTCATAGAATTCCATTACAGTTTACTGCGTTATACGAGTTAAAAACTCACCTCTTAACCCAGATTTGATACTTGTATTCAGGTTTTATTTAAATTCCAGAAAGTCGGGCTCTGCCTTTGAAAAAAGCGTAACATACGGCTGCACCGCCTCAATCGTCCGGGGAACAGCGTCGATCTTTGTGTTCAAAACACCGATCACTGCAATTTGCTCTTTGCGGTTAAACATCCTCAGACGTAAGTTCAATGCCTCCAACATTGGCTTCAGTTCGGTAACATCGATCCCATCGGCTAGTTCCAACTTGATCTGATCCGCAGCCATGTATTCGAGCGCTCCGGTCTGCAAATCTTCGGTTACACGCACAAAGGGATACTTTCTTTTAAAATTCAAGTGCCACACTTTTTGTACCGCATCGGCTTTGCTCGGCAGATAACCAAAGTCAATGATCCTGCCGGATCGAATCACTTCAGGGACTACATCCGGCAACGGTTCTGCGCCGGCTTCAATCGCTGCGGTATTATGCGCTGCCCAAGGATCCTCACCGGCGGCATTTTTCAGCGCACGACGTTGAAGTATGAACGAAACCAGTAACATCCCCAGCGCAAAACCAACTGCAAAAACAATGACGCGATCCCGATTATTCATAGCTTCAATTTAAAACGATTACTCTCTTTTAGCCACAGAGTATGCTGCTTAGTCCCCTTTAAACAACGGTAAGATTGCGGCACCTCCAAAACTACCCAGGGCAGCTAGCAACACGTCAGTAATATCCGAGCAACGGCCAGCAACAGCGAGTTGTAAAATTTCAACCACAGAGGCAAAGCAGAAGCCTGTAAGTAAAGCTGCCGCTGAGATTAGTTTGAACGATGGCTTTAACAACGGTGCAAAATCCAAATTTTGCAGCCAGAGCGCCAGCAATGCACCGAAAGGAATATACAAGATAAATTCGCGGACAATATCCACTGCTGAACCAATGGACCTATAGGAAAAGTGCAGCCAGAATGGATAAAAGTTAACGTTGTTAGCTACCTTATTGCGAATAGCTTGCAACGACAGCTCAAACTCGAAGGGTGAGAGCGCAACACTCATAAGAAACAGACAGTAAATCAAAAGGGCGCTAATTAAGAGGTATCGACGATCCCCGGACACTGTAATTCCGGCTATTTGGCTTGACTGAAAGCCGAAATAATAGACCAGATACGCGACCGGAAAACCGGATAAGAAACCCAAGATTGGAACAATCGCATCACTCCGGCCGGACTGGACAAAAAGGTTGGAAAATTCGATTGTTATACCAAGCAAAAGACAGTGCAAAGCTGGCAACAGCAAACTGGGCAGTTTGCGACAGAACAGGATAACACTACTAAAAAATGCTAGTGGCAGAAATGGCAGCAGTTTCAAAGTAAGGTACTGGATATTTCTAATTCCACCCTTGAAATGAAACAGCGGATCGACAATTAGCCTTGGCATATTATCGCCAGTTGCTTGTAGTTTTCCGTAAATTTGGCCTACGGAAACATTGACATCCAGTGGTAGTAAAGCAGTGAATAAAGTAATCACTACATAAACAAAGCGCAGCCCTACAAGGGTATTCAGCTTGTCGCCGCGAACTCCCGTATCCAGGCCCAGAACAGCTACCGGGCTGAGGCCAAAACGAGTAATCCCTACACATGCAACAAAAAATCCCAGCATGTAACCAGTGCCGTTGCTCATTATATCGGTAACATCGGAAAAACGTCCAATAAACGCCTGAATTATCTCGACATGGACGCTGAGAATAAAACCCCACCATAGATGGATCCCAAAACACTTCAAATTACCCTTACAGGCCAGATACATGGCCACCAGAAATCCCAGAGGCATGTACAGAAGGATGTTGGTGGAAATGTCTCGCAGATTTGACCAATGCAGACGAAACCGATCAAACAGAAAAAACAGTTTATCACCACCCCTACCGACAGCCTGCGAGATAGAAATCGTATCAGTCATGTAAAAGCTGGCATAGGCAATGAATAACAGGTAGCCAATTAGCAGGCTCCTAAAACAAAGAATCGAAAGGGAGACACCCTTTGATTCCAGTGGTAAATCGGACTGTTTATTACTGAACATTGAACGTCGAACATCGAAGGTCAGCGTTCGACGGTCAAGAACCTACATTTGAACTCGCGATTTGAAAATGGTCAAACAGGGGTGATTCACAAGAAATGTAAAATTGAATCTGGCTCAACGATTCATACTTGAGCACATTTCTCGCTTCACTATAAGAAAAATCTTTTACAGCCTATCGCACAATGATTCACACGATTTCACATGTACGTGTCCGCTATGCCGAGACTGATCGCATGGATGTGGTTCACCACCGCAATTATCTGGTTTGGTTTGAAGCAGCCCGAATTCTGATGCTCGACGAAATTGGCATCCCCTATCGCGACATGGAAGCCCGTGGCCACTACATCCCGGTACTATCTGCCAATATTGAATATAAGCGCCCGGCATTCTTTGACGATCGTCTGAAAATACATCTTTTCATGCGTGAAAAGCCACGTGTTCGTTTTCAAACGCACTACGAAGTACGCCGTGACGACACTCTGCTTGCCACCGGTGCAACCACTCTCGGATTCGTGAATAAAGAAGGCAAAGTGCTACGGCCGCCCGAAGATTTTCTGGATAAAGTTAATGCTGCTTGGCAGCCTCTGAAAGCAGCCATAGACGCAAATTAACGGTTCAGAAGCGCTCTCAGTTCCTGGCAAAATGCCTCAGTACCATTAAAGTAAGAGCAGTATTCCATGTTGGGGTGAAAATCTTTCAGTGGGAACGGACTTTTTTTCAAAAATTCAAATTCAATACCAGCCCCCGCACAGATTGCATAGGCTGCGGCAATATCCCAAACCTTTACCCGATGGTCCACTACCCCGGTCATATAACCGGTAGCAACGAGAGCCGCACTGAGTGCGCCACTACCGATACAACGCACACGATATCGAGTCATCAATGGTTTCAAACGATCCAGTAATTCGCTCTCTATTGGAAAATGCAGCCCGAGAATTGTTTGCGCATCAGCGACACGGTGAGTGAAAAGTATTTTCTTTTGATCACGGAAAACTCCAAATTCCGCTCCTCCCTCCAGCAATGAATCCGTGCTGTGATCATAAACAAATCCGTAAATAGGAGTACCTTTGTGCAACAAAGCCAAAGAAATAGCACACACCGGAAAACCAAGCGCATAATTATTGGTTCCATCAATCGGATCAACCACCCAGACAAATTCCGAATCCAGAATCTGCACTTCATCCTGAGGATTGGCTTCCTCGCTACAGAAGGCATCTTCCGGAAAGTCCCGGCGCAGAGCGACCGATAAGTTTTCCGAAATTGCAAAATCGGCAAAGGTTACACGGGTCGCATCTTCCTTCCACTCGCTGGCAACCTGACCAAACTGACGTTTAAAAAAAGCTCGCTGCGAGTTGATCGCCACCCGTCCTGCATTGATGCGATGCCTGAGTTTTACATCAAAGGAGTGCTGCGTTGATTTGTGCTTAAACGAACTTGGCATTTCGACTATCAAACACTCCGAAGGCATGAAACGACAAGCGTAAAGATTGGTAATGCTGCGAGATTTTCCCTGAAGATCATTACGCTTCAGGACATCTACTCAATGACTCGGATCTATACCGACGCCATCGCCAAACCATTATAAGTGCAAGACAACTCTATAACTCAGCAGCATCAGGCACCGGATTGTCTTGTTTGAACACAAGCTTATCCTCTTCAACGTCAACTTGAATAAGTTCACCTGGTTTGATGTCACCACTAAGAATCAATTCAGCAAGAACATCTTCAAAATTACTCTCAATTGCACGCCTTAAGGGACGAGCGCCGTACTTTTCATCGTATCCTTTATCGATCAGAAAAGACTTGGCTGAATCTGTGATTTCGAAGGTCAACTCTTTATCTTTGAGTCGATCCGTAAGATTGCGTAGCTCCAGATCCACAATTTTTTGCATGTCTTCCCGACCGAGTGATTTGAAGATTACTAAGTCGTTTAGACGATTTAGAAACTCCGGCTTGAAAACGCGTTTTGTCTCATCGATTATTTTGTCGCGGATTCTTTCATACTCTGTATCAGCGTTACTTTCGAGCCCAAATCCCATGGATGTATTTCGTTGAAGAATTTCAGCGCCTACATTCGATGTCATAATCAGGATGGTATTCTGAAAATTTACTTTGCGTCCAAGGCTATCGGTAAGCCGCCCTTCCTCAAGCACCTGAAGCAGTAACTGTAGCACGTCGGGGTGGGCCTTCTCGATTTCATCGAAAAGGACGACAGAATAGGGTTTCCGTCTGACTGCTTCAGTTAGTTGCCCACCTTCTTCGTAGCCGACATATCCCGGCGGAGATCCGGCAAGTCGCGAAACAGCAAATTTTTCCATATACTCAGACATGTCGATTTGGATGATCGCGTCCTGATTACCAAACATTTCTTCCGCAAGAATTTTGGCTAAAAGTGTCTTGCCGACACCTGTTGGCCCCAAAAACAGAAACGAGCCAATGGGCCGCCTTGGATCTTTCAGATCTGCCCGCGAGCGACGCAATGCTTTGGCGACAACCTGTGTTGCAAAGTCCTGACCGATGACTTCGGACTGCAGATGCTTTTCTAATTTCAGCAATCGTTTGCTCTCTTTCTGCTCCATGCGCGACAGAGGAACGCCGGTCCACGCAGCAACAACTTCAAGCATATATTCATCATCGACTACTATTTCTTCTTCTTCGCGAACCTTTTTCCAGGCTTCGATCATCTCAACCTGCTCCTGTCGAAGCTGCTTTTCTTTGTCACGAAAGCGGGCAGCTTCTTCGAAGTGTTGACCGCCGATTGCATCTTCTTTCTTTTTACAGATTTCATCAATCTCTGCGTTCATATTCTCAATTTCAGGCGGACGCTTGAGGGATTCAATGCGTGCACGGGCGCCGGCTTCATCCAGGACATCAATTGCTTTGTCCGGTAAGAAACGATCGGTGATGTAACGCTCTGAAAGCTTTACGGCAGCTTCGAGTGCGGCGTCTGTAAATTGAACTTTGTGGTGTTCTTCGTACTTTGAACGGATACCTTTGAGTATTAAAATCGTATCTTCAATTGAAGGCGCATCGACTTTGACAGACTGAAAACGACGATCCAGGGCACTGTCTTTTTCGATATATTTACGATATTCATTCAATGTGGTTGCACCGATGCACTGAAGTTCGCCCCGGCTCAATGCCGGTTTGAATATATTCGAAGCATCCATTGCACCTTCCGCGGAACCGGCACCGACAATCGTATGTAATTCATCGATAAAAATAATTACATTTTTTGAGCGGCGAATTTCATCCATTACCGCTTTTATGCGCTCTTCGAATTGCCCGCGATACTTTGTACCGGCGACCATCAGAGCAAGGTCCAGCGTGATCACTCGCTTATCGGCAAGAATTTCCGGAACAATCCCGGATGCGATTTCAAGCGCAAGCCCTTCGACTATGGCAGTCTTACCTACTCCGGCTTCACCAATGAGTACGGGATTGCTTTTCGTACGACGGCATAATGTTTGGATAACCCGACGTATCTCGTGTTTGCGACCAATAACAGGATCCAGTTCGCCTTTTCTGGCAAGCTCAGTCAGATCGCGGCCAAATGCTTTGAGCGCAGGAGTTTTGCTGTCTTTTTTATCTTCTGAAGAGCGGCCTGGGGAACCACTTGCAACTGCTTCTCCGCCTTCACCGGAAAAATTCGGATCCAACTCTGAGAGCACTTCATTGCGGCAACTGTCAATGTCCACTTCAAGTGATTTAAGCACACGCGCAGCAACGCCCTCTCCCTCACGCAACAAACCGAGAAGAATATGCTCCGTACCGACATACGAATGGTTGAGTGATTTTGCCTCTTTTCCTGCAAGCGCTAACACCTTTTTGACACGCGGCGTATAAGGAATGTTGCCTGATGGTTTGCTCTCCGGGCCAACACCGACCTGTTTTTCTACCGCAGAGCGAACGGTTTGCAGATCAAGTCCCATCTTTTGCAGGACATTCACAGCGACTCCCTGACCTAAATTAATAAGGCCAAGAAGCAAGTGCTCTGTACCCACATAATTATGGTGAAATCGATCTGCTTCTTTTTTAGCCAGAGTTAAAACCTGCTGTGCACGGGGTGTGAAATTGTTCATAGGTTCCATAGTTATTGTTCTCTAAAAAAATATAAATTGAAGGGTTAAGCAATCTTATGAAAATCTAAAGATGGCAGTTTTTCAAATTCTTCCCTAAGTTTATCAGCCCGGCTGATGTCCCGAATCTCCGTATCAATGTTTTCTCTGACAGCATACTGGATGTGACCAGGCTGACACTCAATCACGAGCCGGTCGATTTCAGCTCTTGATCCTTCAGGCAACATGCCAAAATCAACAGCAACCCGGATAACGGAAAGAAGATTCAGAGCCTCATCCGACGAGATTATGTGTGCATTTCTCAAAACACCCCAAGCTCGTCCGATTCGATCACTCACTCTTTGACGATTTTCTTCGAGATATTTGTAGCGGGCATTCAATTCATGATCAATAATTGTCTTCAAGACACTTGATAGGCGATCCAGTATCTTGGATTCGCTTTCACCCAGAGTCTGCTGATTTGAAATCTGAAAAATATGCCCGGTTGGATCAGAGCCTTCACCAAAAAGACCGCGAACAGTTATCCCGAGCTGATTAACTGCGCGAATTACACGATCCATCTCATTAGAGATAACTAATCCGGGAAGATGCATCATAACGGACGCCCGCAAGCCTGTTCCCAGATTAGTCGGACATGCTGTCAGATAACCCAGTTCAGGTGAAAAGGCGATATCTATTGTTTTCTCAAGTTCCGAATCAAAAGCATCGGTAAGCTTCCAGACTGACTTCAAATTAAAACCGGTTTTTAGAAACTGTATGCGCAAATGGTCTTCTTCATTGATCATTACAGCGCAGGTCTGTGCTTTGTTGATGAATACACCCGTTCCTTCATCACCTTCGCACAATTCGCGGCTGATAAGATGGCGTTCGACAAGTACCTGCTTTTCCAGATCGGACAGATCTGCAACATCCAGAAAAGTACCCTTCTTCATCTGAGACATTGAGCCGATTTTGCCTGCGCAAGATTTGAGAACCGTACGTCGCTGAGAGACCTTTGCACGCCCCGGAAAGGGCTGGTCAACCAGATTACGTGCCAACCGAATACGAGTACACAAAACGACTGGAGCCGCCTTTTTAATAGCTTGCGTAAGCTCTGCACGGTTTTCGTTAATCAGTGAATTAATCATTTCTATGAAACTTCCAGTTTTTTTGTTTCCTGTAATGCTTTGATCTGATCACGATATTTTGCAGCTTCTTCGTATGCTTCTTCGGCAACTGCTTTAGCTAAAAAATTCTGCAGCTTCTTCAGTTGCAATTTGTGCGATTGACGACTGAGAGTGACTGCTGGGATTTTCCCCTTGTGAGAAACCCCCTCATGCATGTCTTCCAGCATGGGAAGTAACAGTGGTTTGAAAACATCATAGCAATCTGAACAGCCAAGACGCCCGGTGCGCCGAAAATCCGCAGTGTTTAATCCACACTCCGGACATTGTACCTGCAGCTTATCTGCAGGTGCACCCGCAGGTGCTTTGATAAACAAATCGGCCAGCGAAAATCCTTCCGGATCCGTAACCCCCTTTTTCTGAGCGCAGGACTCACACAAATCAACTTTATTGATCTTGTTGTTAACAATCTGCGTCAAATGCACATTGGCTTTTTTGTTACAGATGCTGCACTTTAGATTCTTAGCCATGAAAATGAAATGCTTATAGCGTATTTTTAAATCAATTTAAAGAAATAACACACCTAACAAACAAAAAAGCCCTGCAACTGCAAATTAAACAATCAAAATATCTGAATCGACACTGCTACAGCATTGTACCTTCGACTGAAACTTTCCGGTGAAACTGTTTAAGAAATTTTTCCGTAATCACCCCCGGTTTGCCGGTTCCGATTACACGGGCATCAATTTCAATGATTGGGATAATCTCCGCAGCAGTACCGGTTAAAAAAACCTCATCGGCTATCCAAACGTCATAACGCGTAACATCAGCTTCACGCCATGGTATGCCGAGTTCATCCGCTATGCTCAGTACTGTATCGCGCGTGATCCCTTTTAAAGCGCCCGCGCTGGCAGAAGGAGTGATCAACTCCCCTTTATGGATTATGAAAACGTTATCACCCGTACATTCTGCAATATATCCCTGATCGTTTAACATGATCGCCTCGTGATAACCAGAATGCTGCGCCTCAATTTTAGCTAAAATATTATTTAGGTAATTCAACGATTTTACGGTAGGCGGCAACGCCGAAGGATTACAACGACGCGTCGGTACGGTGATAATTTTCAAGCCCTTCTCATAAAATTCCTTCGGATATAACTGTATGGTGTCCGCGATAATGATCAATTGCGGATCATCGCAGTTTTTGATCGACAGACCAAGGCTCCCGACACCACGGGTAATCACCAGGCGAATATAGCCATCCGTCAGATTATTTGCCCGGCATGTCTCACAAACGGCATCCGAAAGTTCCTGGCGTGACCAGGGCAACTTTAGCATAATCGCCTTAGCCGAATATTTCAAGCGCTCCAGATGCTCATCTAACTTAAATACACAACCATCATACAGACGAATTCCCTCAAATATCCCGTCTCCGTAAAGCAGCCCATGATCAAAAACAGAAATCTTGGCATCTTCTTTGTCGACTAGCCTGTCATTTAGATAAATTTTCATATTTAAGAAAAAAGTGGAGATAGATCACGTTCTTGTCTAGCTTTCATGCCATCCTATTGAGTAACCTTTTTGTACCCGTTTCGAATCAATTTTTCATACACTACCGACGCTTTATCTCACTTGTTATCAAACAGCCAGCGAGCCACAAGAAGGAACAAACCAATAACACTTGTTGTTGTTGACGTTATAAATGCGATGAGAACCGAATCGCTCAGGTTGAAGTTTCGGTATTCAAAGCCACACAAAAATATAGTTATAATTACTGCCAGCAACCAGGCACTAACCAACCCCAAAAGCAGATATGCAAAAATTTGCTGCAAATCCAGATAAGATCCGGCTGCTTGCAATCGCTTTTTCTCGAAGTGCTCTTCATGTTTGCTTAAAGGGTCATGCAAACTGGGTTCATTAGAATCTAATACAGACAAATCTTGCGATAATTGGCTTTCCTCCTTCGCAAGTTTGTTGATCAGTTTTATGTCCAGCTTACTTTTCAGCGACATTATTTAGGCGTTCTCGGTAATGATCTGCAATCATTTCAACTGGAATGACACCGAAACGATTCTCATCTCTCTCCCAGGTTTTATGCCACGGTGAACCCGGTAAATGCGTAAGCGCAGATAGTTTGGACCCGGACATCTTACCATATGCCCTCCAGACCTGATCAATCACTTTAAATGCAAATGAATCGTCCGATAACGTATCTTCCGCTTTGAGCCTTCCTGTAACGGGCCCGTTTCCAAATTTCTGAAGCACTTTGTACAGACATGGAATTACCGGTCCAAACTGCCAAGCGTATATTTTGTCATAGGTGAGCGGCTTGCCCGTAAAACCAAGATGAAATCCATTTGCAATGTATACGAGCTTTTGCACCTGCATATTTGTCAGTACTAGTCCAAGCTGATCAGCCATTTCAAGAAATTGATTGGCAACTGCTTGGGATGACACTCCTGTTTCGGGTATTTCCTTCATTTTAATAAATTTGTTTTGGGTAATAAATTCATTGAATGCACAAAACATATTGGTTTGTCAAGTTTCAGTAAACATCCGTATACTACCTACTTGCTTCAGGATAATGAATACCTTGAAGCTCGCTTCGTTTTGAAAATTTCAAGTGCCTCGAAACTTGTCCCGAGAACCATTACTTGCTGATCTCTTTAAACTGAGTTTGCAAGTCTTCAACCACACTCGGATCAGCTAATGTCATGGTATTTCCCAATTCCTTGCCTTCGGCAATGTTGCGTAAAATACGCCGCATGATCTTACCTGAGCGTGTCTTCGGAAGATCCGATGAAAACAGGATATACTCCGGTCTCGCAAATTTACCAATTGATTTATCAATCATCCCAACCAATTCCTTACGCAACCGGTCATCATAATCACGACCTTCGATGACAGTAACAAAAGCAATTAGTCCCTGCCCTTTTATTTCATGCGGCACGCCGACGACAGCAGATTCTGCAACGTCCGGATGTTCCACAAACACGCTTTCCAATTCAGCGGTGCCAATACGATGACCGGAAACATTAACTACATCGTCAACACGACCAAGAATCCAGATATACCCGTCCTCATCACGACGCGCTCCATCGCCAGGGAAATAGTATTTCCCTCCCCACTTACACCAGTAAGTGTCCTTAAAGCGCTGTGGATCACCGTACACTCCGCGCAGCATACCCGGCCATGGCTGTTTGATTGCGAGTATCCCCGCATCCACTTCCTCCCCCTCTTCAGTGAGCACAGCCGGTTCGATGCCAAAAAATGGCAGTGTCGCACAGCCGGGTTTTGTTGAAACTGCTCCGGGAATCGGCGTCAACATGTGGCCTCCGGTTTCCGTCTGCCACCAGGTATCGACGATCGGACAACGTTCGCCGCCAATCATCTTATGATACCAAATCCAGGCCTCCGGATTAATCGGTTCACCGACAGTTCCCAAAAGACGAAGCGACGACAAATCGCGCTTAGTCACCCAGTCGTCTCCCCACTTCATAAAAGCACGAATTGCTGTGGGTGCCGTATAAAAAATGGAAACCTTGTAGTTCTCAATAATTTCCCAGAAGCGTCCTTCATCAGGATGATTTGGAGCGCCTTCGTAAATCACCTGAGAAACACAGTTCTGCATAATCCCATAAACAATGTAAGTGTGCCCCGTAATCCAGCCAACATCCGCGGTACACCAGTAAACATCATCCGGTTTCAAATCGAACACATACTTTGAAGTCAGGTAGCTGAACACCTGATATCCGGCTGTTGTGTGCATGATCCCTTTGGGCTTTCCGGTCGTACCACTCGTATAGAGCAGGAACAACAGGTCTTCCGCTTCCATTTCTTCAGCAGGACAATCCGCATCGGCTTCAGCGGTGAGTTGGTGATACCAGGAATCCCGGCCATCTCTCATTTCACATTTTATCGGATGCGCATCGCCTCTTTTGACCACAACGACATCCTTCACACAGTCACATGTCTCAATGCCTTCGTCGACAATCTTCTTCAGTTCAAGAACTTTGCCACGACGATAGCCGCCATCTGCTGTTATCACCATACGTGCTTCACTGTCCAAGACCCTGTCGCGAATCGCATCCGCAGAGAAGCCCGCGAAAATAACTGAATGCACTGCTCCAATGCGCGCGCAGGCCAAAACGGAAATAACCAATTCAGGAATCATCGGCAGGTAAATCGCAATGCGATCCCCCTTTTGAACACCTCTGCTCTTGAGTACATTTGCAAAAAGGCACACTTCTTTGTGCAACTGCGAGTAGCTGATCTCCCGCTTGTCACCGGGCTCTCCTTCCCAGTAGATGGCAATTTTGTCGCCGCGACCTTCTTCGATGTGGCGATCCAGACAATTGTAAGACAAATTTGTACGACTTTCGGTATACCATTTGTAAAATGGCGCTTCTGAGTCATCCAAGACTTTATCCCACTTTTTGAACCAGTGAAGTTCTTCGGCAGCTTCTGCCCAAAAACTTTCGGGCTCCTGAATGCTCTTCTCATAAAGTTTTCTGTAAGCGTCTATGCTACCGACATGAGCATTTTCAGCAAATGCTGCTGCTGGTGGGAATTTACGGTTCTCATGCGAGACAGATTCCATGGAAGTAGATTCGGAAGACATAATAGTAAAAGAGTTAAATTTATATTAAACAAATGCTTGCAATCCCGAGTATATGCCCGAGTAGTTCAACAAAATTCGGATAAGGATAGCATTCCTTTTTAAAGGTCAATAATTTTCGTTAACTTCAATCAATTGTAAAGTTCACTCAAAAGCTGTTGACAAGATTTTTTAAGGTTAGCATCAAGGTAGGTTTGAGCTAATATTTACGCTTTTTTTAATGGAAAGTTTTGCAGACCAATGCCTCGACATGGCCCAGTCAATTCTTGGGCACAATCTTGAATCAATCAGTGAGCAGGGAACCATTTCCCCTGTAGCTGATGAGAGCAGCCGCTTGGACGAACCCGGCCATGCAGCACTCGCTATTGGCGAGTACTACAGGACCACCGGCGAGACTACGTTTGAAAGCTATGACCTGATTGACCTTTCCGCACGCTGCATAACAGCCCAGGCATTTACTGAAGATGTCCATGACAATGGCCTTGCCTACGCTGCAATCGGCCTGCTCTCTTTTGGCCCTGCAAAGGACCGCAATGTAGTCTGGGAACGCCTGCTTGACCCAACTCGCGAGCAATTGGACAAACAACTTCTGGAGCGCAATGACTACTTCAACCACTTCCAAAGCTTCAATATTGCAAAAGCAGTTGCGCGCTTCAGCCTAGGTCTGTCCAAAAAAGATGAAACCGGACGCCTGATTGATCGCTTTCTGGAACGTATCGATGCCAGTTCATCAACAGGTTACTTTGATGACGGTATCAGCAGTGAAGAAAACTCAACCGGCGGCGCCTTTGATATCTACGGCATCCTGAGCTTTGTTTTTATACGTCAGGCACTGCAATTGCATGCAAACATTAACCTTCGCGAACGCAAATTGTCCAGTCTGCGCAATTACGCAGAAAAATACTTAAAGCTGATCCCGGATCTGACACGTCAGGACGGCAGCGGTTTTGCCTTCGGACGCTCAATTGGCGTCTACGGACAGATGCACTGCATCAGTCTAGTCTTGCAAGCCTTGCGCGATGATTGGATTTCGGACAATCAACGCGACCTGTACACCGACACAGTTCGACGACTGTTCATGCATTTTTTCGCGACCTATCTTGACCAGGAGCACGGTTATCTGGTCATCCGCGACAATGAGCGCAGCACGGCACCATACCATACAACACGTATGGCAAACTTTGATGCCGCCCGCTACCTCTGTCAATGGTCACGTCTGGTTCGCTCCACAAAAGGCAGCGCTACGCCTTCGGCTCCAATACCTCCACGCAAGGTCACCCGTTTTGTGTGTTTTGACAAATCGCACAAAAAGGAACAGGGACTATTTGTCTATCAGGATCCTGACTCCGGGTTTGCTTTGCAACTGCCGCTCATCACATCCAGCAAACTAGGCAAGAACACATGTGACTACCTGGCATTTCCACACTCACCCGGAATTTTCGACTGGCCGGTCGACAAATACCTTCCAATCATGATGCCGGAATTAACTTTTGGCGACAACGTGATTATACCATCCTTCTACGGAAAAAACTGTACGACGTCGATGGGGCCGCGCAATGAAATTGTATTTAAATACGAGCAACCGGAACTCATCACCAAAGACGAAAAGATCGTATCCGGTCTTGGCAGTTGCAAAGTTACCTGGTCATTCAAAAACACTAAAATCAATTGCGAATTTTGCTTCACGGTAAAACAACAGGTGCAAATGGATCGCATACGCTACATTCTTGCAATTGCTGCACCACACTCCAGCCATCGCGTAAGCACCTCCTTATGCCTCGGCGAGGAAGGTCATCGCACCCAGGTAGTAAAGGATGATTTTCAGGCTGAGTGGAAAGATTTGGACACCGTGACGAATGACTCCTCCTTTCGCACTTACTACGGCAAGATTCACTATCTACAAACCTTTGAACGCAGTCATCCGCTGATCATGCGTCCGGGGATGCAGTATCGCCTCGCCCTCTCCTTCGATCCGGATATTGTTTTCGCCGATGAGTAGAGATTGATTTAAACACAGTGAAAGCATCTCGGGTCAACCACAAGAAGCTTTGGCTGCACTCAGGAAATTTGCCGTCTTTGTAGGACAATGCTTTCAGTTCGGATCATTCCTTGTTTAGACGTCCATGAAGGACGTGTTGTCAAAGGCGTCAATTTCGTGAATCTGATTGATGCCGGTGATCCGGTCGAACAGGCAAAAACCTATGAAAAACAGGGCGCTGACGAACTTGTATTTCTCGACATAACCGCCTCCAGCGATGAACGCAATACGATGATTGATGTCGTTGAACGCACAGCTTCGGAATGTTTTATGCCGCTTACAGTCGGAGGCGGGCTTCGCACAGTCGAAAACATTCGTGATATGCTAAATGCCGGAGCAGACAAAGTAAGCCTGAATACCGCTGCAGTTGCCAATCCTGAACTCGTCCATCAGGCCTCTTCCAAATTTGGAAATCAATGCATTGTCGTCGCTATTGATGCAAAACGCGTACCGGGCGAAAACCGCTGGGAAGTCTTCACTCACGGAGGCCGCAAGCCAACTGGTTTGGACACTGTTGAGTGGGCTCAAAAAGTAGTCTCTCTTGGCGCCGGGGAAATCCTGCTCACCAGCATGGATGCCGATGGCACACAAGCCGGCTACGACAATGAACTAAATCGTGCTGTCAGCGACGCAATTGAAGTCCCGGTGATTGCCTCAGGTGGCGCCGGCAATCTCGATCACCTTGCAGATGCGCTACAGATTGGTAGAGCCAATGCAGTACTGGCTGCCTCAATTTTTCATTTTGGCACTTACAGCATACACCAGGCAAAGGAATATTTGAAGAAACGAGGCCTGCCGGTAAGGTTGTAAGAACGATTTGAAATCTCAAATGACTATCATTGACTGCCATACTCACTGTTATCCCGAAGAGCTAAAAATCAATCCAACCAAGTGGGCCAAAGTCCGAAATGAGCTTCACTGGGGAAAACTGGTAGCACCAGTGGATCGACCTTCAATCCAGGGATGGGCAACGATAAATGAAATGATCCAAGCAATGGATACCGTCGGCGTTCATAAAGCTGTACTGCTCGGTTGGTACTGGGAAAATGAAAGCACCTGCCGCTGGCATAACGAATGTATCGCTGAGTGGGTCGCAACAGCGCCGGAACGCTTTATCGGATTTGCTGCAATTCATCCCGGTGGCACGAAAGCCAATGTAATCGAACAGTGCGACTATGCTAAAAGCCTCGGCCTTCGCGGCATTGGAGAATTGCATCCCGGGGTGCAGCAATTCGATGCCTCAAGTGAAGGCTGGCAGACGCTGGCAAATTGGTGCGTTGAAAACGACTGGCCCATCAACATCCATGCGACCGAAGTAGTCGGACGCAATCTCCCGGGCACAGTCCCGACGCCTCTTGATGACTTCGTGAACATGGCTCGAGCCCATCCGGCATTAAAGCTCATTCTTGCACACTGGGGTGGCGGTCTTGCTTTTTTTGAACTGAATCCGTTTCTGCGCAAAATACTGCAAAATGTTTACTACGACACTGCCGCCTCACCGCTTTTGTACGACATATCAATTTTTCGACGCGTGATTGATAGTGTCGGTATTGATAAAATTGTATTCGGCTCCGATTATCCGCTTAGGCTGTATCCTCGATCTCAACAAACCCCGGACTTCATCACTTTTCTTAATGAAATTGACACATCATCTGATTTAAACTCAGGAGAACAAAGAGCTATATTTTATCAAAATCTACAGAAGCTTCTACCCGAGAATACAAGTTAAGGGGCATTTTACGACTATAGGAGCGCGCGGTGAAGCCGAAAATGCTGACGACTGTTGCAGGAAAAATGGCCTCTAACTGCTTACGACATTAACCATCGGTTAAAATTTTATCAAAATAAGCAATGGTTGATTTCAACCCTTCTTCCAACAAAATCGTTGGTTTCCATCCAAGGAATTCTCTTGCTTTTTCTATATCCGGCTGACGCTGTTGCGGATCGTCCATAGGCAAGTCTTTGTGAATAATTTTGGAAGAACTACCTGTTAGCGCGACTACTTTTTCAGCCAGTTCCATGATCGTAAACTCATGAGGATTGCCAATGTTGATCGGGCCAACCGTCTTGTCCTGGTTCATCATACGGACAAGCCCATCAACCAAATCATCAATGTAACAAAATGATCGTGTTTGCTGTCCCTTGCCATAAACAGTGATGTCCTGACCACGCAAGGCTTGAACGACGAAATTTGAAACAACCCTTCCATCGTCTTTATCCATCCGAGGGCCGTAAGTATTGAAAATCCGGACGATACGGATATCAACCTTATTTTGACGATGGTAATCCATGAACAAAGTTTCTGCTGCACGCTTACCCTCGTCGTAACAAGAACGAATACCAATTGTATTTACATTTCCCCAGTAAGTTTCCGGCTGCGGATGGAATTCAGGAGAAGGATCTCCATACACCTCTGAAGTGGATGCTTGCAAAACGCGTCCATTAATCCGCTTTGCCAGACCCAGGCAATTGATTGCACCCATGATCGAAGTCTTGATTGTTTTGATCGGGTTATACTGGTAGTGGACCGGAGATGCCGGACAAGCAAGATTGTAAATTTGATCGACCTCCATCTTAAAAGGATCGATAACATCATGTCGTATCAATTCAAAAAAAGGATTGTCCAGCAAGTGAAGGACATTGGACTTACTCCCGGTAAAAAAATTATCCAGGCAAAGTATTTCATGGCCTTCGCTCAACAGACGCTCACACAAATGACTGCCAATAAATCCAGCTCCTCCAGTAACTAAAATGCGCATAGTCCGTTAAAATTGTTTCTTTAAAGTTTTTGCAAACAATAAATGACTGTCATCATGAATATATCACATTTTACTAAAACACCAGCCGCTATCGCCTGCGTAATCATTAGCTGCTACCTTTCAGGATTAAATGCTCAAGATGCCCAAACACAATCAACGCTCGAAAACAAAGCAACAGAAAGCACAGATGCATTTGACGTACGCCCCGAAAAGACCGATCAGACAAGCGAAAAAATCATAGAAAACTTTCTCAAAGTTTCCGGGGGAGAATCTGCATATGCCAACCTTAAAAACTTAAGGGCAACCGGCACTAGCATCGAAGCCGGTAGATCGAAGACCTTTGAACTCATCGAAACCCTAAAAGGCCAACGTCACCTTACCTATTCCTGGAAACATCTCGGACGCAAGTACAAGACAGTGTATGCATTTGACGGTGAGCATATCTGGAAAAAAGAACTGCTTCCAAAAGAAAAGTATTTCGAACAAATGAAAGGTCGTTCTGCCAAACACTTTGCCGGACAATGCTGGCTGATTAAGCCATTTGTCATGCCCTTGAAAACAAGTTTTACCTTCAAATATCAGGGCAAATCAAAAGTCTGTGGTCGACCCGCTTACCTGATTACTGGATTTGGCAAAAATGATGAACGCAGCTGGTTCTACTTTGATCAGGAAACCTTCCTGCTCACACGCTGGGGCGCCAAGAGCACACTTGCAGGCATCGAAGAATATATTGACTACCAAGCAACTGAATTTGCAAAGGTACAGGGTGTACTCCTGCCTAGGAAAATAGACATTCTTGCAGAAAATTCACCCTTCGGCACCATTACGTTCGAAACAATTACTGCAAATCAGGACCTGGATGATGCCATTTTCGACATGCCGCAGAATAAAATCCCAACACTGAGACAAGTTATCAGGCCCGGCAGCACAGAGCAACAGATAAAACATTGATAACCTTACTTATTGGTTCTATAGGAATGCATTGAAGGCACTCCTATTCATTCGCCTCTTATGGTTTCGGGTCGGTAAATTTTGCGTTTGGTGGTTTGACCTTTTGAGCAAAATAGTGCGCTGTTTTTGCATGAATCCAAATTATACGAAACTGGCGGATGGTCTAACCGGGTTTTCCACTAGCCTGCAAAAGGGTGAGCGGGTACTGATAGATGCCTTTGACGTTCCTGAGGCGATGGTAGTGGCTCTGGTGCGAGCAGCACGGAAGCGTGGTGCAGTGCCGTTTGTGAATCTGCAATGCGGACGGATCAATCGTGAGTTGGTGAATCATGTTGATGCAGAACAATTCGAAACGCAGGCGACCTGGGAACTGGCGCGTATGCAAAATATGGATGCCTATATCGCTATCCGTGGGTCAGACAATATTTTTGAACTATCCGACGTCGATCCGGGTAAAGTAACGCAGGTTACCAAAGCGATGAAAGGGGTGCTCGACTATCGGGTAAATAAAACAAAGTGGGTTATTTTGCGCTGGCCCACTTCGGCAATGGCACAGCAGGCGATGATGAGTACGGAGGGCTTTGAGGATTTTTACTTTCGTGTGTGCACGCAGGATTACTCGCGCATGGTCGAAGGCATGCAGGCGCTGGAAACGCTCATGGTAGAGACCAATCAGGTGCATATCAAGGGGCCGGGAACCGACTTACATTTCTCGATCAAAGGAATCAATGCGGTGGCCTGTGGCGGGCAGCACAATATCCCGGATGGTGAGGTGTTTTCCTGTCCGGTGAAAGATTCGGTCGAGGGTGAAATTACCTACAATGCGCCGACGGTGTATCAGGGCGTATCCTTTGACCGGGTGCATCTTAAGTTCAAGGAGGGTAAAATCATTGAAGCGGAGAGTAACAACACCCAGCGACTCAACGAGATTCTCGACTCGGACGAAGGCGCACGCTATATCGGCGAATTCGCGATTGGGTTCAACCCGCACATTCTAGAGCCAATGCGTGACATCCTGTTTGACGAGAAAATTGCCGGCTCGTTTCACTTCACGCCCGGGCAGGCTTACGAAGAAGCGGACAACGGTAATCGCTCGCAGGTTCACTGGGACATGGTTCAGATCCAGCGTCCTGAGTACGGGGGCGGCGAAATCTGGTTTGATGGTGAGTTGATTCGCAAAGATGGTCTGTTTGTGAAAGGAGAGCTTAAAAAGCTCAATCCGGATTATTTGCTTAATGAATCATGAATTGGCCCAAAAAAGTTTTAGAAAAAACACGGACAGAGTAAGAAACTAACTTCCAGCTCCTAACTCCTTATTCCTTTTAAACGATGCATCCTCCAATCTCAAAAGAAACCGAAACCTTCATCCGTCGCCTTCCCAAGACGGAAACACACCTGCACATTGAAGGCGCTTTACCGTATCAATTGCTGCAAAAGCTGGACCCGGAACAGTTCAGTCAACCGCAAGCTTGCTGGGCGCAGGATTTCCGGTGGAGCAGTTTTGAAGCCTTTGAAAATCATTTGATTGAACATGCGATGCAGTGGTTTACGACCGCTGAGCGCTACCATGAAGCAGCAAAGATCGTCTTTGAGGGGCATCTGGCAAATAATGTTCGCTATGTGGAGACTTCATTCCACGCGGGCATGATTGAATTTATTGATGTTCCCGGGCCTGAAATACTTAATGCAATTCTGTCTGCTGTCCCCGCCGGATTGGAAGTACGGGTGTTTATGGGGATAACGCGCAATGCATACACGGAAGTGCTGGCGCCGGTGCTCGAAGAGTGTGTGGACTGGGAAGGACTTGCAGGTATTGACTTGCATGGTGTTGAGTATCTGGCGCTTGAGGAGTGGACTCCGAAACTGTGGGCTAAAGCGCGTACTGCGGGACTGGAGACCAAAGCGCACGCCGGAGAATTCGGTCCGGCAGCGAACGTTCGAGAAGCTATTGAAACGCTGGGAGTACGTCGGATTCAACACGGCACACGTGCAATCGAAGACCCTTCTGTAGTCGACCTAGCAGTGCAGACCGGGACGACTTTTGACATGTGCCCGATCAGCAATGTGAAGCTCAATGTAATTCCTGAATTTGAAGCACATCCAATCCGTCAATTATTTGATCGCGGCGTGCGTTGTACGGTCAGTACGGATGACCCGTTTTCATTCGGAAACACCGTCGAGGATGAATACGCGGCCCTGAATGCCAGTCTACATTTCACTCATCATGAACTAGCGCAGATTGCCAAAAACGGCTTTGAAGTGGCCCTGGTCGATGAAGCGACACGAGCAAAGTGGATAGCTGAGTTGGATGCGGTGCCGGTGAACACTTCGAACATCGAACTTTGAACATCGAACTCTGAAGTGTCCAAATGGTTCACTCATCGTGTCTTTTGTCGCCTGAATGCGCTGAGGTGCTTTTTTGAGTCTTGCTTCAAGTTTTCGAGGATGGTTGCAAGCTCTGGCTCCGGCTCAAGACTTAGGAAATGTTCAATGTTTTCGATGTCCATCTCCTCGAGGTCAACGCCGACCTGTGCCGCATTTTTTTGGGAAACTTTGCCTTTAGTAAGCCATCTTTGATAGAGTTTCCTGTTTTCATTATTCAGGAATGGGCCTTTCAAACGACCTGTTTTCAGATTCGGGTATGTTTCCCTGGCATAGTCTTCCAGTGTAGAAAAATGACGTTTCTCTGTGGCAATTATGTCTTTGTAGATGGTGATTTTAGGATGGATTTCTGATAGTTTGGTGTACAGTTGGTAGGCCAGGCGTTCATCATCAATTTGCTTTAGAAGCAGTGTTTCGACGGTTTCTTTTTCGGCCGTAGTTACCGACGTGGCGCTAAGGCAATTCAAGCACAGTGCCAGGAAGAGTAGATGACTGAAGCATTTCAATTTCATATTTATAGTTTGCTGATAGTTGTTAGATAAAGAGATTTATCTTTCGTAAATTACTTTTGACTGAATATTTATACAAGCTTAACTAGTTGGAACATGAATCCAAAAACAAAACGAATTATCCTGTTCTCAATCTCGATGGTTGCGGCCTCTCTACTGATCGCTGAACCACTGGCAACAGATCGTCCGGGTGCGAATGAATCCAGCGCGGTAGTTAAGCCTGGCTTTGCCCAGATTGAGACCGGCATCAAAACTTTTGAGGATTCAAATGCTGAAACAGGTACTGAATATGGAGGCACGATATTTCGCTTTGGTGTCATCGAAGGCTGGGAGTTGCGATTGGGCTGGGGTGGACATTTAGATTCGGAGCCGGTCTCCGGGTCGAATGACGGATTGCTGGGATTTAAGTATTCTATCAGTGAAGGGGATGATTCAATGACTAAGCCCGAAATGGCAGTGATCGTTCAAACGACTGTGCCTATTGGTGACAGTGACATTACTTCCGACAAATTCGACCCTAAGTTTCTTCTGGCATCCACACACACGCTGACGGACAAACTTTCCCTGACGTATAACCTGGGACTGGGGCTGGCAACCACAGAGAAAGCGGATGGTAGCCTGGCGACGCAATCTTCTTGTATTTACACTTCATCCCTTGGTTACTCGGCTACGGAACAATTGAGCTTCTTTGCGGAACTTTATGGACAAATCGGACTGAGCGCTGAGGATTCCCCGTTTTTATTTGATTGTGGGCTGGCCTATTTATTAAACGACAATTCCCAGTTGGATTTATCTGCCGGAGCAGGCTTAAACAGCGAAGCAGAGGACTTTTTTGTCAGTATTGGATACTCCTTCAGATGGGGTATGTAGTGCTAAACTGTAACTTTTTCTAATTCGGTATTACACGGCGCGAGATCTTTCCCGAAAAACATGGAACGCTTTTAGGGCATATTATAAGCAGGTTCGTTCATGGGATAACTGATTGCTGTGTCACTTATGAGACACGTCTGCTACTATGTGTGACATAACGTGTGCCACACTGGCACACATTTCCCATGGAAACATTTCTAGGAAAATCTAAATTTAAATTTAATTATCTAAAATTCAGTGACTTGTGGAACACGAGAGATTGTGGCATCGGATTTGCTATTAGGTTGACATGTCAAAAATAATAGGAATTGATCTTGGTACTACGAATTCTTGCATGTCAGTAATGGAAGGCAGTGAATCTGTTGTTATTCCGAATGCTGAAGGTGCACGCACGACACCCTCTGTTGTAGCTTTCACAAAGAATGGCGAGCGCCTAGTCGGTCAGGCTGCAAAGCGTCAGGCAGTAACGAACCCGAACAACACAATCTTTTCGGCAAAACGCCTCATCGGCCGCAAGTTCTCTGAAGTACAGGAAGAGGCGAAAAGTCTCCCTTATGACATTGTTAAAGGCAAAAACGGCGATGCATACATAGAGTGCGAGGTTGAGGGTAAAAAAGAACAATTTGCACCGGAGCAGATCTCAGCGATGATTCTGCAAAAACTGAAAGCTGATGCAGAATCCTATCTAGGTGAAAGCGTGACTGAAGCGGTTATCACAGTACCCGCTTATTTCAACGATGCCCAGCGACAAGCAACCAAAGATGCGGGTCAAATCGCAGGTCTTGAGGTAAAAAGAATTATCAACGAGCCAACTGCCGCCGCACTTGCTTATGGTCTGGACAAAGGGCACAATGAGATCATTGCAGTCTACGACCTTGGAGGTGGCACTTTCGACGTTTCCATTCTCGAAATCGGGGATGGTGTTTTTGAAGTAAAATCGACTCATGGAGACACCCATCTGGGTGGAGACAACTGGGACAGCACCCTGATCGATTACCTCATTGATGAATTTAAGAAAGAACAGGGCATTGATCTGAAGTCTGACAATATGGCATTGCAGCGTCTCAAGGAAGAGGCCGAAAAAGCTAAGATTGCCTTGTCTTCAGCTCAAACTACGGACATCAATCTTCCGTTTATCACCGCTGATGCAAGTGGTCCAAAGCATCTCAACGTCCAGCTTACACGTTCAAAGCTTGAGCAAATCTGCGATGATCTTTACCAAAGAACCGTAGCTCCCTTCAAGGAATGCCTTGAGGCATCCGGACATACCGCTTCTGAAATCAATCAACTGGTACTTGTCGGCGGAATGACCCGTTCGCCAAAGGTTGTTGAAATCGCTGCCGAACTTACCGGAAAAGCTCCTCACCAGGGAGTCAATCCTGATGAAGTAGTTGCCATCGGAGCTGCAATTCAGGGAGGCGTCCTGCAAGGCGATGTACGTGATGTCCTATTACTGGACGTTACACCGCTGACGCTTGCTATCGAAACTGCCGGTGGTGTAGCAACACCTATGATCGAGCGCAACACCACAATTCCCACGAAAAAAAGTCAGGTCTTTTCAACCTATGCGGACAATCAGACTGCGGTGGATATCAAAGTCCTCCAGGGTGAACGACCCATGGCAAAAGATAACAAGACGCTCGGCAACTTCCGTCTGGACGGAATACCTTCTGCTGCACGCGGTGTGCCTCAGATTGAAGTCACCTTTGATATTGATGCCAATGGCATACTCAATGTAAGCGCCAAAGACAAAGGTACCGGCAAAGAACAGAAAATTACCATCACCGGCTCTTCAGGACTCGACAAAGATGAAGTTGAGAAACTCAAGCGTGAAGCTGAGGCCCATGCTGCCGAAGATGAAGCATTCAAAGCAACCGTTGAGGCTCGCAACGAACTCGACAACACTGTCTACCAGGCCGAAAAGCAGATCAAAGATCTGGGCGACAAGATTCCAGCTGACAAAAAGACCGAACTCGAAGCAGCAATTATCGAAGGCAAGTCCGTTCTTGAAAATCAGGATGCGGATGCGGAGACACTTAAGGCTCCAGTAGAAAAAATTACAGGTATCCTACAGTCATTCGCCCAGGAAATGTACAGCCAACAATCTGCTGAAAACCCAGCAGGCGCCCCCGGCGCAGACACTGCAGAATCGGAAGCTGCCGCAGATAAAAGCGACACTTCTGCCGAAGCCAAAGATGCAGAAACCGTAGACGCCGATTTTGAAGTCGTCGACGACGAAGATAAGTAACACTTCAACGAATTTAGTGCGTAAGAAACTCTCTTGTTTTGTTTAGTACGCACTCACATGAATCATAAACAAACCAATCCAAAAACACACTAAACATGAAAATTAAACCACTTGGTAACAATGTTCTATTGAGACGCATCGAAGAAGATGAGCAAGTCCAGGGCGGCATCATTATTCCTGATTCCGCTAAAGAGAAACCACAGGAGGCCGAAATTATCGAGGTCGGTACTGGAAAAATAGATCCCAATGGTAACCTGATTCCTATCGAAGTTAAACCAGGTGACAAAGTGATTGTTCCCAGCTACGGAGGTACCAACATAAAGATCGACGGGGTAACTCACACCCTTCTGACCTACGACACCGTGCTTGCTGTCATCAAATAACTATCTCTCCTAACCAAACCTTAAAATAAATAAAATACACATATAATTATGGCTAAACAAATTCTATTTGACGAAGGCGCACGTAAAAAAATCCTCAAAGGCGTCGAAACGCTTTCACGTGCGGTCAAAGTAACACTTGGACCCAAGGGCCGGAACGTCCTGATCGACAAGAAATTCGGTGCGCCCACAGTAACCAAAGACGGTGTGTCCGTCGCCAAAGAAATCGATCTTGCCGATGCCTACGAAAACATGGGAGCGCAAATGGTGCGCGAAGTAGCTTCAAAGACAGCTGACTCCGCCGGTGACGGCACAACGACCGCAACCGTTCTGGCAGAAGCTGTCTATCGTGAAGGCATCAAGAACGTAGCCGCCGGAGCAAATCCAATCTACCTAAAAAGAGGTATCGACAAAGCAGTTGCCGCCGCCACAGAAGCCTTTGCAAAGCAAAGTAAGAAAGTCAAAGACCGCGAAGAAATTCGCCAGGTTGCGACTGTATCTGCAAACTGGGATTCTGAAATCGGCGACATCATTGCAGACGCTATGGACCGTGTCGGCAAAGACGGCACGATTACCGTTGAAGAAGCCAAAGGTATCGAGACCTCTCTGGACGTCGTCGAAGGTATGCAATTTGACAAAGGCTACCTCTCTCCTTACTTCTGCACCGACGCTGAAAATCAGGAGGTAAATTTCGAGGATGCGCACATTCTTATCTTCGAGAAGAAAATCAGCAACCTGCAAGACATTCTTCCACTGCTGCAGTCCGTTGCCAAAACCAACAAACCACTGCTCATCATTGCAGAAGACGTCGAAGGTGAAGCGCTTGCAGCATTGGTGGTCAACAAATTGCGCGGCACACTCAACGTGGCCGCTGTGAAAGCTCCCGGCTTTGGTGACCGTCGCAAAGCAATGCTCGAAGACATTGCAATCCTGACCGGTGGTCGCTGCATCACCGAAGACCTCGGCATCAAGCTGGAAAATGTCCAGATCAGTGAGCTCGGAAAAGCCAAGCGCGTAAACATCGACAAAGATAACACAATCATCGTCGAAGGCGCCGGAAAAGCTGCTGACATCAATGCCCGTACAAAGCAAATCCGCCATCAGATCGAGGCATCCACATCCGATTACGATACAGAAAAGCTCCAGGAACGTCTGGCTAAAATCGCCGGTGGTGTTGCCGTCATCAATGTCGGCGCCCAGACAGAACCTGAAATGAAGGAGAAAAAAGACCGCGTGGATGACGCCTTGCACGCAACTCGTGCCGCAGTTGAAGAAGGCATTCTTCCCGGTGGTGGTGTCGCACTACTACGTGCTGCAAAATCTATCGAAGACTCAGCTAAAACACTCGAAGGCGACGAAGCACTCGGTGCCTGGATCGTGCGTCGTGCAATTGAAGCGCCACTGCGTCAACTCTGCACAAATGCAGGCGTAGAAGGCTCTCTGATCGTCGCAGAAGTGCTCAAGTCCAAAGGAGCCAATGGCTACAATGTCGCTACCGGCGAATATGTAGACTTGCTGAAAGCCGGTATCGTTGATCCTACAATGGTGACTCGCACAGCACTCCAAAACGCCGGCTCAGTTGCCGGACTGTTGCTCACTACGGAATGCATGATTACCGATGCACCTGAAGACGACGACAAAGCCGGAGCACCTGACATGGGTGGCATGGGCGGTATGGGCGGCATGGGTGGCATGGGCGGCATGATGTAATTCTGTCGGCCAAGAGCATACCTGGAGCTAACACAGCCAAACTCTCTCAAAAGCTCTGATTACCTTGTGTAGTCAGAGCTTTTTGTTTTTTCCCAACCGAGCCGGATGTTTATCCTGAGCATTCATTCTGATTTCTTTTGCATGGATAGGCAGAACATTCAGTGCCGCATACCAAATCTAAGAAGATTCGCGACTATAGGTCCAAGGTCGAAATCCTTCCTAGAGATGGCTTTATAGCTAAACTTGGAATTACTTTTACACTCAAATGATGTCCTTTCTTTGGTAAAAGAGGTAGGGCAGGTGCGTCCTCGCACCGCATCGAATGCTCGGATGCTCTGACTCACACGACGCTGGTGCGCACCGAGACGGTG
>CAZTSB010000112.1:0-20487 GCA_964616435.1 uncultured Puniceicoccaceae bacterium | reverse complement strand
TGCATTCCAGCAACTTTATCAGAATGCTCCTGCGAGTGTTTATTGCCAAAGTCGTCATTGACGTGCTCAAAAGCTTCGCCATTTTGGCGATAAGGTGTGTTGTTTGTTTTCATTTCCAAAGGTTTGTGGTTTAAACACTTGAAGTACAACACACCTCTTTTTATACTTTCAACTCACGATTTTAGGATTAGCTATAGAAGAACGATCTTAGAGTTCTGCTCATTATTTTTACTTTGGAAAGAAAGGCACTTGTCCGTCTTTCCGGTTTCGTGGATTTGATCAATTCAGGGTTCGACGTGCAGTGTTCGGATCTAAGCTTTCTTTGCTTTGAAAGCTTTTTCCCGGTCCGGGTAAAGCGTACGGCAAATCTCGCATACAGTGCCATCACAACCGCGGGCAGAGCAATGCTCGCGTCCGTAGTAAATAATCTGTAGATGCAGGGCATTCCAGCGTTCCTTCGAGAACAGACGCATCAAATCTTTCTCTGTCTGCACAACATTCTTGCCATTGGTAAGCCCCCAGCGCTGTGCCAGCCGATGGATATGCGTATCTACCGGAAACGCTGGCACACCAAAGGCCTGTGACATCACGACCGATGCGGTTTTGTGCCCCACTCCCGGGAAAGTCTCCAAAGTTTCAAGATCCGCAGGCACGATGCCACCGTGCTCTTCGACCAGAATACGCGACAATTCGGCAATGCTTTTTGACTTTCGGGGTGAAAGGCCACAAGGCCGTATAATTTCCTCAATTTCTTTAACCGGTACGTCCATCATCGCTTCAGGCGTATCGGCACGAGCAAATAGTTCTGGCGTGATTTGATTTACCCGCGCATCCGTGCACTGAGCGGAGAGCAGTACTGCGACCAGCAAAGTGTAGGGGTCTTTATGCTGCAACGGAATTGGCGTTTCCGGATACAATTCGTTCAATCGTTTTAGGACAAACTCAGCACGCTCTTTTTTGGTCATGAAAAATCGTATTTTATTGAGTTTTACATTTAGGAATCTTCTGCGCCATTTGTATCAGCGATATTTTAATAAAACTGTGATAGGCAAACGGTCAAGCTGTTCAAGAATAGTCGTTGGCAACTCACCAAAGTCTACTGGATTTGAAAGTTTCCAATGAATCTTCCACGGAATCATCTAACAGACTGAAAAGATTAAGTCCTGTACGCTCTTAAACTTCATCAACAGAAACCAAATAAGACCTCAATTCCAACGAACCCACGATGGTTTGAGGAAAGATCATTGCAAGAATAAGTACTTTTTCTGACTTGGTTACATCAACCAGAATTTTAAAGAACGCTGTTGGGATAGCAACACCGCAAGGCAACCTTTCAATAGGCTCCCTGTAGATCGGCCTAGTAATTACCCACTTCGATCAAGAACCTGGTTTAACCTAAACGAATCAATATCTCACACGGAGGCACTGAGACACGGAGATAGAGATGACAAAAAACTCTGTGCCTCTGTGTCCCCGTGTGAAAAAGTTGCGTATCCTAAAGAGGACGCACTTGTGCTACCTTTTATTCGACATTCGATATGTTGCTACAAATTTGAATTACATGTCGTTTTATCGTTTGAACACGTTCAGTAATTATAATTTTAAAAATTAGTAAAATAAATTGTTGACGAGGCAGCAACAACGACGTTGTTTCGTTTTATGAAACCCCGTTACCTTATACTCCATTTAGCTACCCTTATTGCTGCAGTTTCTTTGAGCGCTCAAGTTAGCGTTCCGTACGCGTCTGATTTTGAAGACCACCAGGGCTTCGTGGACGAAACACCCTTGGCCGGTGACTGGGCTGCCACAAATAATTCGGTGGTGGTCACTGATGATGAGGCACAATCAGGCACACAGTCGATTCGCATTCCGTTTGCAGGGCCGGAAAATTTCCTCAGCCTAAGCTTTGATGCGTCCGGAAGCGCCGTACTGTTCGCCGATTATTATATGCAATTGACCGCATCGGTTGTGCCGGAATTACCTTCTCTGACTAGGCCGGAAACGACGGCTCTATTCGCCGTGCAACCTGTCGAACCCGGTTTGGGTGAGTGGCTGTTTCTCGATGGCGATGGCCTGGGCAGCGGGTTGTGGTTCACTGCCGGGGATCTTGTGCCTTTGGATGATTCTGATCGCACCGACTGGCATCGTATTACCTTGCGGTTTGATCTGGCTTCAAATGTATGGGATGCATACATCGACGAAAATTTGCTGGCAATCAACCTTGGTTTTGTCGAGGCGCTTACCATTGGTTCGGAAGCGATCAATATTTATGGAAGTCAGGAGGGCGTTGCTTATCTGGATACCTTTCGTCTGGCAGCGGAAAATCCGCTGTGTGACGATGCTGATCTGGATGGTATCGAAGATGCGTTTGATCTGGATAGCACTGTCGATGACCGTGATTTAGACCCGGATAAAGATGGTCTTACCAACATTGAGGAGTATGCCTACGGAACCAATCCGGAAGTCTTTAATGAAGACGAAGGAATCGTTAGCGAAGTCTTGTACAACCGGACAAGCTGGTACATCGATTCAATCAATGGCGATGATGTCAGTGGCGTGGGGAGCGCTGCTGCGCCGTTTAAAAGTTTATCCGCGGCGCTGTCACTAAATTCCAGAAACCCCGGGTATCTTGGCGACGGAGATACCCTCTATCTCGCTGCCGGCGAATATGTTTCGACCGTTACAGAGATAGCGATTGCAGGACTTACCGTCGAAGGCACTTTGGATGACGAAGGCATTCCCTTGACTAAAATCGGGAACCTGAAAGTCACAGCTGCGGATGTAACTTTGAAAAATCTCGACTTCCACAATACCGAGCTGACACTTCAGGGGGCAAGCGGCGCCCTGATTACCAACAACACATTCTCCGGCAGCGTGAATACCAGTCTTTCACTGATTGGCGCTTCCGATAATTTAATTCGCAACAATCACTTCGCATCGGCCATTCACCAGTGCGTCTCTATTTACTGGGACAGCGCTACCGGACAGGCCTCCAACGATAACCGGTTTCTGAGCAACTATTTTACGCATCGCCCGTCGGCTGTAACGAATCAGATTATCTACTGCAACTGGACTATCGAAGATCCCGCCAGCATCTGCGCCCGCAACCGCTTTGTGAACTGCGCCTTTGAAGAAACCGTCAGCGATCAGCTAAACAAAGTGATCTATGATGGCAGTACCTGGTGGATGGTGGTTGATGATGAGTACTCGGTTCGTTTTGAGGACTGTTATTTCAAACGCGCAGACCGTGACGAGCCGTTTAGCGAATTTAAAATCGTTGAGGGCCATCCGGATTTTCAATGGCGCTGGGACGAATTAACCAACGACGCCTGGGTATCACTCAATTATCAATATGCGATAACTGGCGACTACAATGGTTGGGATCATCTGCCGCGTGTGCAGTTTGTCGATGGCGATAACAACGGCTCAGCGATTGAGAAGAGTCATAGCGCCGGATTGTGGGTCACTGACAACGCAGATGACGATGGCAATCCAGCTGATCCGGATGAAAACAATCCAACTCTTACGGATCGGACGGACTGGCACGTCGATGCGATCAACGGCGATGATGCAACCGGTATCGGTAGCGAGGCGGAACCATTTAAAAGTCTGGCAGTTGTGTTGTCATTGAATGTAAACCATCCGAGCTTTGTCGGCGTCGGCGATACCATTCACCTGGCAGAAGGACAGTACGATCCGGCGTCCGTGGAAATCGCGATTGCGGGACTGACGCTTGAAGGCGCTTTGGATGATGAAGGCATTCCCTTGACCAAAATCGGGAACCTGAAAGTTACGGCTGCGGATGTAACTTTGAAAAACCTCGACTTCCACAATACCGAGCTGACGCTTCAGGGAGCAAGCGGAGCCTTGATCACCAACAACATATTCTCCGGCAGTGTGAATACCGGTCTTTCATTGATTGGAGCTTCCAACAATGTGATTAGCCACAATCACTTCGCATCGGCCATACACCAATGCGTCTCCATTTATTGGGACAGCGCCACCGGAGAGGCCTCCAATGATAATCTGTTCCTGAGCAACCATTTTACCCATCGCCTGTCAGACCTTACCAACCAGATCATCTACTGCGACTGGACTGCGGCAAATGTTGCCAGCATCTGCGCCCGCAATCGCTTTGTGGACTGCGCCTTTGAGGAGACCGTCAGCGGTCAGCTAAACAAAGTGATCTACGACGGCAGCACCTGGTGGATGGTCGAGGAGCACGAGTATTCGCTTCGCTTCGAAGACTGCTTTTTCAAAAAGGCAGATCGCCTTACACCGTTTAGCCGGTTTACTATCCTGGAATTAGTGGAAGAACCCGATTCCGAGTGGCAGTGGGACGAACTCCTGAATGACGAATGGGTCGCGCCCGATTATCAGCACGCCATCACCGGCGATCATAACAACTGGGGACACGCACCGCGTATTCAGTTTGTCGATGCCGATGAAAATGATTCGGTTGTCGAACAGGAACACGCTGCGGGGTTGTTGGCGCCTGAAGTCGATAATTATGCGCCTGTCGTGGAAAACCGTATTGCCAGCGTCACGGTCGGCAAAGACGCCGAGCCGAGTGTAATCGACCTTTACAACGTATTTGAGGATGTGGAGACAGCGGATGCAAACCTGACCTTTAGCATCGTTAATACCAATCCAACGTTTGTAACAAGCGAGATCACTGATGGCACATTAACCTTGGAGTACTCAAATACAACTAGTACAGCAACGGTTACAGTCACAGCGACGGATGATAACTCGGAAAA
This sequence comes from uncultured Puniceicoccaceae bacterium, assembly GCA_964616435.1. Classification (GTDB taxonomy): domain Bacteria; phylum Verrucomicrobiota; class Verrucomicrobiia; order Opitutales; family Coraliomargaritaceae; genus Lentimonas. The sequence continues at coordinate 15,727 of CAZTSB010000112.1, read as the reverse complement.
TCCACTTTCCGCAAATACTACATTTTCGGCAACCATTTTTATAGATGCGGATGGCGATGAATTGAATGATGAATTTGAGCAGGCGATCATCGACTCTAATCCCAATGATGACATAAACTCGCTGGAAGATGTTCTCCCTAAGGCGGATTTTGATGGCGACGGTTACAGCAACTACCTTGAGTCAGTCAATAATACAGACCCAACTGATCCAACGGACAATCTGAATGATTTTTCCGTTCCTAATTACAGTCTGATTGATTTAGGTGAAGGGTACGGCATTCATGGAATCGGTAATAAAGGCCATGTTTTGATGGAGTCTACCTACACCATTAATCTTCCTGAACATTACCGCCGGTGGTATTGGGGCGAGCAGGTTGATTTTTATGCTCGAGATCATGCGCAATACGGAGAGCCCTTTAAGCCTTTCTTTAGGTTTCATTATGACTCTATGAATAACCATGGCGAAATAGCAGGCCGTTTTACGGCAAAAGGGTACGATGAGTCTGTTCAAACAATTACCTGTCCTAGTTCGCCTTTTGGTGATACAACTAATTTGTATGTGAAAAATTTTTACAGAAGACCTGTTATTGTCCAAAATGATGGTACTTATTCTGTAAAGGAACCTCCTCCAGGTATGGAAGGACATTCTTTTGATAGCTCTGAATACCGTGTAATTCGCATTAATGATAATGGTAACTATCTAATCCACAGTGTTCCATCTGTGTATTTATTAAACAACTTTGTATTTGCTGATTATATTTTAGGCTACTTCACACATGAATATAAGGATGGAGCTTACATCAACAAAAATACTAGTTATTCATATAAAGTAACTAGTTTTAGCGGTATGTGTCTTTGGTATTTGTGGGCAAAAGATGGAGTATTTACATATCCAAGTTTTATTAAATACAATAATAATGGTTTCTTTGCCGGGGTTGGCTATAGGCAAACTAAGTGGGTATCGTTGAGAAGCTCTCATATGCACAGTATTCGTTTTAATTTTGCGGGCTCCCTTCAAAACACGGTTGATTATCGAACATTAGACCTAAACCAAAACAACCTTATTATTGGCAAGTTAGAGAATAGTCTCAATCCTCAGTTGTTCAACGGCAATGCACGATATGACATACCAAATTTAGTTGGCAGATACAAATTTTGTCAGTTATCTTCACCTGAAGAAGATGAAGCTCTAATATTACTGGCAAGTCATCACCTCGCCACCCAAAAACACGACCCACAAACCGGAGATCTTGTGCCAATTTCCAATGGTGCGGATGCATACACGATGACTACTGCCGAGCAGATACTGCACAAACCGGATGCCCAGGGCAATCCAACCCAAAACGCCGAGTGGAGTTCCCCCACCTTCTCCCTGATCTCCGACAACGGCAACTTCATCGCCGGCAACGCCATCAAAAATGGCGTCTCCCACGCCGTCCTCTGGGTGAAGATGGGGATAGGTTCTGATCCTGTTACAGGACCAGAAGAGTTCCGAAACAAATACATCAATCGATTTAAGCCGGAGCGTGATTGGGATAATGAAGAAGAGCGTAAAGATTTGCCAAGGGGTGAACCTCTGTATGCTGGGGATGGTCCGGGAGATCAGGTTTGCTATAAAGCTTACATTCCCGGAGTTGATGCATCTATTATCACAAATTATCGTTGGTGGGCTGAAGGCGTTGATGAATATCGTTACATAACGCAGAATATTGTTGGTCCTGAAGGGGCTGATGAAAATGAGTGGTTAATCGAAGCTGGTAACCTCGACTGGACTCCAGGGAAATACAAAATTAAGCTGGAAGTTACTTTTAATGATAGCATAACTGCGACTGCTGAATACGAGCAAGAAATTGGTTGGCGAACACCTGAATTAGTATCTATTGGACAAATTTTGCCGTTTGATACACATGATATAGATGTTATTGACGCATCTGTATTTAGATTCAATCTGCTCAAAGGAGCAATCAGCTTAAGTGGTGATAGAGTTGGACTAGATCTTTCAGACACATTAGTTGCAGATGCTTTGGCTGGGCTATCTTCCTTGGCCGTTGGTACAACAAAAAAGCATTTGGAGCTTTATGCAGGTGTAGCGGTTGGCGTTAATTTCGATACAATCCCTGCTGGTCCACTTGATGGTACGAGCGAAAATATGTATCTGTGGGCTATTCAAACTTTCCTAAATGATAATTCAGATGAAGAATTAGTGATGCCGGAAAGTTTTGAGCGGAGTTTCTTATCTGATACGGTATTGGATCCACGTGCTTTATTTTTCAGAATATTCTCAGTTTTTCAGGCAGATTTATTAGTGGATGAAAATTTTAAAATCGTTGAAGCCAATCCTACTTATTCATCAGAGTATCCGTCTAAGAGCTTGGTTGAGAATGGACCAACAAAACTAAATATAGGTTTAACTGAGGGAGAATTCTTCGAAGGTGGAGAATATTTGGGAATAGAGCTTCCACCATTACCCTGGGCTGATTTTACCTATAGTATCAAAGTCGAATCTGAACGTAGTAGTGAAACTGGACTGAAGCAAAACGAATCAATGTATTCCTTATACGGTTCAGCCAGAATTGCAGAAGATGGGCAAAAGCTTAACTGGGGTTTAACAGGCTATGATGCTCCTTGGATTTTTATTGAACCAATATTTAAAGCAGACACTCAGAATCACAAAATTACCTTCGAGCTTAGAACCAGTGTAGATATGGTTATAGATGATCAAGCTTCTGTAGTCTCAGGGGAATGTCCTTTTAATGAAATAAAACTCTACAAGAGAAGTTATGACAATAGTGAGGGTGAAGATACTTTTCTATTTGAGCGTATATTTACATTGCCCCTGGAAAACTCCTTAGAGTGTTTTATCAAAAGTTCACCCCATGCCATTATACCTGCACCGAAAACAACTTCACACGTAGAATAAGATGAAAAAAATAATCGTTTTAATTTCTCTTCTCATAGTGGGGAGTATTGTTTTCTATCTTCAATATAACCAGTCAGAAACTGGTGATGTTGAAGAAGTGGGGCAAATAAAACCAGCTAATACAAATGATGAAGAGGAATCAGTTCTTTTGCCAAAATCGATTTTAGATAAAACATCTGCTAAAGAAAAAAGGCTTAACTCTGACATAAATTTACTAGTGGGTAAGTCTAAAGATTTGGCTTATGCTATTGATACAATTGAGAATGCAGAAAACTGGGCAGATGGATTTTACCACTTACTAGACACCGATATTAACAGAGAGGATGCTGTAGTTATTGCTAGCCAATACCTCAACGATCCCAATGCCGAAAAACGATTACTGGCATCTGATATTCTGCTTCGCCTTGGAGAGCGAGATGAGATTACTCAAGTCTTACTGGAATTGATATTATTAAATCCTGAAGGTGTTATCGGTTCCAATAGTCCAATACAATCAAGGGCGTTAAAGTTAATTACGCAGTACAGGCTGAAAGAGGCCTTGCCATCTTTAAAAGAGTTGCTGCTGGAAAATGAGAAAAGATACAAACTTTACCCAAGTTTGGCAGCATTGGGAGAGCAATCTATTCTGCCTGAAATTAAAAATCGCGTAGAACTTAAAGGAGGCTATGAAAAACAACTTGGACTATTGCGCTGTTCTGATTGCGTTGAGTATTTAATATCCTCATTCAATGAAGCTTCTGACAGTGAACGAAAAAAAACAGTAGCAGCTTGGGCAATACTTCGTTCGGGAGGAATAAAAGAACCCTATTTAAGTTACCTGACGAGTAAGGCACAGACTGCGGTTGATGCAGTACCAAAAGTAAAGGGATTAAGTTCAAGAGATGAAAGTGTTGTTGCTTTTGAATATTTGGCGAACTTGGATTATCCAGAGGTCCAAGATTACTTAGAGTCATCTCTGAATAGTGAAAACAGAGCCATCGTGGATGAGGCTATGACAAATTTAATCCTTCGATTTGATTCCCTGAAAGCCAGAGACAAATTGCTTAAGTCTCTTAATAACAAAGACAGTATTATCAGCGACGAATTAAAATATCGATTAGCAAGTACTTTTGATGGAAACTTTGCGGTTCCTTTTCGCAGTGATAATACCGAATTTGCCTGGAAATATTTAGTTCACCAAAGGGATTGGTCTATTTACAACTGGGTTCATAATTATACAATAGATTACTGGCATTAGATTAAATTTACTACTTTGTTATCTATCCCTGTAGGAGCATTTATCAGCTTTAACGATACCTACTACGATCAGGAAACCCAGACACTGGACTATATTTTCATGAAACGGAACAAGTTGAGCTATTATCAGGATCCACTCCAACGCCAGATATGGCAAATCACCAATGATGTTCGATGCGCTGTGGACGTCTGGGATTTTAAGCAGTATGTTCTCGGCACACTCTTTTACCGGATTCATCAGTGAAAATTTTGCCAGCTACATCTATCCTTGTTTTGATGGGAAAATTCAGACCTTAAAGATTTCAATTCCTTCTCCAGCAGACCAAGCCCGCCAACTACGCAAAGATTCATGAAGATTTCGACTTTAGCCCTATTGGTTTTATCCGCTTTGCCTACTACTACAATCCAATCCCCAATGACCGAAACTTGGAATTTGATACGAAACATAATTTCTTTCCCGAAGGAACTCCCGGCACTTTTAACATTTCCTTGCCATAGTTGTGTCCAGGCATGATCAACCAAGGAAAGCCATCAAAAACGGCGTCTCACAAGCCGTCCTCTGGGTGAAGGTGAATATGGAGGAGGTCAGCTTCTCGGGAGCAAAATATCATGAGCTAAAATCAGATGATCCCAAGTGGTTTAGTATGATAGACAAAGTCTACTCACCTAAAATTTTGTCGCTGGCTTGGCAAAAGGTACGGTCAAACGCAGATGCCTGCGGCGTAGATGGTATCACGATACCTTGCTCCCCTTTAAAATTACATGGCACCATCCAAGCTCGTTGGGGAGTTGTTGAAACAAAACAACCATAAACAAAAAAGAAAACGTAACAGCGATGAAAATTCTCCGTTCAAACCCAGTGGGTGAGACAGGATGAACAGGATACTTACAAAGCTGGAAGAAGCTATTTTGAGAGTGGCAGATTTTTGTTTTCGCTTAAACAGCAGGCGTTTTTTGCAAGTTTTGCTTGTTAATGGATTCTAAAATGGTCATGTAATTTTAACGTTTTTTTTGAATCCTATGGTCCTTCTGCTTGTGCTTGCTGTTTTGCTGTTTGCATCCGTTTTTACATTCGGAGTGAATCGCTTGCCGGAGCGCCTGAGGCCAATAGTGCTCACTTTGCCGGCAGCAGTGGCATTTGGGTTGCTGGTAGTTGCGGGGACAGATTTCATTAAGGATGGAAAGATCGTCGAGTTGACGGTTCCCTGGGTACCTTATCTGAATCTTGATTTTGTGCTCAGACTGAGCGGAGTAGGTTTGCTGATGGGGTTGCTGATAACAGGAATCGGGGCGCTTATTCTGCTCTATGCCAGCAGTTATATGCATGGCAATTCTTTGGCGAACCGACTGTATGCCTATCTGTATGGGTTCATGTTTGCGATGACCGGGCTGGTTCTTGCGGATCATTTGCTGCTGTTGTTTGTGTTCTGGGAACTGACCAGCATAACGTCTTATTTGCTCATCGGGTTTAACTGTACGAATGAGTCGGCCCGTAAAAATGCTCTACAGGCTCTCCTGGTGACGGGACTGGGGGGGATGGCATTATTAGCGGGTTTCATTTTGCTCAATCTGGCGTCCGGCACCTGGTTGTTGTCGGAGATGGTTGACCAGGCTGGAATGATTCAGAGTCACGCGTTGTATCCTGCAATTTTTGTGCTTGTGCTGCTCGGGGCATTCACCAAGTCGGCGCAATTCCCCTTTCATTTCTGGCTCCCGAATGCAATGGCGGCTCCCACGCCGGTTAGCGCCTATCTGCACTCGGCTACAATGGTTAAAGCCGGCGTCTACTTGCTGGCAATCATGTTGCCGATATTGGGGGGGACTTCAGCCTGGCAGATTGTACTTTGCAGTTTTGGTGGAATTACTTTGATGATTGCAGGGCTGAGCGGCTTGCAGCAGAGTGATCTCAAGCGTATTCTTGCCGCAACTACACTTGCTGTACTGGGTCTACTGGTGCTATTACTTGGGATTGGCACAGAGAAGGCAGTGCTGGCGGCAATGTTATTTTTGCTGGGACATGCGTTGTACAAGGCTACGTTGTTCATGGTTGCCGGAGCTGTTGATCATGAAACCGGTACGCGCGATGTACGTTCGTTGGGTGGTTTGGGCCGGTTAATGCCCTGGACTGCCGGAGCTGCACTGTTGGCTGCCTGTTCAAAAATGGGACTGCCGCCTTTTTTCGGGTTTATTGGCAAAGAGTATGTCTATAAGGCGAGTACTTCATGGGTTTTCGGTGGATTGATTACAACAGTCCTAATCATCGGTAATGCGTTGATTTTCGTGCTGGCATTTAAGGTTGCTTTCCTGCCGTTTTGGAGGTCATCGCAGGGAGAGCTTCCGAAAAAACCGCATGAAGCGCCGCTCGCTATGCTGTTAGGGCCCATTTTATTAAGTGTCCTTGGCGTTGTTCTGGGCATTTTTCCGGCACTGAGTGAACCGCTGATTTCCACTGCACAGGATGCTTCGCTGGGCTATGCTGCTGACATACATGTGGAACTGTGGCATGGGATTAATCTACCTTTGATCCTGAGTGCGGTTACCGTCAGCCTGGGAGTGTTACTTGTTTTTTTGAATCAGAAAGCGGCTTCATTGCTGGCCAACATGAAGCTACCGTCAATGGAGCAGGTTTACGATGCATTGTTCAATGGTGTGTTGAAATTAGCCGCATGGCAGACGCGTCTTTTGCAGTCAGGTTTTTTGCGAAACTACCTGCTGATCATAATTCTATTCACAGCGCTGCTGATTGCCGGTAAGCTGTGGCGTTTTGGTGGTATTGAGTTTCCAGCGTTAAGCGGTTCTACGAGCATACAAGTTTGGACTATTGGCATTCTTATGTTTATTGCTGTGTTTGCGGCAATAATGAGTACCAAACGGCTTACGGCGTTGATTTCATTGGGTGTCATCGGTTATGGGGTGGCGTTTTTGTTTGCTCACTACAGTGCGCCTGATCTGGCGGTCACTCAGATTCTCGTCGAGACACTTACGGTTGCACTGTTTGCGTGGGTCGTTCTGAAACTTCCGGAACTTAGTACAAAAGACTTTCCAAAACGTCGCTATTTTGATGCGGTGATTTCTATCTGCTGTGGTTTGCTGATTACGGTACTGGTGCTAAAATCGATGGCACTGGATCTGGCACCAAGCATTTCTTCTACATTGTCAGAGTGGAGTCTGGAGAAAGCGCATGGCGCCAACGTGGTCAATGTTATCCTGGTTGATTTTCGGGCTCTGGATACCTGGGGTGAGATAACTGTTTTGTCGATTGCTTCGATTGGAGTGTGGTCTCTGCTTTACAAAGGTATCCGTTGCAGAAGGGAAGGAGGGGATTCATGAATTCCATATTGCTTAGAACGGCAACACGTTATGTAGGACCACTATTGCTAACGCTTTCTTTTATACTATTGTATCGTGGTCACAATCTACCGGGCGGTGGTTTTATTGGTGGTCTGATGGCGGCATCTTCGATTATTTTACTTGCTTATGCGCGTGGTTGGGGCGAGGTCGATGAAGGGTTGTCTATAGATCCTCTAGTTCTGATGGCCTCAGGGCTTTTGCTGGCAATGTTGAGTGGCCTTCCGGGAGTCCTTTTAGGCGGTGCATTTATGGAAGGACACTGGCTTCCTTTTTTTAAAGCGCCTCTTCTTGGAAAGGTAAAACTGGGCACGCCACTGCTTTTTGATATCGGAGTCTATTTGGTAGTGATTGGATTTACGGTAAAATGCGCACTTTCACTGGGAACTCATAACGAATCATGGAAATCCTGATAGCATTACTCATTGGAGCCTTGTTTGCGGGCGGTATCTATTGTCTGTTGCGCCGCAGTCTCATGAAAATTGTGATCGGCATCATGTTACTCAGTCAGGGAGCAAACCTGCTGGTATTTGCTGTGGGCGGATTGGTTCCAGTCACGCCTGTATTTGCTTTGAACGACGAGTCGAAAGTGCCACCGGTGGGGCATGCGGATCCTTTGCCGCAGGCGCTTGTTCTTACGGCGATAGTTATTGGCTTTGGGTTGGTGATTTTTACCATAGCGCTTTTGCTCAGAGCATACGATGCGGTAGGCAGCGACGATATGAATGCCTTTAACCAGACGGATCAGATATCATGATGTGGCTGCTTGCATGTTTGCTAGTGCCGTTTACAACGGCTGTTACTTGTCTTTTTTGTCGGGGAAATGTAAAACGAGTGCGCATTATCGGTGTTTCGGGGGCGGGGATTCTGTTCTTCGCTTCGGTAATGCTGCTAAACGAAACACTCGCTTCCGGCTATATTGTGCTTCAGCTTGGCAGTTGGCAGGCACCCTTTGGTATTACTCTGGTGGTTGATCTGTTGAGCGCTGCCATGGTCGTCATTACCGGGCTTATTGCGTTCACGGTAGCGATTTACTCAGTGTGCGATATAGAAGATCGACTGATCCGATCGAACTATTTTGCGCTGTTTCACTTTCTTCTGATGGGTGTCAATGGCGCCTTTGTTACCGGGGATCTGTTCAATTTGTATGTATGGTTTGAGGTGATGCTAATTGCGTCCTTTGTGCTTATAACATTGGGTGGTGGTCGCGATCAACTGGAAGGCGGAGTCAAATATCTGGTGATCAATCTGGTTTCGTCCATTCTGTTTCTCAGTGGCGTGGGGTTGCTTTACGGAGAAGTTGGCACGCTTAATATGGCGGATATAGCTGTGAAATTGTCAGAGGCGCCCAATGCGTTTTCAGTTACCAGCAGTACGATGCTGCTGCTCGCAGCATTCGGAATCAAAGCGGCGCTGTTTCCGTTTTTCTTCTGGCTGCCGGCCTCGTACCATACGCCTCGTGTGGCGATCTCTGCGCTATTTGCGGGACTGCTTACCAAGGTCGGTGTCTATGCGCTGATTCGTTCGTACACCCTTATATTTTATACTCAGTTTGAACTGGTGCAGGACATACTTCTTTTTCTGGCAGCAGCAACGATGGTTACCGGCGTTCTTGGTGCGGCAGTGCAATACGAAATTCGTAAAATCCTTTCGTTCCATATAGTCAGCCAGATCGGCTATATGATCATGGGTCTGGCTATCGGCTCTGCTCTGGCTCTGGCCGGTGCGGTCTTTTATACCTTGCACCATATTATAGTTAAGACGAATCTTTTTCTGATCGGAGGACTGATTATGCGGAAGTGTGGCACGGGTGAACTGAAAAAGATCGGCGGGTTATATACTACGATGCCATTGCTGGCGCTTTTGTTTTTCATACCGGCATTTTCGCTTGGGGGAATTCCGCCGTTATCGGGATTCTGGGCGAAGTTTTCAGTTATTAAGGCCGGTCTTGATAGCAATCATTTCATTTTGGTAACAGTGGCTCTACTCGTTGGTGTGCTGACACTTTACTCAATGACTAAGATATGGGCCGAGGCGTTCTGGAAAAATGCGCCGATTGAGCAACCGGAGGACTCGAATCAGGATGTAACATTTTTGCAAGACAAGCTTAGCTTTAGCCTTGTGGCTCCCTGTGTCGCGCTTGCTTTGATTACGGTGTTGATCGGTCTTTGGAGTGAACCACTTTTTAGCCTCGCCGAACGCTCTTCTAAACAACTTTTGAACCCGGATGCTTATATCGCAGCCGTATTGGAAAGGACTACTGATGAACCGATTGTTACGTTGGATAATTAAACTACCTCATTTTATAGAGTTTGGACTGTTTTATGTGAAGGAAGTCATCTTGAGTAATTTGAAAGTTGCCTACGATGTGGTCACACCAAGTTACTTTATGAAGCCTGCTTTTATTGAACTGGATCTGAAAGGTATGAGTGATCGGCAAATTTTATTTGCGGCAAATTTGATTACAATGACCCCTGGTACGCTCAGTCTGGATGTTTGCGAGGAGACACAGAAGCTTAAGATTCACAGCATGTACGTCGATGATCCGGATGTAGAAGTCCGTGAACTGGAGACAGAAATTTTAAAGAGGATTCGCAATGTATTCTAATATTCCTGATTTACCACCTTGGGTTATAGTACTGACGCAATGCATTCTCGCTGTTGCCATGTTATTGACTGGATGGCGTATCTGGCGCGGGCCAACGACTCCTGATCGAATCGTAGCGTTGGATCTCCTGGCAGCAATCATTATGGCAGAGTTTGTTGTTATGGTGTTTTTTAGTGGATTTGTTCCTTATCTGGATGTTGCAACGGTAATTGCCGTGATCAGCTTTATCGCAACTATTGCTTTTGCGAGGTGTCTGGAAAAAAAGGAGGTTTCGCCATGATGACTATTATTTCCGGTATACTACTTATTTCGGGTGCGTTATTTGTTCTGATCGCAGCGATTGGTGTTGTGCGCATGCCGGATATCTACTGTCGCATGCACGCAGCTACCAAGGCAGGTGCATTCGGAGCGTCTCTGATCTTACTGGCGTTGTGTGTCGCCATGCCTTCTCCACGCGTGTGGATCCAAAGCATTTTGATTATTGCATTTTTTTACCTAACTGCTCCAGTTGCAGCACATCTGATCGGTCGAGTTGGTATGATTCGAAAACTGCCGATTTGGAAACCATAGCTATTACGTACGTAAAGCTTTTCCAAAACACTCAAATCATGAGCCACTGTGTGGTTCATGGAGCTAACTTTTTTTAAGATCGGATAAAATATATTTTAAATGGACTCGTTACTATTGCTTGCCTCAAATCTACTGTCGCCACCTGTTATAGCATTTACAACTGGTGTCGTTGCCGTCTGGATTCGAAGTGACCTGAGATTCCCCGAACAGGCGTATCAGGTGCTTACGATCTATCTGCTGCTTGCGATTGGCTTTAAGGGTGGGGTTGCTCTGACCATGTCATCACCTGCGGAATTACTTTTGCCCCTGGGTGCAACCTGTTTGATCGGAGCGCTTATCCCGTGTGGTGTCTTCTTTGCAACGCGCAAGCTCATGCGCTTTGATGTATCAAATGCGGCGGCCATGGCGGCTCATTATGGCTCTGTTTCTGCGGTGACGTTTATGGCATGTCTGGCATTTTTGGATCGTCAGGCAGTCTCGTATGAAGCATTTATGCCGGCCATTGTGGCAGCGATGGAGATACCTGCCATTTTTGTGGCTCTATTGCTGGCAATTCATTTCAAAACAGACCGTTCCGTACCACTCAAAGAGTCTGTTCTGGAAGTAGTTTCCGGAAAAAGTCTTGTATTGCTGGTGAGCGGGTTGATCTCAGGCGCTGTCTCAGGGGAGGAGAGCCGTGAACTGATTAAGCCCTTTTTGATCGCACCTTTTTACGGTGTCCTGATGCTGTTTCTTTTAGAGATGGGACTGGTTGCCGGTCAAAAACTCATGGATGCTTCCAATGTAGGACGAAAGTTGGTTGTCTTTGCTATGATTTCGCCTGTAATACAGGGGTTATTCGGATTGCTGCTCGGATGGGTAATTGGGCTGTCGCAAGGCGGATCTGTTGTTTTTGCCATACTTGCTGCGAGTGCCTCCTACATCGCAGCCCCGGCAGCAGTCCGCGTTTCTTTGCCTGAAGCAAATCCTGGCTATTATGTAACTGCATCGCTCGGAATTACTTTTCCCTTCAATCTGATTGTAGGCATTCCTCTGTTTTTTAGCATTAGCAACGTTTTGTATTAAAAGAGTTTGTGGGAATGATTCTGGTTTAGGATGCATTTTTAAAGCGATAAAACCAACATTCGCCGATGGTTCCTTCTTTTCCGGTTTTAGAAATAAATTCCAGATAAGGTGACTTTGCATATTTATTCAGACCGCCAGTATATTTTGCAATCAGACGAACTTCTTTATTGCTGACTCTGTTGTGAATTTTTTGGAGGGTGTAAGCTAATTCGTCACCATCCAGAGGGTCGCAGAAAAAGAACCAGTCGGCTTCCGGGATTTCAAAATGGTCTGCTGAAACATCCGCATGAAAGTAATTGACGTTATCAAGTTGCAGGAAATCAGCAATCCGCTGTGCTTCGGCTACCCGTTCCGGAACAATTTCGTAGCCTGAAAATTGAGTGTTTGGGAAGTTAGCGCCGATAACACAACCGACTCTTCCAAAACTGGAGCCAATATCAACAAAGGAGTCCCCGTCTTTCATCCCTGACACTTTCAGAATTTCTTTGATATCGCGATAGGAACTACTGTAGCCGTCAACAGGTGATTTTTTGCTCCATTTAGCTTCACCTTGCTTTGAAAGTAAGGGTTGATCTTTCCGGGTACTTTCGATCTTGCTCAAGTATTTGTAACCTATAATTCGATCAACAAGAGCATCAAATTCGCGATCTTCTAATATCGACAAATCAATTTCTTCAACTCCTCTACTGGCGTCGGAAGGCAAGGAATCGTTATCGATTAGCAGTATTGATTTCCTATCTGATATTGAAAGCTCTTCAGACTTTTGTTCTTCCGCATTCATTGCATGACATTGGAGTTGGCGATGCTGTCGATCGCAACTTCAAATTATTAATTTAATAATAACGCATCTTGTACCACCACTTCCCAAGTATCTCATGAAATGCCAATCCGGAACGTGTTAAGGCGCTTGCTGACGGTAAGAAATCCTTGATCTGATAATTTAAATGACGGCCGCAACACACAGTCGGTGCAGGAATTACCTGAATATCAAAAAATTCAAAAGCGGGTCTGGCCCGCGACATGTGCCAGCCATGTGTTACTAAAGCGACTTTTTGAATACCATTTTGTTTGAGATACTCGGCTGTGAATTTAGCATTTTCATAAGTCGTACGGCTTTGTTCTTCAACATAACAATCTTCGATACCGATGGACTCTTTTTGCAGGAACTCTCGTATTAAGTCTGCTTCACTTCTGGCTTCATCGCGTACTCGCCCACCACTGATAATTAACGGCAAACCAGTTCGTGTCACAATCCAGGCCGCATAACGTGACCTCTCCAATGAAAATGAGTTGATCGTGTCATTACCATATTCTTCAGCCATTACACGTCTTCCACCTGCCAGTAACACCACGGCTTCAGCGCCAGCAATTTTTTGTTTCAATTCATCTGCCGGAATCGGCGCATCGCTTTGCAGGGTTTTGATCAGACTGGCCGAGACCACTGGCAAACTACAGAGTAACAGCCCAAGCAAGCTGATAGTTGCCAGCCAAAGCCCCCATTTTCTCCAAAACCTCGAAAGACCAATACCTAAAATCCCCAGTATAATCAAACTGGTGGGCGGCAAAAAAATGCTGGTTAGGATTTTTACAATGCTTAACTCCATAACGGATAACTTATACTGATGAAATCATGAATACACAGACGGCTGGTGAATCGAAACATTTATACATCCACATCTTTTATCTTGGATATATTTAGATTTCCCTGTAACTTAGTGTTTTGCTTTTTACAATAATCCGCTACAATTAATCCACAACTAAATTGAATATCATGGCTCAGACCGACCAACAAATTGATAAGATTAAAAATAAACCCGGCTTCATTGCCGCTCTGGATCAAAGCGGCGGGAGTACGCCCAAAGCTCTGGCAAATTACGGTGTCGGTTCCGATGCCTATAGCAACGATGCGGAAATGTTTGATGCCGTTCACGCAATGCGCTCCCGAATCATGACCAGCCCTGCTTTTAGCGGCGATCACATCATGGGTGCAATCCTGTTTGAAAATACAATGGATCGGGAAGTTGAAGGCAAGGGCACTGCCGATTATTTATGGGATGTAAAAGGAGTTGTGCCGTTTCTTAAGGTGGATAAGGGCCTGATGGAGGAAAGCAATGGCGCTCAAACCATGAAGCCGATGCCCGAGTTGGATGAATTGTTGCAAAGGGCGCGTCAGAAAAATGTTTTCGGCACTAAAATGCGCTCAGTTATCAAAACTGCCAATCCTAAAGGCATTAAAGCGGTTGTCGAACAGCAGTTCGAAATCGGTCGTCGAATAATCTCTGCCGGCCTGGTGCCAATCATTGAGCCGGAGGTCGATATTAACAGTCCACAAAAATCAGCGGCCGAAAAATTGTTGAAGAGTGAATTGATTGCCCATATCGATCAATTAAACCCCGGGCAAAAAATCATGCTCAAGTTAACCCTGCCGGAGATCGACAATTTTTACCAACCCTTCAACCAAAATCCGAAGGTGCTTAAGGTTGTTGCGCTTTCCGGTGGTTATTCCAGAGAAGAGGCAAATGAAAGACTCTCCAGACAAAACGGTATGGTTGCCAGTTTCTCACGAGCTCTGAGCGAAGGCTTGAGCGCCCAGCAGAGCGATGATGAATTCAATCAGGTTCTGGATGCTTCGATCAAGAGCATCTTTCAGGCGTCCAATACCTGAATCCATTGATGCATCGATTATCGCTGCATTTTGGAGTATTTTTCCTGATACTTTCCGGTTTTCCGGTGCTTCAACCAACCGGCCATGCCGCTCCGTCAGACTTTTCGGAGGCGTCTGTCGATGTAAGTCTTGAGGTTAAGATTGGGCAGATGCTGATGGTTGGTTTTCGCGGGTTGCAGGTGGATGATCAGCATCCTGTCATTCGCGATATTCGCGAATGTCATCTCGGGGGAGTCATTCTGTCTGACTACGACACGGCTTCCCAAAAATATTATAGGAACATCGAGTCTCCTGCTCAATTACGAGAGTTGACCGAGACATTGCAAAAAGCCTCGGCGACTCCCTTACTCATTGCTATCGATCATGAAGGCGGACTCATTAACCGCTTGAAAGAATCTTACGGATTTCCACCTACGGTTTCCCATGGATATTTGGGTACTCTTGATAACTTGGCCACGACCTATCATGAAGCTGGAAAGATGGCAGAGACGCTCGCTGAAATCGGCTTCAACCTCAATCTGGCACCCGTAATCGATTTAAACGTAAATCCGGAAAATCCTGTGATTGCTGGCCGTGAGCGTAGTTTTTCAGCAGATGCAGACGCAGTGACGCGTCATGCTTTGGAATTTATTCGTGCACACCGGGAGCAGGGTGTGTACTGCACCATGAAACATTTCCCTGGTCATGGAAGTTCGAAAAAAGATTCGCACCTTGGACTGGTAGACGTAACCAATGTCTGGTCGCGTGTAGAACTGGAGCCCTACAGAAACCTTATTAAAGCTGAAAAAGTGGATGTGGTTATGACGGCACATATATTTAACGCCAATCTCGATTCCAGTTATCCCGCCACGCTTTCGCACGCTACGATTACAGGACTTTTGAGAAATGAATTGAACTACGAAGGCGTTGTGATCTCCGACGATCTTCAAATGAAAGCAATCACCGCGCATTATGGATTTGATGCAGCGATTTGCAAAGCCCTCGAAGCCGGAATCGATATTCTTCTCATAACCAACAATTCGGGCCACTACGATGAAGCAATTTTCCGACGTGCGTTCGCTGTGATACAAAAACTTGTCGAAACCGATGTTATCAGCGAAGCACGTATCGATCAATCTTACCAACGCATCAGGAAGCTAAAGTCTTCTTTGTGAATCACGAAATTATAGCTAAGCCTAAAATTATTTGAACAGATTGTGCATTGGTAGCGCAGCACCGTCTCGGTGCGCACCAGCGTCGTTTGAGCCAGAGCGCTCGAGCATTCGATGCGGTGCGAGACGCACCTGCGCTTTTTACCAAAGAAAGGACATCATTT
>CAZTSB010000111.1:0-15709 GCA_964616435.1 uncultured Puniceicoccaceae bacterium | reverse complement strand
TCTCTTTCGCGTGCGGCGCTGGCGTTTTTTGCCATGGGGACCGTGGCTATTGTTGCAGCAGGGTTTTTCGATCGTGTGTCGGTAAAACGCATTCTGATTGTTATTTTGATGGCCCTTGGAGGTGCTGTTGTTCTGGCGGCTACTCTGGAAACTATTGTATCGCGCTTTAATGACGAAGGAAATGAAGCCAGTGGAGAAACGCGGGAAGTCATGAACCTAGCCTCCAAGGCCATGATAGACGCGAACCCTCTGGGAGTTGGTTGGAACAATTTTGGCAAAGCGATTAATCACCCCTATCCTTATGGTGATGTCATCGATGACTGGAGCCGTGATCGAGGCCAGAAAGTGGATTACGACTATGCTAAAGGTGTTGTCGAGAGTCACTACTGGCTGCTCAAAGGTGAGACCGGTTGGCCCGGCTACTATACTTACATGCTGTTTATAATTGTTGTAACCGGACGGACGATTCCACTCATCATTCTGCGGCGTGGTAGCCTGGAAGCGGCCATTGCCGTTGGCATCCTGGTTGGATTTATGATCACTTATGTCCACAGCAGTCTGGAACGCGTTCTCACCCAGACGAAAAACATTGCTCTTTGGATGACATATATTGGTCTGTTAGGAGCACTTATCCGCCTTCCAAAAAATGATACGCCAGAGACCAAGTCGCTTAAACAGCAATGAATAAACCGTACATAATACTCATTGCCGGGCCATCGACCTCCGGCAAATCGACTCTGGCAAAAAACCTGGCAAAACATATCCTAGCTGCAGGGCAAAGCGAGGTCGTTGTTGCCTTGGACAATTATTACAGAGATCTGAGCCATTTGTCACCAGAGCAGCGCGAGAAACATAACTTTGACTGCCCGGATGCCTGGGAGCACGAGCGCGTTCTCCGGGATGTTCAGATGCTTAAGGAAGGACAACCGATTGAAATGCCAATCTATGATTTTCACACACACTTGAGATCTCCCCAAACATATCGGCTGGAACCCGCCGACTACATGATTTTTGAAGGGCTCTTTGCTCTCTGTTATGAAGAACTGTGTAAGCTCGTCGATCTCAAAATCTACATAACTGTGGACGATTCCACTGCTATAGAACGACGAATCCTAAGAGACATGGCAGAACGCGGGCGCACCCGTGATTCGATTATTGAGCAGTTTTGTTCAACCGTGCAACCGGCAAATGAAGAGTATATTCGCCCTAGCAAAGCTACAGCTGACATTATCATCCAGGGGAGCGATTCCCAGGAAATGAAACTCAATGCAGTTTTGGAACATCTGGGCATTTGATTTAAAAGTGTTTGTTTACTGCTCGGTAACCTGGCTATTCGGCTAGTCAACTCCATTTTGTTTTAAGTTGACTGAAGTCATATCCGATTTACAAAGGAGTATGTTGTATAAAGATAGTTATGTTGGATTTAGAATTAGTTAGAAAATGTGCCCTTTTCTATGAACTCTATGATGAAGAATTTGAAGAGTTTGTCGAAGATTGTCATATTGAATCTTACGATTCTAATACTGAAATCGTTACAGTTGGAGAAACCGGTGAAGACTTTTTTGTAATTCTGAAAGGAAGCGTAAATGTTTTTATTCCTGAAGATACGCAACCCGTCAATATAGCTACCCTCAAATCAGGAGATTTTTTTGGTGAGTTGGTACTGATCGACGATCTAGTTAGAAATGCAACTGTTGTAACGAAGGAAAAGTCTTCCTGCTTAGTGGTTCCGGTTAAAGTGTTTTATGACTTTTATAGTAAAAATCCTAAGGTGTTCTCGTTGATGCTTTTAAATATATCGAAAGTACTCATAAAGCGTTTGAAGATTGCCAATGAAAAAGTGGCTCAATTAATATAGCCATGAACTAGGCTTGGAGATTGTTCTGCTAGCTTTGCGGTTAGAACAGAATGAATCTCGTACTTACATAATCTTAATTTATATAAGCTCTGCGTGCTCGATAAACCTCTTCAATTAAAAGTAGCTTGAATATTTCTAAGATGAAACCTCACAAACATTTTTCTTCTGTTACCATCAGAAAATGATGGCTGGTTCAGGAAAAACCCAATCAATCTTTGGCAATAATAGATCATGGGGCTTCTTTTTGCTTTCTTGCATAAACGACCCATTTGGGTCATTGGAACACTGTTAGTGGCTGTTATCCCATTTGTTCTGTTGAGTTTCATAACACTTTCCAGGCAAATTAATCAGGAAACATCAAAGACCCATGCAATGCTTTTTACCCAATCTTTGGAGAAGGTGAGAGGTTTCTATTCATCTGATGTAGCATTCCGTGTTGAACACCATGGTGTATTAATCACTCATGATTATTTGGACCATGATGGTTCCATACCCAATCCTGCAACGTTTGCAATAGAACTGGGTACTATCATCTCGAACAGTGAAGGTATCTCAGCGCGTTTATATAGCGACTATCCTTTTCCCGGGCGTACTAGTGGAGGTTTAAGAGACCGTTTTGAAAGCGAGGCGCTCCGATTATTTCGCAGTGGTCATAAAGATACTTTTTGGAGTTTTGAAGAGGTAGAGGGCGCTGAATCACTACGTTTTGCCCAAGCTATCAAGATGGAAGAGAGCTGTATTGCCTGCCATAATAATCATCCCGAGAGTCCGAAAAAAGATTGGAAGCTGGGAGATGTTCGTGGTGTACAGACTGTAACACTGGCTGTAGGATCCAAAACAAAAACCATTCGCCGTGGGGTGATTCAGACTGCTGCGATAATGGCTACCTTAACTTTACTGGGGATTATTTTTTTGAGTTTAGTTATAACCAGACTGCGAAAAACCAACCTGGCTACATCGTGTTTTGTTCCTAACCAGTTCTTGAGGATCATTGGCAAGCAAGACATCACACAGGTTAAGTTGGGCGATAATATTGCTATGGAAATGACCGTCTTGTTCGCTGATATTCGATCGTTTACGGCTTTGTCTGAGTCGATGTTGCCGAGTGAGAATTTCAGCTTCGTCAATCGTTATCTTAAACTAATGGAGCCCATTATTCAGGAAGAGAATGGTTTTGTCGACAAATACATGGGAGATGCAATTATGGCTCTTTTCGAGAAGCCTGAACATGCAGTTATGGCAGGGATTAAGATGCAACTTCGACTTGAGCAAGCAAATCGAGATGACTTTTTTCAGGGAAAGTCTGTTAAGATTGGTGTAGGAATCAACACCGGCATGGTAATGCTGGGTACGGTGGGCGGATTGAATCGGATGGAAGGTACTGTTATTGGAGACACAGTGAATATCGCTGCCCGGTTAGAAAGTATGACAAAAACACACGGCTCGATACTTGTCAGTCAGACTACAGCCGAACACATTTCAGAAAGTTCAAAGCGCTTCGTAGCTACTGTAACACTGCAAGGCCGTTCGAAAGAGACAAAAGTCTACGAAATATTGTGGAAAGGATAATGCCAAAGCGAACTATAATCTTAATCTATCCAAAAATTTTTCAACGCTCAACCTGATGGTCCGGCCTTGGTAAAAAAGTTGATAATATTGTTGGCAAGCATCAGCGACAGGCAGGCTAAGATCACAACCCAGGCGGATGCTAAGACTATCTCATACCCATAAAATCGTAAATGCGTAAAAAAGTATTTAACAATAGAGCTGGTCAGGGTAATTGCTACAATAAGGACAAAAAACAAGTAGGGATAAAATGTAAATAGTACGAAATTCCTCAGTCGGATATCATAGCCACCTGAGTTCAGCCAGAACTCATCCATCTCCCGCCAGATAACTAATTGAGCCAGCAGCAGCGTCATTAACAGTAAGAAAATGCACTTGCAGTACTGTAATCGAATTGATTTTCGCTTATGTTCTTTCATACCCATTCTTCTAAAGCCGCGTTGAACGCGCGTTGAAAACAGTCCAGCGAATGCGAGTCCCAAATCCGTTTCCGTAAAGAGTCTGTGATTGCAGGATCTGCATGGCGAACCGCATCGGTCGCTTTCAGTGCGGATGCCATATCTCGATAATCAAATCGCCACTCCTGCGGGAGCCAGTCACGCATCCCGTCTCGATCGGTTGCTGCAACCGGGATGCCGTTGGCCAGCGCCTCCAACATCGCAAGTGGTACGCCTTCGTATCGGGAGGGCAGTAACAGCGCATCAATGGCTGCGTAAAACGGTGTTGTGTCGTCCGTCCAGGGCAGATTAAAAACATTCGAGTCAGGCTTTATTTGTTCTGCAAGCGTTTTACTGTCGGGGCCACTCCCAAGAAAGGCGAGGGCTTCTTCTGAGGCTGACGCCATTCGTTGGGTAAAAATCGCCAGTGAAAAATCCTGTCCCTTCTGCTTGAACTCAGTGCGCCCGATCTGTCCCCAGATAAAAGCGTCTTGTGGCAAACCAAGCTGTTTGCGAGCAGTTGCCTTATCCGGCATGGTTTTGAACGCTTCCAACGGAATACCATTTTCGACAATTTGGATGCGGCCTTTCGCGCCATAGGCAATCAGTGTATCGCCCAGCGTCTTGGATATGGTAATGAACCCATCCGGTTCAACGTATAGACCTCGACAGGTCCAATCTCTCAGAGAGCCCAGTTTGGCTCCCATCTCAGCGTGCTTCTGGGGCACAGGAATGTAGCTGATTATCGGACAGTTCACTTTTCCCTTTAGACGGAATATCGAACAGCACTGCTCAATATTGCCCTGAATGACCAGTATCAAGTCAGGGTTATAGTCTTGAATCAATGCCCGTAAACGCGCCAGGCGCTGCTGTTGCCAAAGACGGCGAACTGCCTGGAATTTCGATGTTCTTGTCGGGGCATCCAGATAACGGATACGCGATTCATTCTGATTCTTTGCAATGCCCGACCATCTGGTTCGGTTCTTTGTGTTATCCGGATGCAGTAGTCCGCAGATTTCCCAAGATCCATGTAGGAGCATCCCTTCGATACCATGCGCTGTCATTACCTGATGTCCACCAAAATCAGGGTTGTCGTCAACGACCAGTATGCGTGGAGATTCTTTCATGATAATTGATGCCGTTTCATCAGGTTATAAACTGTTTTCTCACTGATTCCTAGTTTTTTCGCAACGACTTTTCGGTTTCCATTATTTTCTTTCAAAGCAAGCTTAACAGCATCACGTTCAACTTCATCAAGCCGCTTACCGGATAAGTTGTAGCCGATGTCCGACGATTCGGCAGAAGGTTCTTCAAACTGCTTCGGCAAATGATCGATCTGGACCAGTTCATTGGCATCGACCAGAGTAGCTACTCGCAGCATCGTGTTCTTTAACTCGCGAATATTTCCCGGCCAGTCATAGTGCAACAGTCGATCCAGCGCTTCATTAGAAAAGCCGGGAATTGTTGCAACGCCCAGTGCCTCGGAGAGGAACTGGAGCGCCATGACCGGAATTTCACCCGGTCGCTCCCGCAAGGGCAACAGCTCAAGTTCAAACACATTCAGACGATAGTAAAGATCCTGGCGAAAGTTGCCCTTGGCCATCGCAGTGTGCAGGTTCTGATTTGTCGCCGCAATCAGGCGCACATCCACCGTTCGCTGCTCCTCACTGCCGATCGGATAAAAGCGTTGATTCTGCAGGAACAACAGTAACTTAGGTTGCAACTCCAGCGGCATTTCGCCAATTTCATCCAGAAAAACGGTGCCGGTGTCGGCTTTTTCGAACAGCCCGACCTTATTCTTAAAGGCGCCGGAAAAAGCTCCTTTACAGTATCCAAACAGCTCGGACTCCAATAACTGGGAAGGTATGCTGGCACAACTGATCTCTACACAATCCCGGTTTCTACGGTTGCTGTTGTCATGAATGCTGCGCGCAAGCCGACTTTTGCCGGTGCCGGATTCCCCGGTCAACAGCACGGCATGCTCACTTTTAGCAATACGCTTCAATTGCTGCCGGAACTTTTTGAAATCCTCGCCAGAGAAATCAGATTCAAAAGCATCTTGTTCTGCGTTCAACATTCAGTGTCTAATGTTTGATGTTTAACGTACACTTAGAAAAATACGCTAAAAGCTCAAATCATTGGCAATAAGGGTAACAACCCTTTGATTGCCGATTTAAGTCCAACTTTCGGGTCGACGGGTTGAACCATTACAAGAACAGGCTCTCCTCCACCAGAGTTCCTTAGCCAACGTCGGACAGTTGCACGCATCCAATATTCCAGCGGCGAACCAAAAACACGTTCACCGTCTGAGTAAAAAAACAGCGCTTCACTTTGCACCGCTTCTTTTTGAATTTCAATACGCCGTGCCTTGCCGCCCGCAAAATCAATGGTTGTATCCTTTGTAATTTTCCAACCACTGCCACGAAAGCAGTATCGCGGATCATGCACTGCCTGCCGGTTTGCCGTACCGTCGATTATGGTTATGAAGTAATGCAATCCCTGCCACAGATAAATAAACTTATACCCTTTTGCATTACCCAGCATGTCTTTCTCAAAATCAGTTAGTTCCAGGGAACGGGAACTGAACATCGGTCCGCTTTTTGGAAAACGCTCAATACGCACAGTGGCATCTTCAAGCTCTATAGCACGCAGAACGAATGCTGCAATGATAAGAGCGATCAGAGCGCTAAAGAGCAGGATTATTTGCTTTTGGCTCATTTGATGAAATTCGAATAGTTATGCTGTAGAAAAAAAAGGCACCCGCAAGCCCCAAGCTCACTGCATTTATCGATGTGCCTAAAAAAGGTCCCATACTCCACGACCAGAGAGGTGTCCAGAGCATCCCGATACAGCCAGCAATCATGCGATTCACCGATTGCGCGATCGGCAGACTTAGCAATAATGCAAACGCCAAATAAACCATCGCCTGCAACTCTCCCAGGATTCCCAGAAATAGCAAACCTGCTGCCAATACGGCATAAAGTATGCGACTCGTTGGCCATGGATCCAAGGGAAACCGCCAACGAACAATCACAGAGATAAGCCATATCAGAAATGCGTACACTCCAAATTTCAGCGACGGATCATCCGACCATGCCGCCAGCAAAGGTTGCGACATGTAGCTGGCAATCACGACCAGACAAAGCCACAACCCAACCACAAGCAGACCGGATACCTCTTGTTTCTTATAAGACATTGAAATGACAGCAAATTACTGACTTTTTTAAAAAGATTAAAGCCCTAAACAATGCCTCGAACAATAACCCTTAAATCGGCAATGAAGGATTAGCTTCTAATAGTCAGGCGCTTAAGCAATCAAGTCGGATCGTCATTTTGGCATTCTGCGCTATCTATGTAAATCATATTTTATCAGCGGTTTAGAAAACTAAACCGAACCCAACTGACGAATAAGGATAACCCATACTACGTGCGAAAACACTTTGAAAAAAATTGCGCACAGGCAACATATCCACCCAGCATGCTGAGTATAACGATAAGCGCCCCCCACGTGTGAAAGGCGCCGATAGCAGCTTCGGCGCCAAAATTGAGCCCCCAGGCGGAAATCACAATAATCCGCACCGTATTTGCAAACCAGGCAAGCGCTGGCAACAATGCAAGCATACACCAGAAGCCGGACTCCTTTGGAAAGCGTACTAATGTAAGAGCAATACCACCACTCAGTAAGACCTGAAGTAATTGTAGCCCACTACATGCTGTTTCGACCGATATGGGTAACCCATCAATTTCCAGCAAAGTTCCTCCACCGGTAACTTCATAGTTGAGAAGATCGTATAGCCAGACGGTCAGCTCAGCGCCTGTTAGTCGAAAATACCAACCGACTTTTTGACCCTCTACCAAGATCCAGGGAAATGCTCCAGTACAGAGTACCCAAATCCGTGCTCTAGAAAGCTTTGTTGCCGGAAAAACATAGTCCGTAGCAAGCCAGGACCAGGCAAATGCCATGAGCGAAATTTGGTTAAGCAGTATCCCGACTGCCAGTAGCAAGACCGCTATCATCGTTAAGCTAGGCCTCTGGTAAGCAGATTCACCGGATACGCCTGACCGACGGTTAAGAAACCAAGCCAGTGGCAGTATCCCGATGATAATCAGCACGTCAGGCGCCAACTGCCACCAAGATAAATCAATTAACCAGATCAGCGGATAAATCGCCAACAGAAACCAGCCTGCTGGTTGCATTTGAGGATGTTCACTCATTTTGGCCGGTACTTTCCAACGCGCTCATCCACTGATGAAAAACCGGCTCGTTCGGCGCAAGTCGCATTAAAGTTTTCAACATCTCTCGTGCTGTATCCGTATTACCGGATTCGCGTGCCACATAATAGCGGTAAACGCATCCTTCCATCGATTCATCACCCAACGACTCATAAATTCTAAGTGCTTCTTCGGTATTACCTTTGCTGCGTGCCTGACGCGCATGTAACTCCTTGCCGACGACGGACTCTGCTAGATCCTTACGCCGGGCCACCAATGCATCAAAAGAATCGTGATCCAGTCGGTCCAGATAGGCAATTGCCAGTAAATAGCTTGCCCGATAGCCTGCGCCTCCGGGGTTTTCGGCAACGATTTCTAGTTCACTCAACCCTTCATCGATCGAACCACTGCCCAGCAACATCTCGGCAGCAAAACCGCGCACGGCCCAGTCATTCTTAAAGGCATTTGCGGCAGTTAACGCTTTCTCTGGCCCATGCAGACGAGCCTTCAGTTTACAATAAGCATAAGGCAACCAGTCGAGTTCATTGATTGCCTGAACCTGATCCGCATTCAAACCATTCGGCAATAATCGATCCGCAGCGCCCAACCAGCCGTGGGCCAGTAAAAGAACTCCTGGTGCGTGCTCAGATGCAAGAAAGGCTTCAAAAGATGTTTGTTCTTCCGGATTATTTGCGTCTGCCTTTGGCCGAAAATTTTCCAGTTCCCTAAGAAATCGATGATTAAAAACGCCTCGCCGCAAGGCGACTTCGCGTGGCCAGTCACCATGAATCTGCCAGTCCAGTAATGCTGTCAGTAGAACTCTTAAATCCTGATTAACCGACGCAATCGACAGACGTTCCATATTCTCAAGCGATTCCAATGCACTGGCATTGTCACTCCTGCGTAAGTGCTCCAGTACTACAAGCCAATGATAGTAAGGGTCCTTGGCAACAATGGAGGGTATATCCGACGTAAAAATCGGATCCGGTAGAAATGCCGTTGATTCGGTTTGCTCCAACGAAAGAAGCAGAGTCCCCCACCAGTTGCCGGCAACTGCACGTAACGGTTCTCCCCTTGGCACAGTGACTCGTTCCCAGAACCAGACACTCCACCAGGAGCGCGCATCCTCCGTCTGGTCAAAACATTGACGCCAGGTTTCTATTGCCTGTGGCAGCGCCAGCGTTCGAACATAGTACTGCGCCAATTGATCTGCATGAAAGGGGTTTTCTGGAGAGAGCAAAAACGCTGCGATGTATTCACGGCGTGCATAAACAAAATCACCATTTCGTTCAAAAAACTGAGCTGCTGTCGCGCGTAGCTCAGGCGAATTGGGCATGGCTTCGTAGGCTTCGATTAACGACTTGTAGATCAATTCTACATCATTGCCTGCCAATAATGCCAGGCGCAGCTGGCGATTTACTTCTTCGTGTCCAGCACCAGACCAGGAACGCAGCGATGCTTCAGCGGACTCCAAATCGTTCTTCAACAAAAATCGGTCGGCCTCCAGCAATTTCCATCGGTTTGGCAGCGCGCGATTGTTTTCCGGCCAGGCTTCCAGAATGCTTGCTGTTTTCGACCAGAGCCGTCGATGCATTTGCGCCCTCAGCCACCACAACGCAGCCGATTCGTTCGTCGACAAAGTTTCAGGATAGTTATTTACCAAATGTTCAAGATGCCCGTAATTCTTCGAATCTACAGCTGCTTGAACCATGAGTGGCGGCCAGTCCTTCAGATCCGTGTCGGCCAGAGTCGCATTGAAATATGTCTCCAGCAGTTCCAGTGCCTCATCCGGTTGTCCGGTCTCCAGGAGTTCAGCGGCGTCCGCATAAATTTTCTCGTAAGCATTTATCTGAGCCTGTTCTTTGTGTCGTAGCCATCCGAATACAGCAATCGCAGCAGTAGCTAACACTACGACAATCAAAATTAACAGGGGACGTCTGAACATTTCAGAGGCTGGTGTGATCGTTGAGATTGCTGATATTGCTACGGTGGTAGAACCAGACGCCAGTTGCTCCAACCAATGCCATCATCATCCAGAAAGCAGGCTCGGGAGCAGCTACCAGATTTTGAACGTTGGTCGCACCAATATCGATGACAAATACAATGTCGTTGTAATCCAGATCACCACCACCATACAAATCTTCAAACCCAAGCAAGAGGTATGGACTATCAGGTACCGCGAACGCGACCATATGCTGTAATCCATCTGGATTTGCGCCCTCCAAACCATCTGCACCATAAATATTCGTGCCTCCGTTGGCACCATCGGCAATTAGGAAAAAATCCAGTAGCGTGCCCTGCTCATGCATACCCAGATCAACAAAGTCTCCCGGGCCCAAAGGCGTATTGTTGTCCCTTGGCAGATTTTCAGTGGAACTGGTGTCTTCATAAGGAGGCGTATAGGCCGAAGATGCATCTGGAAAAATTAATTCTCCTTCATTGATATTGCCTGTTGTGGTATAGCCAAGTGTATTCCGGTAGCCTGCTCCTTCAGAGAGGAAATAGACTCGCACATCTGAGTTATGGTATAATGTCAACTCAGATGGGTCCAGCGACACAGCAGAAACATCTTGCAAGGCTTGACTTTCACTAAGATTTGTATCAACGAACTGCATTAACGTCGGCAAATCATTAGCTTGGAAATCGGCTGACGCTTCATCAGAAGCAGCGAGCATTACCGGGCCAGCAACATCTAGCCCAAGTGGACGGGCAGAATCCTGATAACCTTCCGTCTGAGAATAAACCAGTGATGCTGTGATTATGTGTGCAGCTGTGAATGTAAGTAATGTCCTTTTAGTTTTCATATAAAACCTACTGAGCAGAAGGCATGCCAATTTTAAAAAATATTTTTAGACAGTCAATAAACAGTGAAATACCGAAAAAAAATTGTTTAACAAAAGACCCGAGAAACGTCCCTTATGTAAAAATTACAGTTACTTCATGTCAATCTTACAGTTTAGCAGGAAACGATGGATTTAATGTGCGGATAAATATATTCTTGATTATCCCAGGTTGAGCAGGCCTATAGCCCTTTTCTTATATCCCAGAATATCCACAAAAAGGCAGGACCGGCGGCAAGTCCGCCGCGCAGTGCAAGATGGAAAAACCCACCTTGGTCCGGCATGGGCAGAAAGAATACCATAGCGCCCAATGAACCGGCAAATAGCGCAAGTGGCGCCGAGGAAGTCAGAAGGTAGCGTGCGTAACGCCAAGGAGAAAGATGAAGGTAGTGAAAAGCCAGTGGCAATACCAATAACCAGCCAACCAATACTGTAGGAATTAACGTTCCCATTGCCACACCAACAATTCCAAAGCTGAATGCCAGCAGTATGCTGATTCCAACATTCCCAAACCCATCAATCAGTGCCAGCTTCAGTAGCTTTTTCTCGTAGCCGCACATCATCAGTATACGTTTGGAACAGCTATTGGTGAGTTGCGAAGAGTAAATCGCCAGTAGCAATATCTGGCCTACCATTAATGTAGAGTGTTCGACTGTATCCAAGCCGGTCAGTAGACGAATCAGTGGCTCTAAATAAACTGCACATAGCCCGTAGAGCGGCGTACTGATCAAAAACGTAAGCCGCGATGTTTTCAGCAGCAAGTCTTTCAGTCCTTCTGAGTCACCGGTAGCATTCATGCTAGCCGCTGCCGGACTCAGTGCATCCTGCAACTGGATAGTAAATAGATTAAACATTTCCGCTACTTTGAACCCGGCCTGATAGGCGGCAATTACAGTGACCCCGAGTGTAAAGCCCAGAACCATCTGATCGCTTTTGGCCATCAGTAGATTACTGAAAGTAATTAGGTAAGCAGCAATCGAAAACCCCATCTGCGATTTGACCGCATCCCAACGAAAATGCCTCGGTGAGAGTGATATCTTCGGAAGCTTTTTCCGGACGACAAACAAGGCGCCAACATTGGGCAGCAAGGTGGTAATCACACTCACTGCAACAATAACCGCGAAGCTCGCGCCCATTTGCAGCGCCACAAGAATACCAACAAAATTTAGTACAACCGAAGCAGTGTTAAGCCAGTTCGCCAAATCAATCCGCTGCAGCCCTCGCAACACTTCTGGAAACAGACCCAGGGGAAAGGTAAGTGCAAGCCCTGCAAAAAAGATTATATAAACCAGTGAATAATTCGTCGGATCTTCCGGCGGAATATTGATGGCTCCAATAAATAAACCACGTATTAAAAAGAAAAACAGAGCTAGGATAACCGCCAGGCCGACAAAAGTCCATACCAGGGTACTCAATAAACGACTCAATTCGTCCCACTCTCCAGTCGTTGTTTTTTCCGCTACGGATTTCTGTGCCGTAAATCCAAATCCAAAATCCAACAATACACCATAGCCAAACAGCGACCAAAGCAGCGACCAAAAACCAAACTGAGCCTCGGACAGACCGCTGAACAGCAAACGGAACAGAATCAGGCCTAGCAAAAGTCGCGTAATAGTCCTGATGTAATTACTGACAGTATTCCTCCAGAAATAACGCTTCCAAACTGGAATTTCACTAGTATCTTTCATTGTCCTTCAGCGCCAAGTGGAATGACCACACTTGGAGAATCATCTCCGATAGTTTCAACCGAGTTTGCACCCTCACGAACAGCAATAGTCGTTGCTGCAGCATCAAACACAACCCAAAAATAGCGTTCAAGGACTTTAAACGGTCGATCGGGAACCCAGACGATATCAAAAGGCTTGAGCCTTATATCCGTTGCTTGACCTGAAAGGATTTTTTTTAAATTAACGACAGCTACCTTAGGTGAATTAAACGATCCCCGAATGATCAAAACCTTTTCCAGATGCGCATACTCATTCGGCCCTTTTGCATGTGAAATTGCTGAAACTAGACTTATTTTATTCTTGTAGCCGATTGCCTGGGGTTGGACGACTGCACCCAGCACATGAATATTCTGAGAAAGTGATGACGGTATGTAGACATAGTCGCCGTCTTTCAGATAAATATTCTGGGACATATCCCCTTCTTTCATAAGCGCCAGCAAGTCTACTGGTAACACTTGTCCGTCGCGGAGCACAAAACTATTACTCAGATCGGCAAGCTCTTCGGTCGAACCACTGAAACGTGATGTAAACAGACCGCCCGCAAGAGCAATACCTTCCAGTAAAGTCGTTGGTTGAGTTAATGGATACAGTCCGGGCTTGTAGACTCTGCCGAGCAACCAGGCGCGGCGGCTGCTGACCTCACGTAAGGTTACATTAATACTTGGACTTGAGTAATCGCGGCTCAGTGACTGCTTCAAGCATTCTCCCACTTCTTCAATGGTCATTCCATCTACCTTTACACCGCCTGCCAGATCATAATAAATCCTACCATCAGGCATAACAAATGTTTCGCTACGGCTGCCTGCAATACCCGTAATCTCAATTTCCAGCCAGTCGCCGACTCCAATCCGATACTCCTCATCGCTTGGCATCAGCAAAGAGGGATCCAAGTCACGCTCAGGCGTCGAAAACTCCAGAGGCTCTTCTTCTAGCCTGGACTCTTCAGGATCTCGCGGGTCGAACCGTTTCTGTTGAGACTGACGGTTTTTGCATCCCGAAAAGCTGAAGATACAGATTGCAAAAAAAAATGTTAGCAGGATCTGTACACTACGGTGTTTAAATTGGAGCGATGCGAAAATTTTCAAGTTCACAATTTTATTCTTATTAGCTGATTAAACGATTTCCAATTCTTCGCATAATCGCGGAATTGCTTCTACTGCATAAAGAGGTAGTGAAATTATCTCGTAATCAAGGCGTTCAGTTTTCTTTTGAGTTCCACTTAAACGTATAGATACTGATTTAAGATGTTTGCTTACAGGATTCATGTCAAAGCGAAAAGCAATCTTGCTCTCTTTCTGAAGCAAGTATTGATGCAACGATTTAAGACTGCCACTCTTACCGGCTTTGACTTCTACAGGGTAAATCGACTCACCATGAGCAATGACGTAATCAACCTCTGCGTTATTAGCTTTTCCTTCGCGAAGCCAGTAATGCAATTCGGGAGTTCGCTTGCCGTCTCCAAGATTTAGTAAGTGCTGTCCAATAAACTGCTCGGCAAGGCCGCCCTCGTTGACCAGCCTGGTTTCACTTAAGCCTTCAATGGAGTTCCAATTCAATCCCAGAACGTGACTTGTCAGACCCACATCGATAAATATTAACTTGAAGCTCCTTTCATCCCTTTCGGCGTTTAGAGGAATTCCATTACAATGGCTGCGTACAACGGGGAAGCAGATTCGGGCTTTTTCAAGTAATTCAATTACGTGCTTTACATCACCAGAACGTGCATCTGGATCGTAACGACTGTATTTTGTTTTTTGCGTCAGCATGTAAGGAATCTGCGCGAAAACTTTCTGCAGTCTGAGCAACTCTTTTTGGGTCGCATATTTGTGAAAATCTTCACGATACGTATCAATGATTGAGCGATGCACTTCTGTCACTTCGGTTACTGAACGACTTTCCCTGTAAACAGATACCGCTTCCGGCATACCCCCTACAAAAAAATATTCCCTTTGCTTTTCCAAAAGCCTCTGGTGAGCGCTTTCAGGTATTTGATTTTTCCAGCTCATTTGCTCAATGTAGTTTATCAGATCAGGCGAAACAGCTTGTAGAAATTCCTGGAATGAAAGCGGAAACAAATGATAGTAGACAACTCTTCCAACCGGCATGGAAAAGTTTGCCCGACTTAGAGCAAATTCAAGCAATGACCCTGTTGCTATAACAGGTAGATCGGGCTTCTCTTCAAAGTAATAACGCAATGCAGCCAATGCATGTGGGGTTGCCTGTATCTCATCAAGAAATAACACGCTATTTCTTTTTTCGGGATAGATACCGATAATAGCTTCAATTTCTCGATTGATCTTATCGATATCGTAAGTACGAAATATTTGGTCTAAATGTAAGTTCTTTTCCAAATTGATTTCACACAAAGTCAGATTATTTTCTTTAGCAAAAGCCCTTACTAGGGACGTTTTTCCTACTTGTCGGGCACCTCTTATCACCAAAGGTTTTCTCCTCGCAGAATGAAGCCAGTCCTTGAGGAAACCAGAAGATTTGCGAAATAATTGATAAAACATACCTATCTTTTATCATCTTTTTTGCAAAAAGATAGGTTTATTTTTTAGTATAGTCACATCTGCAAAGCTGCGAAACTATCCGAAACGCGAAAGGAGTTTTGGAAAAACAAAATCGAAGGTACCAAAGTTCGCGACAGAACAACCCAGGAAGAATTGGAAAAACTTGGCTTTAAAGTCATCATAATATGGCAATGCGAAATCAATACCTTCGAAAAACGGGATGGAAGATTGGCATTACTTCTGAAGGAAGTGTGCGTGCCTTAAAATCGTGGAGTTTCACTAGAATCCGGTACCAGTTACCGAGAAATCTTAAAGAAGTACAATGTTTCATGATTTTAGTGATCGACCACAAATTTACATCCATGCTTCAATGCTTAACCCATGATCGATAAAAAGTTACCCTATCGATCATAAATATGCTTATATTTGATTTACAAAAGGGAGTGTCGGACTTAAGAACAATGAACTTTGAATAACAGTTTGCGTATGGTTTCTATTTCCTTCACCAATGTTGCATGGGAGTAAAATTTGTAAACATCGATCGCGATACTCCGAT
>CAZTSB010000110.1:0-20081 GCA_964616435.1 uncultured Puniceicoccaceae bacterium | reverse complement strand
GATGTTCCTCAATGCTCTTAATGCCCCTCGCTACCCGATTATACTCTTGGTATTGTAGTATCAATCCTCTCTACTTAAGAAAACATTATACCTGAACTTTGAATTATCATATCCTATAATATTTTGATTTTCAATGACGCATTTGAAATTAAGATGGTTTGCAATATTTTCAAACCATTCTTTTCTGTAAAATTTATGGGTTAAGCTGCCATACAGTCTATCATAATCATCATCACCTAGTTTTGCTCTTCTTATTAATTCATATTCTTGCTTCTTAGACGCATCATTAATATCGAGAAGTGCAATATTTCCTGTGCTTTTTAGTGTGCGTGCCATTTCGTTTATTACATTTTCAGCATAAGTTAAACTCTCAAAATACTGAAAAACACTATTACTTACGATAGCATCAAAAAATAAATCTTCAAATGGAAGGATGTTAGCTTCTGCTACTTTAAATATTCCTGAAGGCATTATCCTCGAGCAAATATCCACAAGAGAACTAGAATAATCAATACCAAAAATATTAATATCTGCATTGTACAATGGATACAAGAAAGCACCTGCACCACAACCAACTTCTAATATTTTTCCTTTAATATTCAGTCGAACTTGTATCTCTTTAACAAAAGTCAACCAACTATTAACAGAGAAATTTCCTGCACCAGTATCAAACCCATCTATAGCGATAAGCTCTGCTAATTCAATTTTTTCTGATACTTCATTTCCTTTTCTTTCCCAGATACTTTTCCATAAATCCTGTTCTGTTGTGCTCTTATCCATAATTGTCTCCATTACTTTGTTATTAGGTGATTTCAGCCAGTTTGCCTTTGATGGCATATTGTAGAGATTAGTCATGCGAGCCGGTGGGACGCAAGGTGCAAATGCTTTTTAGAAGTCCCGGGGCGTGATCTCGCATTGACTAGCTCGTCTGGATATGTCCGGTTGAAAGTGAGGGATGTGGTGTTCTGGATCATGATTTTCATAATGGGGTATGGCGTATTCAATTTTTTATTCTTTTCCAAAAGTCTGCCCGGGTTCGATAGCCTGGGGTTCACTTTCAGTATGATTGGTTCTCTTTCTTTATACGAAGCTCGAAGCTGATATTGTCACTAAAAAATCAATTTATTCATTTTTTACATATCGTTTAAGTTTCGCACGGAGTAGGCGCAGCCTACGTAGTTGTTCGGCAACATTTTCTTGTTTGCGCAATCTTCGAGGAGATCATTTTTGTGCTAACCGTAAAATACGGTGCAATCGACTTATCAAATCGAATCGTAGAAATAGAACCGTTGCTTTTACAGAAAGCAGAGATGTGCTCTATCAGGCGTGTCGCATACACTCCAAGTTGAGCTAACAATCAATCATCTAATAGGATTTTCTGTGATTACTTTTTGATGGTATAGGTGTGAAGGTTTTGTTGATTTTAGTGAAGAGAAACGTCTAGATGCACGCAGCTCAAATTTAAAGCTTCCTTCCTTATCCATGAGTCAATCCAAAGTAGTCGGTGCAGTTGAAATCGGAACGTCCAAGGTATCCATCCTTGTGGGCGAGATTGTCGGCAACTCAGAACTGAATATAATCGGGCACAGTTCCTGTTCTTCCAAAGGTGTGAAAAAAGGCGTCATCACTGATCTGAAGAATGCCAGTAGCTGCGTCCACTCTGTAATCATTGCTGCAGAGGAAAATACCCGAACACGTATCGACGAGATTTATCTGGCGCAAACCGGGAGCCATTTGCAGGGTGATTTCAATCTGGGCACAACCACGGTGAGTTCTTCGGACTCGGTAATTCGTGAAGCGGACATCGAAGAAGCCAAAAAAGATGCCAAACGGCGCCGACTCGAAGATTCCAGGACTTACATTCACCACATTCAGAATCCGTTTCTGGTCGATGGTCAGGTGGTCGACAATCCGCTTTCGAAGCAGGGCAAGCGGCTGGAAGTCGGCTACTGGTCTGTGCATGGCAGCAGCCAGGCCGTGAGCGATAACTTGCGGGTGATTCGTGGCATTGATCTGGACGTTAGCGACATTATCATTTCAAGTATTGCTTCTGGTGCAGTCCTTCTGGAAGAGTCGGAGAAAGAAAACGGCACTTTGGTGATTGATATCGGGGGTGGCACATCGGACTTTGTTCTCTATCGAAAAGGTTACATTGTCCTGACCGGGGTTGTGCCTGTCGGCGGTGATCACATCACCAATGATCTTAGTATCGGCTTGCGTATCGGGCGTAAAAGCGCGGAGGAAATTAAGCTGTCAAATGGCCGGGCATATTATGAAAGTGCAGACCGGGATAAAAAAGCCTGGCTCTATGGAGATTTAAGTATTGGAGATCGCGAGTATACGCTTGCCGCAATTACAAAAATAATCGAAGCCCGCGTTTCAGAGATCTTTGAAATCATCAAACATACCCTGGAAGCGAAAGAACTGCTGTCCCCAACTCACATTGCCTCTGGAATCGTCCTAACTGGCGGAACTTCACGGCTTAAAGGGATTAGCGCCACCGCAAACCGCGTCTTTGGCCTGGAAGCCCGTGCTTCAGTTGGGCCTCAGAACGTAGCCAAAGCACTGAAGACGCCTGAATACAGCACCGTGCTTGGACTTTTGCACTACGCATTAACCGGTCAGGAAGCGATTTCGAGCAAGCCTAAATCGAGAGGTATTTTACGGCGCATTAGTAATATACTGAGTCGCTAATGTGTTCTACTGCCCGGTGTCCGTAGTGGGTTCAGCGTTGGGCTTGTCTTCGATAAGGCCTGCATCAAGGCCGACTCTGAGTATGTCGCGATAGCTCAAGTACACCATGAATGACAGCAGGATCGCTATGCAGACGGTATAGGAATATTCCATCACTTTGCGCGGAACCGGACGTCCCACCAGCTTTTGAATGGTCGCAAATAAGATGTGTCCGCCGTCTAATACCGGAATCGGAAGAATGTTTAACATGGCCAGGTTGACATTGATCAACGCAAGAAACCAGACGAGATCGATCCAGTCGTAACGAATCAGGCTGGTGAGTCCGTGCACAATTCCGATGGGACCGCTCATGTTGCCGATCGTTATATCTGAATGGGGACTTATTAATGCAACCAGTGTTTGTTGCATGGTTCTGAACATAGCTGAGAGTTGCTCGATCGGATTTAAATAAACGCGTTCTTTTGTAGCTTCGTAATAGTAGGCAAATCCAAATCGAGGCGTCGTTTCGCCTGGAGCGATCCGAGGCTCAATCGGTAAAACGATTTCTTCGCCGTTACGTAAAACAGATAGATCAATGGTGCCACTATCGTGTCTGCTCAGATAAACACTTAGAAAAGCAGATGAATCAACCGTCAGGCCATCGAGGGCAAGGATTTGGTCACCCGGCTGGAGTCCCGCTTTAAATGCAGGCATGTTTTCCTGGACAGAGGAGACGACTAAATCAGTTCCCGGATCAACGCCTATTGTGCGAATGCTGTCGATACCGACATCCATCAGAACCGGATAGACGAAAAGTGTTTTCGTGGTGTCGTTACGGAGTACTTCAACCTCAGCGACGGTACGGCCGGAATCGTCCCGTTGTGTTCCTGTCATGATGACATTATTGAGTTCGATCCAGTTGCGAATTTTCTTTCCGTCAATTCGGACAATCTGGTCGCCTTCCAAAATGCCTGCTTCGTACGCGGGGCCAGGTACTTCGATACCTTCGTAATTAACAATTTGCTCAGGAACAGAATGGATTTTTGTCGACAGGATGATTTCTCTGCCAACTACCCACATTATCAGGGACAATAAAAAGGCGAAAATTATGTTAAAAATGACACCCATCACCGCAACGATCACTTTGTCCGCATAGCTTATCGGTGGCAACTCTTTCGCTTCATCTCCATCGCCTCCTTCTAGTCGGCCCATGTCGGCTAGTTGTGGCAAGGATACATAACCACCTAGTGGCAACAAGGAGATGCGGAAATCCGTTCCTTTCCAATTGAATCCAAAGATTCGGGGGCCAAACCCGATGGAGAAGCGATCAGCAAAGAGACCGCGTTTTTTGGCGGCAAGGAAATGACCTAGTTCGTGGATGAATATCGAGAAGCTTAGCGCAAATATGGCAATGGCGATATAAAAAATGGTAAGAAGCATTGTGAACCTTTTTTGGACATCGAATGTCGAACATCGAATTATGATTGATATGAAAGTATACGAAATAGCAAAACGCTACAGATTCAACATTTGATTCAACTATTCAGCGTTGCTGACAGAAGCGAGCGCCAAAGAACGAACAGCACATAAGCTGAAAACCCATGAAAGAAGCAAACTCTATGTACAAATAAGTGTCGTTTACTGACAATTTTTTGGCCTTGACAGTCTCAAATTTATGATGGAATAAACATTAGTTGCTGTTCGGCAATTTTGCAAATAGTTCAATGATAACTTAAAACACACTAAGATATAACATTATGGGATCCGAGGTAATATACAAAACAGATAAAGAGATAGGCTCCACCAATCTTGAAAACAAAATTATTTATCGATTTGCAATTGGCGGTCTTACAAAAAAGGACTGTCACTTTATCTTGTTTCCAGTAAAACGCGACATTAAGGAAGCAGCCATAGAAAAGGCATTTCGTGATGATTACGGTATTGCCTCAAGTAATGTTTATATCGGAGAGCTGAGCAAAAAGGGTAATCACTTTTACATAGCGTTACCTGAAGGTGAAAAGCTTAGTATTTTGCCTGAAAAAAACGTTCTGAAAAAGCAGCTCAGTATGAAAAATTTTACAGTGACAGATCTGGCTATTTTAAGGAAAGAGAAGGAACTTAATAGAATTCTAGCTGAAGAAATTCGTCCTCTCTTCGAAAAGGCAAAAGAAAACAAGGATGAAAATATGATAAATATCCTTAAACAAGTAAAACTGGATGTTAGCCAGATTATACCATTGGCCAGACGTGGCGAATTCTCCGAGGCAGACAGCCTTGTTACAAAGGTCAGAAGTCAACTCAACGCTTTACTTACCAGTGGGTCCGCCGTTGACTGGACTGAATTTGAAAGTAATTGGGAGTCGCTCAAGGGAGAGTGTATCAGTGCAATAGACACCTTTGATGAACAGGTTGTTAAATTACAAGAAGCTTTTAGAGCGCTCGAAAATCCTGGGTTTAAACAAATTGCAAACGATGGTTTGGCAGCTATCAGAGAAGAAAAGTTTAAGTTTCCGGTTGTAATGGGTCTTAGGAAAGTCGACGACAATTTTGGTGATTTGGAAGCGAGACATGGAGCTGTCAGGGAGTTGCAACAAGCTGTTCATGGTTACAGGAAACACTTAAATTCCAATGTGATTGCTAAGCGCATTCGTGCCAGCGAAGCTTTTTCCAAGGAAATGTTGGATACTGATATGTCTTTTTCTGATACATTAGGTGAAGTCTTGGGCAGGTTGGATACTTCACTGTCAAATTATGCATAGGTCATATTTCAAACTTCGGAATAGATTTAAACAAACTGTAATAACTCAACCAATTAACTAACGATGGATTTTGAAACATTTAAGATTTACATTCAAATGCTGGGCCTCGGCGATTTTAATGACAACGATTTGCTGGAAATGCACAATGAATTTAAACAAAAGTACAGCGGGGGAAGCATGCTGCAAACGCAACAAGGGATGGTAGAAGTTTCAAAGAAAAAGAAGAAGGAGATTGCCCTGGAGAGAAAACGATTAGAGGAAGAACGATTAGAGAGAGAACGATTAAAGCGTGAGCGATTAAAGCGTGAGCGACTCGAACGCGAGCGCTTGAAGAAGGAACAGGAACGTATTAATAAAGTTGAAAAATCTAGAAGTGATACGGCTCGGATTCTGGATGGGATGATTTCTGTATATGTTAATGATTCCGGTTTGAAGACCTACACGGATAGCCACAAAGTAAAATACGCGGATGGTAACTTCTATCTTAGCACCAGTGGGGCTGGATTCGGCAAAATGGCTTACTTCAAAAATACGAATACCGAGGCTAGATCACAATTAAAGTCGAAGATTACTGATATGTTCGAAGAACTCGGTAGCAAAGTGGGGATACGTGTTAACTACGGTAAGACAGATACTTTCAAGGCAAGCGATTTCATCGACAAAAAAACATCCTCGTTTATGAAGCCTGATGATGTCTATGGACTACTTGCTACAGCAAAACATGAAGTAAATGAAATTGCTGAAGATCTAAAACTGATGCCAAAAGTCGAAAGAAAAGCAAAACTTTTGAGGAAAAAATTTCAGTCAGTTGAAACCGGTGGGGATCATAAAAAAGACGAACTTTATGAAGCACTAGGTATTTTAAAAATCGATGAATGGTTAAGAGGCTTGGAGGAGCCTCCCGGTGTAGTTGCCGTAGAATGGGACCCCGACAATACTTATGCAGACAAACTAAGGACTCTAGATAACTATGAGCGGGAAATAAATAATGCAATGTGGATGATAGAAAATGCTCATAATTTATCCAGTAGTCTAGAAGATATAAAGAAAGTCGGAATTGAAAATGCATTTAAGTATGAACTTGCACTTCGTAATGCCGAAAAGTATGCAAAAATAAGCCGTGAAAAGTACAAGGAACTCGAAGATGCCAATTTAATAACCGACTTACTCCAAGAGACGCTTACTAATTACGATCAGTACTTTGGGAAAAAGGTTGATAAGAGTCTTAAATTAAGACGCCTCAAGCATATAAAAGAGCAGTTTAAAAGGCTTAACAACGCTTTGGAATACAAAGAGATGACAGATCTTCTTATTGAAGAAATTCAATTTAATATAGAGTACATGCGGGTTCAGAAAGAAGTTGCCTTGCCTGCTCTAAAAGAAGCGGTAAAGATTGGTAAACAATGCAAGGAGCAAATGGAAGTATGCGATGATCTTGTTGAGCGTGCAAAAGAATTCAACCAGAAGCTTTCTGATCCATTGGTGGGGGTCGATCAATCGAGTGTAGAAGACGAATTTAAGTCTTTGAAAAACGATTTTGAAATAGATCTACCTGATGTTCCTGTTGGAAAAATTAAGAGAAGCGTCAGCGTAAGTGAAAGTAGTGATTATGATGATGATGAATTTGAAGAAAATGATAATGATCAAGTCGTCATACAAATACAATAACAGTCGTATCTTAATCAAAATTGGCTAGTTCATCAGGCGTAGGTACTTCCAGTAACTTTAAGTACCCGTTAAAAAGCTCGTCTAGTATATCTTCTTCAATCCTTAGCGTGTCTGTTCTGGTTGGTTCATTCAGGTTGCGTTGAATTATACGTCTTTTAAGTTCCTCAACAGGAAGCTCTAAGAAATGTAATTTAACCCGAGCGCCGACTTTCTGGGCTTCAATGCGAATTCTGTTTCGTGTATCTTTATCGACTGTTGATAGCTCCATGATAACGTTCACATTTACTTGCAGTAGTCGCTTAGCCAAATTTAATTGTAGTGCTTCAATTTGTTCCTGATATTCTTCACTGCCAAATTGCCAATTGTTTTCAGTAAAAATAGCCTTGATCCATTCGTCCGGACAAAACCGAAAGCCTGGCAATTCTTTTTCAAGCTTTCTGCCCAAAGTACTTTTGCCCGATCCCGGCAACCCGCAAATGATGTGCAAAGTTGGATTCATAAAACCTAAAGTCAGTCATTCCATAGGAATTTAAACGTTGGCTGGCTTGTAGTGGTTTCCTATCAAGGTTCAAAGCCTTTTGCGATTTTTCGTGCCTGGGTGTCTATTTCCAGAAGAGTGTCCAGGTCGAAGGTGATTGCGGTTGAAGGGATTGAGTCTAGCGTGTGTCCAATCGTTCGCGGAATGTCGAGAAAGGAAATCTCAGAGGCGAGAAATCGGGTGACCGCAATTTCATTGGCAGCGTTGAAAACAGCAGGGGCACAACCACCTGCGCATAAGGCATCATAGGCGAGCTTCAGGCAGGGAAATCTTTCGAATTCAGGAGGATTGAAATCCAGTTGGAATGCTTCCTGGAAATTGATCGTTTTATCAACTCCCGGCGCTCTATCCGGATGAAGGAGGCAGTGCTGGATTGCAAATGTCATTGAAGGCGGGCTCAGTTGTGCAAGTATGGAGCCATCGGTAAACTGCACAAAGGAGTGAACAATGCTTTGAGGGTGTATCACCACTTGGAGACGTTCCGGCTCTAATCCAAAGAGCCAGTGTGCCTCAATCAATTCGAGACCCTTATTCGCCATGGTTGCTGAATCTACGGTGATTTTGGGACCCATTGACCAGTTTGGATGCCGGGTCGCATCTTCCGGAGTGACATGGACAAGCTGTTCCAGTGGTGTGTCACGGAATTGGCCGCCGGATGCGGTTAATATCAATTTATCGACATGTTGCAGGGGATGCCCTTCAATGCACTGAAAGATGGCATTGTGCTCGCTGTCGGTAGGGAGCAGACGAACACCTTTGCGTTTTGCCGCCTCTATGACCAGAGCGCCGCCCAGAACGAGTAGTTCCTTGTTGGCGAGGGCAATATCTTTGCCTGCTTCAATGGCTGCAAGTGCTGGTTTTAGACCACATGCGCCAACTACGGCGATGAGTACGCTATCGGCTTCAGGCAGTGTTGAAACTTCCAGCAAGCCATTCTCTCCACAATAAAGTTGAGTGTGGGCAGGAAAGCACTTGGTCTCTTTTGCATTTTTGTAAGCTGCTTCGCTTGAGAGTACTGCGTGAGGAACTGCAAATTCATGACATATTTCAGCAAGTTTTTTGTAATTGGAATGAGCGGTAACACCGATGAGATGTAAACGTTCCGGATGGGCTCGCAAGACGCGCAGGGTACTACTGCCAATTGAGCCGGTTGCACCAAACAGTACAACTTTCTTTTTTGCAGTTTCAGGCATCTAAAAAATGAAGTATACAAACATCAGATAAGCGAGTGGGGCGGTAAGGATCAGACTGTCAGTCAGGTCAAAAATACCACCGATGCCCGGGATGCTAATCCCGGAGTCTTTGACGTTTGCCTGTCGTTTTAAGGCCGACTCGACCAGATCAGATGCAATTGCCACGATGCCAACCGGAAGTGCAATTAGCAGGGAGCGCCACCAACTGAAGTTTTCCGGAGCTACCGAACTAAAGGCACCCAAGATGAGCAGGCCGACAAGCATTGTAAAAAGAAGACCGCCAGCCGCGCCTTCAACTGTTTTTTTGGGGCTGATCTTTGA
This sequence comes from uncultured Puniceicoccaceae bacterium, assembly GCA_964616435.1. Lineage (GTDB taxonomy): Bacteria > Verrucomicrobiota > Verrucomicrobiia > Opitutales > Coraliomargaritaceae > Lentimonas. The sequence goes on along the minus strand of CAZTSB010000110.1, from coordinate 10,929 downwards.
TAAGGGTGTTTTGCCGATCTTCATGCCGATCAACAATCCACCGACATCTGTGCATTTAGCGACAACAACGGTCCAGACGCACAGAAATACTCCAGTCGTGTCTGTGTAGCCATTAAGCATCGCCAGTTTTGCTATTTTTACAAAAAAATGTAGCATGTAGGGCACGTAAAGCAATCCGAAGAGAGTGGGGATGAAACTGCGCAAACGACCAGCTCGTAAGTCTTTGAAGATGATGACAATTACGAGCAGGATAAAGCATAGGACAAAGACATTTGTGCCAGCGTCGATCCCATCAAGATAGTAAGAGCCAAGTACGATTAGAAGGCCACAAATACTGCCTAAGTGCTTTAGCGGCTGGAGTTCCATTTTCTCAAAGAGTTGGTAGAGCTCCAACTGAGTAAGCAACGCCAGTATTGCAAAGATCCAAACGCCCGCGTGAATGCCAAAAATAAGCAATGAAACAGCTACAATGGTCCACAGGAAGAAAAAACTAACGACGCGCTGCTTCATGGAGCCGGTCTGTCGAAAAAACTTGGATGGAAACATTTTACGGGCTATGAAATTAAAAGAATTATCAGCCTTGTTAAGGTCTTTGTAATTGTTCAGTAGTCTTGCCATAGCGGCGTTCACGTGAGGCGTAGTTGGTCAGTGCAGAGTAAAAATCATCTTCCTTGAAGTCAGGCCAGAGCACCGGGGTAAAGTAGATTTCAGCGTAGGCGGCCTGTAATAAAAGAAAGTTGCTTAGTCGATGTTCCCCAGATGTGCGAATGATCAGATCCGGATCGGGCAGATCACCTGTGTAAAGATGGCGGCTAAAAAGATCGTAGTCCATTTTATCGATATCTATTTCATCCTTTTGAACGGCCTGGGTGATTGACTTGATAGCATCCACAATTTCTGTTCGAGCTCCATAGTTCAAAGCGAGTGCAAGTGTTTGCTGGTCAAAATGTGCGGTTTTAGCTTCAACTTTGCGAAGATGATTCTGTATTTTCTGCGGTAGCTCATTGTAGCGGCCAATTACCCGGAATCGTATTTTTCGCCGGATCAAATCGGAAAGTTGATCTGCCAGGAAGAAATCAAGGAGTTTCATGAGCGCTTTAACCTCTTTTGGGGGGCGATTCCAGTTTTCGACGCTAAAGGCGTAAAGAGTTACGACCTCGACACCTATTTCCTGAGCTGCGTTTAAAGCGCGTTTGACTGATTCAACACCGCGGCGATGTCCTTCGATTCTGGGAAGTCTACGTTCTCTGGCCCAGCGTCCGTTGCCGTCCATAATGATAGCGACATGCCTGGGGCAGCGATCTGCTGGTAATTGAAATGAGTCCACTTTGATTGATCGTTGAATCAGCAAAAAAATTGGATAAATGCTTATAATTTAAGAAGGTCTTTTCTTAAACGATTCATGTGATCGTGTGCAAGCACAGAGCTTTGCAAATTAATTTGTAGTCACGGTATGTATATTTTTTTGCTCGTATTATGATTAGAAAGTAGATGGAATTCAAATCATGCCTACGTACATCTATGAGACTATCCCAAAGGAAGACGGTGAGCAGGTCGTGCGGTTTGAAGTAAAACAGTCGATGACTGATGAGCCATTGGAAGTACACCCGGAAACAGGGCAGGCTATACAGCGTGTTATTTCAGGTGGTTTTGGACATATTCGCAAAAGCGATTTTGTCCCGATGGGGTCACCTTGTGGAAACCACTGCAAGTGCTTTAATTAAGGTAATCGACCGCTTCGACTCTACTCAGATCTGATAATCGAGTGCGGCACTGGATTCGTGAAGTCCACATTCACGTTTGAGCCCTCCGAATCGGGTATCTTCTGCGCTCATATTTTCACTAAGCTTGCTGGTGCTATGCGTGTCACCAACGGATACATAGCCTTCGTCCCATAGAGGATGATACGGTAAATCATTCTGAGTCAGATAATCGTAAACATTTTTGTCGTTCCAGTCGATGATGGGGTAGATTTTCATGATTTTGTTCTGCTGTTCAACGACTTTTCGATGTTCGCGAGTAGATGACTGTTTTCTGCGAAGACCCGACAACCATGCTTTTGCGCCAAATTCCTGAACGGCGCGATTCATTGGCTCGATTTTGTTAATTTGGTTATATTGTGTGAGGCCCTCAATGCCTTGTTCCCAGAGTTTGCCATGGACTGCTTCCTGGTGGGCAGCAGTCTGGCGCGGCAAATAGATTTTAAGGTTTAGATTCAGGCGTTCGGTAAGTTCTTCTGCGAATCGATACGTCTCGGGAAAAAGATATCCCGTATCAACGAAAATTACCGGTATATCGGGAATCTGGGTCGTAACCAGATGAAGCATAACTGCGCTTTGGATACCGAAGCTGGTGCTTAGAATTAAACCGTCGCCGAATTTCTCATGCGCCCAGCTAATTCGTTCCGATGCAGAAACAGTTTCCAGATCAATTTGATTTACCGGCTGATTCAAAATCGCTTCTTGATAATTCATAATTGTTTAACCTCTGGCTCTTCACTCAAAAAGTCAAGATGCTGCTTCTTTCTTATCGATAAAGGGGCAATGCCCGGCATTTTCGGTGGTATGACTGCAATGCCTCCATTACTCTGGATATGTTGGTCGATGTAGTCTGCATCGTAACAGGTAGCCTGAGAAGCAGAAGCTAATTTTTAATTCTTAATTCCTGATTTAAGGTTGATGAATGCAGGTGGTTCTGTTTTTTGATGTAGTGTCATTTGTTCCAGGGAGCCAAATTTATTATGTCTAAATCACCGATCGACCATTCGACTGAAAATTCATCAGATACTGTTTATGTTGCCGGTTATGGAACTCTTTTGTTAAGGGAGTCCCTGGGTGATACGGTCAGTCAGGATAGCGCCGATGAAAAGGAACTGATTCCAGTGGTTGTAGAGGGTTGTAAACGATTATATAACCTTTTTCCGGATCATTACGTGGCCGAGAACCGGCTTGGGCGCGGTCCGATAGAACGTGCTGCGGCCAATACTGTTTTTGCGGAGGGTTATTCGTTCAATGCGGTTGTTTTCAAGGTAAAGGCTTCCGAACTGGAAATGCTGGATAAAAGGGAGCGCTACTACAAGCGGGTGAGTGCGCCCTGTTTTGAATTTCCTTCTAAAACGCCGCTCGGAGAGTGCTACTTTTACATGTCGGATCCGGATGCCCGCTGGATCGAGAACGACATAAACAAGCTGTTGCCTTTACGTAGAGATATTGTCTACGCTAGAGTGGGTTCTTACCGGGTGAGCGAAGATTTTGGCAAACTATATGATGCAACCTCGTGGATGGCAGATGGCGAAACACTGGTGGTAGATTACTATAAGGACTACCTGGAGGAACTCAATGATCTGGATGCGATAAGAAAAGAATCCTGAGTGCGAGTTACTGCTGAGGGGGCCTGTAAGCGATAGTGTATGAAAGAGAGTAAATTTTCCGTAGCATCGGAGGATCCCAAGGTAAACATTATCGGGGGATTCGTCTGGAAAGCGCCAAAACCTTCCAAAGATGATGAAGGCTCGGTCAAACTAAACGGAAAGACATTGTGCATTGCCATCCGTTCGGATGATACGATCGAGGCAATTATCAAACAGTTGCAGAAGTTGACCCGAAAGACAAGTTTTGGTCTGTACTTCAAGCTGATCGTTACCTATCTTATGGAACCTGTCCTGCTAATCATGCCGGCAGTTTTTATGGTTTTGGTAATTGGGCTTCTAGGCGCTTATGGAAATCTGATCAATGAACTGTTAAGTCTGGGAAATGGCCCGACTACGGTCATCGTAAACAAAAACCAGATATTTTTCGTATATACCTCACTTTTCATTCTGATTGCATACCTGTTCCCCTTTATCTTTCAGGGAGACTTTGTGCAGACTTTTTCAGACGCGAAAAAGTTTCTGGATACGAATGAGCGTCACCGCAACCGCGCTTCAAGGGCTTTATATCTACTTTCCTTCAAGAGCAAGTATGTAGAGAAAGTTGAATTGTGGGATCCCGGTCTTCTGAAAGAGGGGCAGGACTGGGTCGGTAAAACGCTCATACCCGGAATTATAGAAGCCCGGCTTCCGACGGATATATACGTACACATCGGTGAGAAGTTTGCCACGCGCAAGCTGGTGGATGAGCTGATACAGCATCCGGTGGAGTGGGAGGAATCGGTTATCGAAGAAGATGAAACGGCAACGCCAATTGCCATGGAATACCTTCAAACCTGGGAACGGGAACTGCTGCCGGTGATGGTGTGTGCCTCGACTGCAAACGTTCCAGACGACTGGTATGTCGACGCGAACCAGAAAAAAGAATCGGAAGACACGGTTCTGATCAATGTCCTTTCACTGCCTCTGATGGAACTGCTGGTTGAACACTTTGGTTCCCGTTTTTTTTCTGAAACTACCTCTCGGGAAAAAGTTTCCGTGGAAGTGTTTCTGAACCGCTGTCTGAACGACTATGGCCTTCTTTCGCCAGTCAATGAGCTTACCAGCGACATGTATATCGTCGAACCTTCCATTGTAAAAGACAAACGTTCGGATGTGCGCGCAGAGATGGAATATATATGCACGTGGTTGCAGGCGAGTGTGGAATCAGTCTTGCAGAGGGCTCGAGATCCGGCGACAGCGGTTATTCTGGCAGGCACGCATGCGACAACCAGTATTTACAATGAACGTAAGCTACTGTCCGTAGAAGGATTCATAAAAGCAATTACCCACACGGAACAATACCGGTTGCTGAGAAAGTACTGGAAACTGATGTCTGTCCTGTGGACGAAAAATGGTGGAGAGAATCTCGAGGCAAAGTTATTCCGATTGATCCGCACGGAATCCCTGCGAGATCTTGTGCAGGCATTTCAGCGTGCCGGCATGTATGAAAGAACCAGCATTTGTTACGATTATCTGAAGGCAATCTATCCGGTCTATTCAGGTATTGGTGAAAGTAATGTACTCAGCCAGCAGGGCAAGTACGTCGAGGCTGTAGAAAAACTGATTGAAATGGATCGAAAATGGCTTGGCGGTAAACTGTCTCCCGATGATGCCGATGCAGAAACTTTCATTGGCGCAGACCTGGCTTCGATTACAAAAATCAATCTTTATGTTACCCTAACGGTCATCATCGTCATGAATCGTGTCTCTCAATACAAGGAAACGGTGAAACGGTCCTTTGAGATCATGGCGCAAATTCTTGCCTCTATGCAGGATGGCGAGCGGGATAGCTATCAAATGGCACGGTATTACAATGTGCTGGCAAGCTACTACGAGTGGGAAGGGGATCTTGAGAAAGCGCTTGAAACCTATGACAAGGGTCTGAAGATACCTGAGGTTGAAGAGTCGATGGTCAGTAATCTGCTGGTCAATCAGGGAATTGCTTATCGGATGATCGGTAAGCTAAAACCAAAATCAGCGGAAGCGATTGATTACCTTGAAAAAGGAATTCAGCACAACTGGGAAGGCGTGTACGCAAAACAGATTATTGGCAATGAAGATCAGTTGCCCGTAGCCTTACACAATCTTGCCGAGACCTGCATCGAACTGGCCTACCGCTTGCAGGACAAAGACGAAAAAATCGATACCTTTCAGCAAGCCTACCAACACAGCCAGTTAGGTTTAGAGATCAACAATCGGATCCACTCTATCAAAAAACGGGGGCAACTGCTTTGTGAACGTTTTCTTGCCATCTACTGGCTCGACAAGCTAAAGGCCTCGTTGCCTGTAGATGAAGCAGAGGTGCGGCAGGCTTTGCTAGACTGGGTAGAAGAGAAAGTCGGCTCCAAAGGCTACGATGTTGAAGTCGTGCTCGACCTGATGTTGCGCACAGATGCCTTCACCGGAAACAGTCTGGAAACCCTTGCAGAATGGCTCCGGCAGGACACCTGACAAAACATGCATCTCTGCCGAGTGTCGAGAAGCCTGATTCAGCCGTCTTTGCATAACGCCCGAGTGTCGGACAGAATAACAAAGCTGCTTCAAAGATTTTCAATTCAGATTATGCATCAATAGGATAAGGCGTGTGCTTCAAAACAGAAGCACACGGGATCGTATAAGGAAGTAAAGTGGGCATTGCATCAACCGAGTTAAATTGAAGCTGCGCCTAGAGGCCTTCTCTCATCTAAGATATAGTTATGATCCTTCCTTTTATCCTTTCTGATTTTAGTTTGATTGAATCTTCGTGACACACATTCGGCATGTAACAGCTAAGTTTCTTTAATCTGTTTGCTACAGTGTTGTATCGTTATTTTGTTCAACGGTGAGGCGCATAAAATATTCATCCGATAATAAATTGATAGGATAACTGGCTTCAAAGGTATTTTCATCTTCGACTATTATCAGGTTATCTGTAGACCAAGACGACGGTAGCAGTAGATTTGCAGTACCTTCAGCGCCGTAATTAATCCCGTGCATTCCGGATTTCTGAAGGGTGAGCGTCATGTAATCTCCTGAAAGCGTTGCTGTAGGCATTAAGTCTACATCGGGAGTTTCCGGATCCATACCAAGAATCGCCAACTCAAGGATATTGGGAATACTATCGAAGTCGTCATCGTCTTCGGGTGCTCCCAGACTCGGATAATTACTGGCGACCATTGCTTCATAACCGGTTAAAATATTAATGGTTAGTGATGCATTGCCAGTGCCGTCGGAATTACTGGCACCTAGAGTGATACCTTCGTAAAGACCCGGTGCAAGCATACCAGTTATTTGACCAGTAGTCGTGTTCAGATTTGCACCTGTTGGAAGTCCGGAAGCGCTGTAACCGGTTGGTGAATTACTTGCGGTAATCGTATAGCTGAACGCAACTCCCTGTTCGCCAGTTGCAGTACTTGGACTTGTTATAACAGGAGGATCTGCAGACTCTTGCGAGGTAACGATCAGGGAATCGCCATAGGCAAACCAGTGACCCCCAAGCATGGCTCTGACTTGCAGGTAGTATTGCTGGCCAACAGCTGTTGGTGTAACTCCAAAACTGGTCTCACTGGAATTCAGTGACACAGTGGTTGATTCAGTGATTTCTAAACAGTTGCTTATCGAAACATCATCAATGTGAAGCCCATTGTTAGGACCAGTACCCGTGTATTTCCAACCTGTAGACTCCAAGCGAAAACGTAACTTTACTAAAGTATTTACGTAACTTGCAGGTACTGGAATCGTTGCATTAATAAAATTCGGGTCCCACTGCGATGAGTTACCTGAAGAATTCTGGCCATCAATTGTATCCACTGTATCATAGCTCTGTCCATCATCCAAAGATAACTCGATGCGCAGTTTTGTATTCGGGGACATAAAGAAACGACGGTACTTGAAGTTGATCTGGCAACCTGACTGAGGAATAATGGTACGATCAATCTCAACGGTTTCGTCGCTAAAATCTGATGGTATTGTCAGATGAAACGATTTAGAGCCGGTGGCAGCGTAGGCGCTGCTGATTAAGCTATATTCAGCATCTGTTCCATCAACAATCTGCGGCGCTGGACTGTCTTCAGCACCTTCAAGCCATGAGCCTGGAGCTACGCCAGTGATGAGTGCCTCATACGCTTCGGCCTGATCAACTGCACTAAACGTGTAAGTTGTCTCAATGCCCGAAGCAGGATTTTCAGGTCCACTGACGACGGCAGGATCATTTAAGCGATAAGGATCGCATACAATCACATCATAAGTGACGCTCGTAGACGGTGCGTTTGCGATACCTGTAATGGTTACCGTATAAACCGTGTCTGAGCTGGGTGCAGCATCCGGGATTCCCGATGGACGCCATACAATTGTGTTGTCACCTCTAGAAAAGTACAGGCTCTCTTGAGTCAGATTAACTGGAGTACCACCTTGCATCATGCTAACACTTGCTCCTGAAAAGTCTGCACCCGGATAAGAGTAGGACCAGCGAGGGAACGTTTCTCCATCATTAGGTACCAATTGCCAGGGAACATAACCTTCATTTGGCCAGGCAACCTTTTGATCCAGAGGGTCTGCATAAGGCGCTCCAATAACCCAAACGACATTGATGTAAGAAGGATATGCGCCTATAGCCGGAACTGATCCATTTCCCATTTCCTGAGCACGTGTGTACAATAGCCAGCGGCGGTGTCCGACTGCTGCATTATTGGAATAATCGTCTGTTATCAAACCATCAATTGACCCGGGGCCATAACTAGAACTAGAACTTCCACGAGACAGATTTGAATACCGGGCAGCATCGATTACATCCTGATCAATACAAGGATCACCTGGAAATGCTGTAGCTGGATAATGTGAAATAGCGTTGTTTTTAGCCATAACGATCGCCGCTTTCTGACATTTTTCGTTTTTCTCCGATGTGAAATAAATGTTTGCTGGCAGTCCAACCTGAGCTCGATAGTAATTAATCCTGCGTAGAGTCATGTCCTGAAAGTCGTCTGTAAGTGTACCGGGAATGCAATTAGAATCAGTGAAGTCTCCGTCAAAACCATCCAAGCCCTCGTAACCTTCAGATGCCATGTAATACTCATGATACCCGGAAAGTGTATCATTCCGATTGGACGCATCGATTGCAAACCCGCTAAGAGGCACGGTGCTAGAACTGGCGGAAGTAAACGTTAAGGAATCGCTGGACTGTGTAGAAAAATTCCGCAAAGAAGTAACGCTATTCTGTGGAGTCTCATCAGGCGAACCATGAGTCGCTACCGGAGCATCAATCAAATATAGAGAAGCAGTGGGATTCACGGGTTTAGTGGCGATTGTCTGCTGCGCATAGGAAAACTGAGCTAAAATCAACAGATATAGAAAAAAGAATCTTCTGCTGAAAGCATTAGGGAATATAATAGTGTGCATATAGGTCTAGGTTTAATTAAAATAGTTTATATGTATAAGCTTAGGTTTTTCAAAAGTAAAGAAAAATTTAAATATAAATTTTTTGCACTGAAACTATGTTCAAAACTCAAGCCATCGCCAAATCACCGTATCGAAGCGGAACGAGCGATTGGAATCATTCTTGTGGATGGCCAATTGAGACGTTGTGCGTTGATTGGAAAAACGGCTCAGGATTAAAAATCATGGAAAATTGGACTGCCTCCATTTTACGTCTCAGATAAACTAGGATTTACACAGATAGTATACAGGACGCCAAAATGGCGACTCGGCTTGATTGCTTAAGCGCCTTACTATTAAAAGCTAATTCTTAATTCATCATTGCCGACTTAAGGATTATCCTGCAGCGAATAAATATCGATGTCCCATACTCTTAGATGCTCAACACTCATTGCAGGTGTTTGTACAACAGGTAGCCTGCTTGCCTGCTGTTTATCCGGCATGGTCGGATGGTTCAGTGTCTGTTCGGCCGCTGCTTTTGCCATAGCAGTTTGCTCATTTTTTGTGCTGATTCTCTATTCAACAGGTTTAAGTTTGTTGTCTTCAAACGAGAACCGGAACGTCCCAGACAGCAAAAACCGTTTGAGTACAAAGGTACCGTTCGTTCTCGCAATCGCCGTCCTTGTCGCAGCCCATATTTATATCCTCTCGAAAAATGTTTCTCCGAGTGAAAACCTGCTGGGAAACCACGATCAGGGGATGTACCTCGCTGCGGCCTCGCATCTGGAGACAAGTGGCGGTCACGCGATGGCGACAGATTGGATCAGTGAATCACCTGCCGAATTCAAACGTTTTCTGACCAAGGAGATTAGCCCTTCACTTAAAACCGAATCACCCGGCGATGTTACCAATACAGGAACCCAGGCCGGTTTTTACCTCATGGATGAGAGTGGTTCTTCGCAGTATATACAGTTTCCACCGGGCTATACTACGATGCTGGCAATCTTCTGGAGTCTGGGTAGCTACCCGGCGGTTCTTTACAGCAATGTAATCATGTGCCTGCTTTGCGGATTAATGCTCGCAGCCGTTTGTCGAAACTTCATCGGCAGATCCGGCGCTCTGGCAACATGGCTGCTGTTTTTGTTTTGTCCGCTAACTATCTGGTCTGCAAATCATCTCTATGCGGAACCTACGCTGCTGCTTCTGTGGCTTATCGTCCTGTGGTCGCTCGGATTCTCCGAAGAATTTCCGCGGCTTTCGGCAGTACTGGCGTCACTGTCAATCGGTGCCGCGTTCCTGGTCAAGATAGACGCATTGCCCTTGTTGATTCTGCCGCTGGCTTATGCATTCATTGGCAAAGACCGATGCTTGCGCTTTCGGGTTACTTTTTTAGTTCTATCGGTCTTTACATATATCCTCGCCGCAGGCTTCTATTTACATTACTCAAAACCATACTTCGAATTCACACTATCCGGACTGTTCTCCGGTCGTTTGTTTTTGGGGGCTATTTGTGCGTTGTTGCTAAGTATGCCTTTTTGGGTGGGTTTTGCAGTCACGTACCGAAAGTTCAAAAGCGTTGGTTCACAGGATAAGAGTGCGGGCGCTACCCCTAAACTATTGGCAAGAATAAAGGCAAATGCGCAGCGACTCTGTTACGGCCTGGCGATTTCCATTGGTCTGATCCTGATTTATTTTTACTTTGTGCGTCCTCACGTTCCTGAGCCACACAGGGTCTTCGCAGATGAAACCGGCACAGACATTGAGAGTTTGCGCGAACAAACATTTTACCGGCTGGGCTGGTATTTTACCCCGTTTGGATTAGCTTTGGCATCCACAGGGTTGATAGCGACATTCATCAAGCGAATTCATCCAGCGCAACTGGCCTTCACGGGTGTGGCTCTATTATTTCTTCTCTACTATAGTTACGACATACATTGCACACCGTACCAACCTTATGCAATGCGGCGGCTCTTTCCCTTTGCAGTGCCCGCGCTCTGCTTTGGCATCCCATTCTTGATCCAAACCATGACTGCTAAGCTGCGCTCACCGAAAACAGCAGGTCTTTTCATTCTACTGCTTACAGCTATCCTTTTACCCCAACTTCAGCAAATAACCCAAAAGCTCATAATCCGGGAAAACTACAAAGGGCTTTACCAGTATCTTTCGACCGT
>CAZTSB010000109.1:0-15577 GCA_964616435.1 uncultured Puniceicoccaceae bacterium | reverse complement strand
AGGATAAAAGTAGTTTTGTAATTGTTATTGATTGTTGCGCTCATTGCGTGGGTTCTATGCGTTGATTGATAAAGTTCATGGCAAGTACAGGCCCTTTGTCAATAATGAGCTGTAGATGCTCAAGATACGTTGGAGTCCGGTTAGCCAGGATTGTTTGTTCGTCCAATGGAAATTTGCTTAAAACATAGTCGCTTAGGCTCATTTCTTTATGTGGTTTTGAGCCGATGCCGATTCTGTAGCGAAGAAAGTTCGAGCCGATTCGTGACAAAATGTCGTCTATACCATTATGCCCTCCTGAGCTACCACTTTCACTGAGTTTAGCTCGTCCAAATTCAAGGTTAATATCATCATAGACAACCAGAAGCGACGGCGACGGCAATTTTTTATAGCTGAGAATCGCATTTAGTGAACGACCACTGTCATTCATAAACGTTTGTGGCTTTATTAATAGCAGCTTGTGGCTATTAAAAACCACGGAAGCTGCTTTTGCCTGAAAACGGTTTTCGAGTTTCCACTTTGCGCCAAAAATTTCAGCAAATGAATCGACAATTGAAAAGCCTATATTATGGCGGGTATTGCGGTATTTAAGACCCGGATTCCCAAGTCCGGCAATAACCGCTATGGACATTTTAGAAAGAACAAAGAAAAAGTGTTAGACTATAGTCGGAAGAATTGATTGGCCGTAGCAACTTTCTTAAGCTTCAGCAGCATCACTCTTAACCTTGGAGGCAGGAACTTCATCTGCTGCTGCTTCAACGGTTTCTTCCGACTCCTGGACAACCGTTGGCGGCTGACAGGAAACAATTACCATGGCAGGTGCATCCGTGTATTCCACACCTTCCAATACGTCGAGATCGCTGACATGGATAGCTTCGCCGACTTTGAGATTTCTGACGTCTACATCAATATGATCCGGCAGCTTCGATGGCGTGCAGCGGACTTCCAAGGTGTGCGTTTTATGGTCGAGCATACCGCCTTCATTGCGCACTCCAAATGATTCGTCTTCACCGGTAAGATGGACTGGCACGTTGGCGGAAAATGCTTCACCACGCTCGACCTCACGAAAATCAACATGATCAATGCTGTTTTTGATTATATTGCGCTGAACTTCCTGGATGTGAGTAAGCGCTGTTTCACCCTTCTCATCGACAAGTTCAATAAGCGCAGCGCCTTTGAGGGAACGTCTGAGGTCGCGAAATTCGACTGCGGAAAACGAGATTGAGCGCGAATCACCCTTGCTGTAAACACAAGCGGGTATCTTACCCTCAGAGCGAAGACGACGCGCCACACCGCGGCCGGTTCTTTCACGATTTACGACATTTAGTTTTAACTGTTGCATGCTTTCGAAACAAAATTTTTGTGGCAACTTCCGAGAGGAGTTATAAAGAGAAAACTTCGAACTATGGAGCGCTCTTTTGGAAAAGCAACCTAAAGTTTTAATATTTTTAATTCCGGAACATATTTTTCTGAAAGGCAGAGAGTACAGATATATCTTGAACCGTAGTATGCAGGGAAACTTGCAGTTACCGTTCTAATAAGGGAGAACGCGAACAGAATGGTCCCCGACTACCCGATCACTCGTACATGCCCTTAACGTTGAAACGCGTCATCCATAAACCATACGCGCACACTGATCACAGAAATGCGGCTCATCGGAGTTGAGAACCGCACGCGCTACCTCGTTTGATACTTTAAGGTGACAGCCACCACATTTGTGCGCTTCTATCTGCACAACATACGGTGGACGCTTCACGGTTTTTTTTACCCGATCATAGTGTTCCAGATAAAGCGTGTCTGCGCCGGTTCTAGACTCAACGACTTTCGTCTCAGCCTCGCTCAGTGAAGCAGCCAGATTTGTTTCGCGTTCAATCAACAAATCAATACCTTTGCGGTGCGCTTCTATACGGCCTTTGATGTCCGCCTCTTCCACCTCAAATTGCTCTCGTATAGTATCAATTTCCAGCATCAGCTCGATTTCACGTTCTTCCAGTTCCGCAATATCGGCTTCGGTCTGCTCGATCTGATGCGTCAGCGCTTTGTATTCATCATTCTTCTTTACCTCGGACTGCTGAGTGCGAAATCGCAATAAGGCGCTTTCTTTTGCCTTTACTTCAACATCCGTCTCCTTACGAGCCAGTTCTTTGGATAGCAGTAATTGGCGAGCGACTTCAATATTTGCCATCTCCTGCTCAATTGCAGCTTCGGCGGCCTTCCGCTCTGCGGGCAGTCGAGCCAAATCCTGTTGAATTTTCATGAGTTCGACATCGCAATGTTGAACGATAAGTAGTTTTTCAATTTGCGGATCAGCCATAAGATTACATTGTTTTCTAAATGCTTAAGTTTACCACTTTGGCAGAGCAACCTTAAAGACATGACAAACGACGAAATTTCTCTCCAGGATCAAATAGATGAAGCAACCTTTGACTTTACTATGGGCGACGGTGCCACGGCTATCACCAAACTCGCAGCGCTGAGTGAAGCATACCCGGACTCGTTCGAGACCTGGCACGCGCTCACCGAAGTCTACTTTTCAGAAGGCCGCTACGACGATTCACTGGCGGCAGCGGAAAAAGCACACGTGCTCAACCCGGACGACATTCATATTAATACCAGTCTGTCTCGCATCTGGGTCGAGCGCGGCGATAAAGATAAAGCTGAACACTATGGCGCCCAGGCACGGATGCTGGGCTGGAAAGACGAACTCAAATCGCCACCCGAAAAAGACACACTTTAGCGGCATTGACAGTCATCAAATTGCTAAACTTAATTTCTATATACTATGGAAGACATTACTTATACGCTTGAATTTGAGAAACCTCTGCGCGAACTCAAAAAACAGCTGATTACACTTCAACAGCTCTCGAAAGAGTCGAAAGTCGACGTAAGCGTTGAAATAAAGGCTATTGAGAAGAAGATTGAACAAACCAAAGCTGAAATTTATTCGGATCTGGGTGCCTGGCAACGCGTACAGCTCTCGCGTCACCCCAAACGTCCTTATGCGCTTGATTACATCGAACGTGTATTCACTGACTTTGAAGAACTTCATGGCGACCGTCGCTACAGCGAAGACGCCGCTATTGTTGGCGGCCCGGCACTTATCGAGGACCAGCCAATAATGGTCATCGGCCAACAAAAAGGCCGCAACACCAAGGAAAACCTGCTGCGCAACTTTGGCTGCCCGCATCCCGAAGGCTATCGAAAGGCAATGCGACTGATGCACATGGCCAGAAAATTCAACATGCCGATCGTCACACTAGTGGACACACCGGGCGCTTATCCGGGAATTGGCGCTGAAGAGCGGCATGTGGCCGAAGCCATCGCAGTCAATATTCGCGAAATGGCCGCACTTGAAGTACCGATTATTTCAATCATTATCGGCGAAGGCGGCTCCGGCGGCGCACTCGGTATTGCAGTTGCCGATGAAGTAATGATCTTTGAAAATGGTTATTACTCCGTGATTTCACCCGAGGGATGTGCTGCCATACTCTGGAAAGACCGCGCTGCGGCGCCCAAGGCTGCGGATGCGTTGAAGTTTAGCCCTTCTCATTTAAAAAGCTTTGGCATCGTCGACCACATCCTTTCGGAACCGACCGGCGGAGCACACCACGATTACGAAGCAGCGGCAGCAACAATGAAGTCCGCAATCCTGGCAGCGCTCAAAAAACTATTAAAAAAAAGCCCGAAAAAGTTGTTGGACGATCGATACAAAAAATACCGTATTATGGGTCAGTTCGAAGAATCAAACCCATAATTAGAAAGCTGCTCACAATGTTATCCGCAACCCGTCGTACGCCAAACGAATCGCATCCGGCAAAACGGCTTCAGTGGCTTCATGATCCACCATGTAAGTCATATGTGTAAGCAAGGAGCGCTCCGCTCCGATGGCAACGGCAGCATTCACGGCCTCGTCAATAGTCATGTGTGAGGGATGCACATCAGGGCGCAACCCGTCTAGGACAACGACATCCGCCCCTGCAGAAAGTTCACGAGCCTCTTTCGTCACTTCCTTGCAATCTGTATAATAAACCAGCTTTTTGCCCGTTTTCGCTTCGGTAAAAGCCAAGCCCAGTACCCGGATAGGTCCATGCGGTAGATAAACGGATTGTATCGTACCTCCGGAAAGTTCCAGTGTTTCGGGCATCGGCTTCAAATCAAAGGCCGGGTAACCTTTTACTTTGGGGCGGGCAGAGATTGCATAAGGAAAAATCTCACGAATGCGCTGTAACCCGTCTTCACTGCTATAGACCGGCAGTGCAACGCCACCCTTAAGATCGCAGAATCGGCGCAAATCGTCCATCCCGAGAATATGGTCCGCATGAGAATGGGTCAGAATAAACGTATCAATCTGCGTGATCTGATTTTGGATACACTGCAACCGAAACTCTGGTGCCGCATCAACTTGAATATGGTGCCCTCCCATTTCGACATGGATCGATGTCCGTGTACGCCAGTTTTTAGAATTACCCAGATCACAACCACCCTCCGGATGTGCAATCATCGGCACCCCTTGCGATGTTCCGGTTCCTAAAAAAATTATTTTCATTGTTTAGTCATAACGGGGTTTACTCCTGAAATAGGGTGTTGAAAATTGTTTCTATCTGGAGTAATTACCAAGGCAGTCTTTCATTCTCTTACTGCGAATTAGCTAAAGGCAAGCATTGTTGTCAATTGCATCCCTTCCATGCGATATCAGCTAATAAAGTACCTAATTAAAAACTCATAGTCTCTTGTCTGCTACTAAACTTTTACCACTAAGGCTTCTGAAAAGGTGATGTTTTATTGCCATTCATGAAAAAGTGCGTTTTCAGAGATTCTCTTAAGTATGGAAAAAATGTCTGTAAGTCTGATTGTACCAACAAAGAATTCAAAAGAATTACTTCAGCGGCATATAGATGACTTGGTTGAAATCTCAAACAATGTAATCGAAACGATTGTTGTTGATAGCTCAGATAACGGTGAAACCATTGATTTTCTGGAGAAATGTCTGCCTGAACCAAGCACGATATTCATTTCAATGCCGCTGGGCCTCTATCAAGCATGGAATGCGGGGATAAAAAAAGCAAAGAGCGATTATATTTATATAGCAACCAGTGGTGATCGGATGGATCTGAATAATTTCAGAAAATTATATTCAACTGCGATAAAATTTAGTGGGGATATTACAGTGAGTGCACCGAATTTTGTTAGTCAGAATGGAAGTCCAGTAAAACGCAAATGGCCTGTCCATGAATACTTGGAATACACCCAGTGTAAGGCTCCTGGAGTTATTCCTAAGTCACATGTTTCTTGTTGCAATATTCTCCAATTCCCAAGGACACTAATCGGTAGTTCTGCTAGTAACATTTACAAAACTTCCTTCATCAAAAAGCATTTGTTTCCTGTCGATCTTGGTTCTCAGGGAGATGCAGTCTGGGCCGTGATGCACTGCTTGAAGGCGTGCTGGGCAATTGATCCTTCATGCACTAGCGAATTTGTAATTCACGAATCTTCCAAGTCTTCCTACAAAAATAATGTTAGGGATAAACAATTGGAAATAATTTTCGAGTACTTGAAGCAAGATTTTGAAGAAACTCATGATAAAGAAAAAGAAAAGGTGTTAAATTATTTTAAGTATACAGAACAAGCATTTAAAATGCGTGACAGACTAAATCTGAAACGTAAGGAGCCTTTGGGGAATTTAAATCCAAAGGTATGGTATTTGCGGAAAACATACAAAAGTTACGTTCGATTCAAGCAGAAGCTTATTAGGGAAGCTATGATCGAAAAATAGGCTGCCGTTTTCTATATTTCAGAACTCAAAAATAACCCCTATTGGGGCAAATTAAATCGCAGGTTAAAATGCGGATTTTTAACTCAGAAAACCTTTGAGCTGCCTGAGACTTATCTCTGCCTTCTTTTAGAAATTCAAGCACCCGTTTACGTAAATCATTTCGACCTGCCCCCCCAAAAAAACAGTACGGTATTAAATGAGAGTTTTGTTAGGATAAACCGAAACGAATGCCTTTGTTTGTGCGATTGCGCATTTCCCATCATAGGAATGCTTCCAGTTTCTTATAGGAACTCGCCGCTATCAGCATTGATTCGAATAAGGCACGTGCATTAGCCGTTTTCTGATGCAATTCCAAATGAAGTGTTCGATCCGTTTCTGAACAATTGGAAGGGTTATTGAAATAATCCTCCAGACTCTCAATTTGAACCGATCCGCTCGTTAATAGTTTACGGCAAATGCCTGCTGTTGCTTTATCCTTAAATCGGCAATTAAGAATTAGCTTCTAATAGTCAGGCGCTTAAGCAATCAAGCCAAGTCGTCATTTTGGCGTTGTGTACTGACTATGATTCAAAGCTTGCGACGTTGGGCTTTTGGGTGATTTTGTGCGTATATATGAACACTACGGACGCATTTTTAGAAGTTTTGGATAAAATCAAGGGAATCGGGCGTTTTATTGAACGTACAGTTTGTTTTAAGCCGATGGCAGTTATTGATGACCCTTACTATGCAAAAACTCGGCATTATGTGCGACATTCTGTGGCAGATGAAGCCGTACGTAACTCAATACGTCAGTTTATTCTGACGGATCGTTCCCTGGAGGCCGTATGAAAAACGCTTGTTACAAGGTAGAGCGGTCATACCTGGGAATAGGTTTTTCGGTTTGGTGAAATCTGAATGATAGGCGCTATTTGCGGGGAATTATTCTATGGGATACTTAAACATTTTTATTCTGAAATGGTTCGTTTTGTAGCTTGGCTGAGCGTTTTGTGCATTGCCGCAATAGCGGTGTTCTGTTATGGACAGATCACTCTGTCGTTTGATACGCCCAGTATCTGGCGGGTTGGGTTGTTTGCAGTCACTGGATTAACCGGTTTACTCAGTGTATTCTTGTTTCCGCAATTTGAAAACAGGCGTGCTGTTTTGCTGGCAATCTGGATACCGGCGATTTTATTGCGGCTACTTTTGCTGCCTGCTGCGGTATCGGATGATGTGAGCCGCTATCTGTTTGAAGGGAAGTTGGTCAGGGCTGGAATCAGTCCTTATGCCCAGACCGCAGATGCAGAATCGATTGTACACTATCGGGATGCGCAGTGGGGACTGATGAATAATAAAGACAAGCTAACTGCATATCCGCCGCTCGCACAGCTTATTTTTGCCGCAGTTGGTGCGGTGTATTATCATCCATTGGCATACAAGCTGATATTTGTGCTTGCAGATTTGCTGGCACTTGGAGCTATACTCAAGCTGTTGTGCCGCCGTGGCTTGAGTTTGGCGTTTTCCGGATTTTATGCGCTCAATCCAATCGTATTGATTGCGTTTGCCGGCGAAGCGCATTTTGACTCATTGATGATCGCGGCTTTAATTTGGGGGTTGTATGCCTGCGAAGCTGATCGAACGCATTTGGCAGTAGCGTTCGCTTCTGCAGCAACCGGTATTAAATGGGTTGCGTTGCCGCTGATACCTTTCTTTACAGGCAAGCAATTTTGGTTGGGTGTGTTCATTGCAGTGGTTACGCTGGTTCTGCCGGGGATTTACTTTTTGGATACTATCCAGTCGCTCTTGCACGGGCTTTTTGCTTTTGGCGGGGCACGTAATTTCAACGGTATGGTGTACGACTGTTTGTTTTATGGCATGATTCTGCCGCGCTCTGTCTGTAACGGAATTGTGCTTTTCGTTTTTTTATCCGTTATTTTTTGGCGCTGGCTTTGGAGATCACGAGCACCACTGGATGCGCATCTGCGGTGGATTCTGGGGACGTTGATCGTTGTTTCTCCGACGGTGCATTTTTGGTATCTTGCCTGGATGATGCCCTTGATTTGCCTGCGTCCGTCGTTGCCCTGGCTTACCCTTTCCGTCACTGCAGGAAGCTACTTTTTTGTTTGGGTAAATGCTGCTGGGACATTAGGGTGGTCGCTTGAGCTATGGCAGCAATATTTATTCTGGGGACCGTTTGCAGCGTCCTGTGTTTATGAAGTTTGGAGCACAAAGGGACATGTGCTATGGCCAGGATTGCGACCGGTTGATCTATCTTCGCCGAGCATTGCAGTGATTATTCCGACTTTGAATGCAGAAGGGACACTGCGAAAGGCCTTGGAGAGTATTGAGCGGCAGACGATAAAGGTCTCTGAAGTGATTATAGTCGATGCCGGTTCAACGGATTCGACACTTCAGATAATTGACAAAAGTTTATTGCCGATACGGATTTTAGAGAGTGACCGTGGTCGCGGCATCCAGATAGCTGTTGGCATCGAAGCTGCGGCAACGGACTGGGTGTTGGTGCTACATGCGGATTCAATATTGCCTCTCAATGCGGTTGATTGCATCCTGCGATCAATTAAGTACGACCGTACACTTATCGGCGGAGCGCTGGGACAACGCTTTTACGGTACAAACGCCAGATTGCTGCCAATAGAGCTGCTCAACGATCTGCGTGCATTGTTTACGCGAACTGCGTTTGGCGATCAGGTTCAGTTCTTTCATCGAAAGACGGCTTTGAATTATCATTTGATGCCCAGGCAACCACTGATGGAGGATGTGGAATCCAGTTGGCGCATTCGTGAGCAAGGCGGGTTTTTATTTCTAAACCAGCCCTGCCAGGTGAGTAATTATAAATGGTATCGCGGCGGATTGTTCAAACGTGTTTATCTGGTGCTGCGTCTGGTTTCAAAGTATCACTGGGCACGGTTGCGTGGAAAGCAGCAAGCTGAAATGTTAAGCAAACAACTTTATTTGGAGTATTATTCAGGTAAAAAATAGATGGTGTGTAATTAAGACCACATTTGCTTCAACTATTTCTAATAAATTTACAAGCGTAGTTGACGAAACTTAGTTCTACATGAAAATGATCTATTATAAATCAAGTGACAAACACCAATCACACCAGTCATAGTGACAGCACTGCAGCCTCGAACACAATCCCGAGTCCTCAGTCACGTTGCTTTGAGTTACTTCGTCCGGAGTTTCGGGATATATTTATTCTAATCCTGCTGGCGCTTGTTTCAGGTGTTCTTTATCTTGCAACACCCATTGCTGTAGATGCTGTAGTTAATAACATCGCTTTTGGGGGGCGCGATGCCATCTACTTGCAGGCTTTGTTTACTCTGTCCTTTGCGCTTCTGATATTCCTGTTGTTTCTTGGCGTTATTCGTGCATCCCAACACTATGTAATGGAGACGGTTCAGCGTCGTCTGGTGATGCGTATGGCAGCGGATATGTCTTATCGGTTGCCACGGGTAAAACACGATGCGCTGAGCGAAAAGATGAAGCCGGATCTTGTGAATCGATTCTTTGATATCCTTACGGTGGAGAAGAGCAGTGCTCTGCTGTTGCTTGAAGGTGTCAATCTGGTTCTGGGAGCACTTGTGGGTCTGGTTGTGCTGGCTTTTTACCATCCGTTCCTGCTGTTATTTAACCTCGTGTTGATTGCGCTGGTTATGCTGATTATTTTTGGTCTGGGACAAAAAGCCGTCAAATCGAAGGTAAAAGAATCTTACAAGAAACACGCGCTGGCAAACTGGCTTGAACAGATTGCACTCTACTCATTGCTTTTTAAGTCAGATATGGGCCCGGAATTGGCCTGTCGACGTTCAGACCAGCTAGGGCATGAGTATTTGGATGCAAGAAAGGCACACTTTAGAGTCCTGATGCAGCAGATCGTTGGATTTTTGGGACTACAGGCATTTGCGAATGCAGCGCTGCTGTCCGTTGGGGGTTATCTCGTTCTTCAAGGTGAATTAACACTGGGACAGTTGGTGGCAAGTGAACTGATCCTGGCCGGAATTGTCGCTTCGTTTTCCAGTATGGGAAAACACCTGGAGGCGTTCTACGATGCGATGGGTTCGGTGGATAAGCTTGGTTATATCGTTGACTTGCCGATTGAACGTCAGGGCGGACAGTTGGTTACAGGCGAAGATATTGGGCAGAAGCCATTTGATGTTGAATTTCGCAGGGTATCTTTTGGCTATGGAATAAGAAAAACCATTCTTAACGATTTCTCGCTAGTCATTCCTGCCGGTAGCCGAGTGGCCATAACCGGACCGCTCGGGGCGGGGAGTACTTCCATGCTGGATCTTCTGTTTGGACTAAGAGAACCTACCAGTGGACAGATTCTAGTGAACAATGTTGACCTCCGCCAATGGGATTTGCGAAAGTTTCGCGCATCAACATCACTGCTACGGAATGAGGAACTTTTTGAAGGAACAGTTTTGGAAAACATTCTGGTGGGACGTGAGAACATTGACCTGAAAGAAGTGAATGCTGTGCTTGATAGGGTAAATCTGACCAACATGGTCGCACAGCTCGACGGCGGCTTGAATAAACAATTAAAAGTTGGTGCATCGACCTTGTCCTATTCCAGCAAGATTCTTCTGGTACTGGCGCGTGTACTAGTCGATCCGCCTTCATTGCTTCTTGTTGACCGATTCCTGAAACAGCTTGATACGGAACTTCGGACTAAAATCGTTGACGAATTGTTTGATCGTTCACGTCCCTGGACACTGTTTCTGACAACCTGGGATCAGGCGCTGGTCGATCGATGTGACATTGTAATCGAGCTTTCCCACGGCGGTGGATGGACTGTCAGGCATAACGGGAAAAAATCAACGGAAGGGAATAGTGTATGAGCAGCGAATCGGAAATGCAGAATCCAATGCCCATACTGGACGCCAAAGCAGGTCTGACGAGTCTGGAATCGATCCGATCTCCCCGCTTCATTCGAATACTCACCAGATTTTGTACGATTGCCTTCATTGTTCTCATCATAGGACTGCTGTTACTTCCCTGGCAGCAGTTCGTACGAGGCAATGGGCGAGTGATTGCGTATGATCCGCTGGAACGAAGAGTGGTCGTTGAAGCTCCCCTCTCTGGTCGTCTGAACAAGTCTCACGTTGTAGACGGAAAGCAGGTGAAAAAAGGAGATCTGCTATTTGAACTAGAGGACAACGATCCCGAACTGCTGAACAATCTGGGTGATCTACTGAAAATAGCAAAGCGTCGCCGAGACGCCATTCGGTTACGTGTGAGTTCACTGGAAGCGCAACTGGTCGAACAGGAGCGTGCGCTCATACCC
The DNA here is from genome assembly GCA_964616435.1 of uncultured Puniceicoccaceae bacterium. GTDB lineage: Bacteria > Verrucomicrobiota > Verrucomicrobiia > Opitutales > Coraliomargaritaceae > Lentimonas. The sequence continues at coordinate 4,520 of CAZTSB010000109.1, read as the reverse complement.
TTGATTGATGCCACCAAGGCGAAGGAAGTCGCCATGTCGTATGCGGCTAAAACTGCCCAGCAGCAATATGACCGCATCAAAGTACTGTTTGAGGACAAACGTGGCTTGATATCACAGCGCGACTACGAACTGGCGTTGCTGGCAAAAGATCGCGCCCACGCGGAATGGATGAACGCCCAGGCGGAGCTACAGAGGGTAGAGCCTGACGGGAAGTCCAAAATACAAAGTACCCGTGCATCATTGGAGTCGGCCCGTTCCGACCTTGAATCAGCGGAACAATCCCTGCAGTCCCTGGATATTCAGATCAATCAAACTCAGCGCCAGATGGTAGTGGCCCCACGTGACGGCATCGTTCAGCAGATCCAGGTGACAGAGGGGACTTATCTCAAAGAAAAGTCTCCATTATGTACGATCATTCCTGAAACGAGCAAGCATCTGGCGGAAGTTTACGTCAAGGGCAATGATATGCCTCTTTTGCGGTCTCGTCAGGTTGACGAGGAGGGTCGTATAATCCAAAAAGGTAGTCCTGTAAGACTGCAGTTTGAAGGTTGGCCGGCGGTACAGTTTATGGGTTGGCCCAGTGTGGCTCGCGGTACATTTGGTGGTGAAGTCATTCTAATTGATCCAGCTGGCGACACAACCGGTATGTTTCGTGTATTGGTGGCTCCAGACCCGGAAGTCGGTGCGCCATGGGCCAATGACCCCTCAATTGGTGAGGATGGATGGCCTAGTTCCCGTTGGCTCAGGCAGGGAGTCCGTGCCAACGGCTGGATACTGCTCCGGCGGGTTCCCTTGTGGTTTGAACTTTGGCGGCAGATGAACGGATTTCCTCCGGCACTGGAACCAAACTATTCTGCAACGACAGAATCCAAGCTATGATTGCCCGATCTATCTTGATTTTGTTTGTTTGTATGGCTACTTCGGTAGGTTCGCTAGCGGTGGACAACAAGTTGATTTCAGAAGACTTGGTATCACCACCGACTGAACAAGCGCTGTTGTTGCCCGAGATCATTCAGTCCGTTGCAAATTTTTATCCTCCCCTATTGGGAGCGCTTATTGAGCGGGATATTGCCGCCGGTCGCCTGCAATCGGCACAGGGAACCTTTGATTTCAACTGGTTTGCGAAAGCTTTTGGCACTCCGGCCGGTTTCTATGAGTCAAGGACTGTGGAGACTGGTTTTGAGAAATTTCTGGGACTCTGGGGCAGTACTCTGTTTGGTGGCTATAGACTGACCAAGGGCGACCGGCTGCCGGATTATTATCGAACAGATCGGACTCAGGGAGATGGCGAACTTCAGTTGGGTATTGAAGTGCCATTGCTTCGGGACGGGCGTATTGATAAGCGTCGGGCAGCTGTGATCAAGGCGCGCTATGATGCCGAACTTGCAGATCCGTTGATTCAACGACAGGAAATTGATTTCATGCGAACGGCTACAAGTGCGTACTTCAACTGGCTGGCAGCAGGTACGAAGCTCCGGTTGGCTCAGGAGCAACTCAACCTGACACGCGATCGTGTCGACGTGCTGAAGACGAAAGTGAAGAATGGCCTGATCCAAGAACTTGTCATTACCGACAATCGCCGACTCGTGGTGAATCGCGAAATTCAGACAACACGGGCACGGCGGGCCTTTGAGGCGGCATCGTTGGCACTTTCTCTGTTTCACCGGGACGGTAATATGGAACCGTTGGTAACGGGTTTTGATCGTCTGCCAGAAGAATTCCCGCAAGTGACTGATCCTGAAAGTTTGAACATGGAAGACGACATGCGACTTGCCCTGGAGTTGCGGCCGGAACTCAAACAGATAGGAATTGAACTAGCAAAGCTAGGTATCGATGTAGAGCAGGCGCGAAATGAAATGAGCCCGTTCCTGAACGCATCGGTATTCGGAGAACAGAGTTTTGGTGAAGACATCTACGATGACATCGAGGATTTTGAACTAAAGGCGATGTTGGAACTTCGCATGCCATTGGAACGTCGTGAGGCGAGGGGTAATAGAGTCGTAGCCAAATCCAAGAAACAACAGTTGCTTTTGAGCGCTCAGTTTGCCCGGGAACGTATTTCTACCGAAGTACGGAATGCACACTCGGCACTGGTTGCAGCACATGAGCAAATTGATATTGCACAGGTGAATGTGGCGCTTGCAGAAGAGTTGGAAGACGCAGAGAAGGAGATGTTTAATCAGGGCGCTTCGGACTTTCTCGCTGTGCAGCTTCGGGAAAGATCCACTTTTGATGCGCGAATCAAATTGGTTGAGGCGATCGAGACTTTCTTCGTTTCTCTGGCTGCCTATAAAGCCGCTTCAATGCAACTTTGAACATCGAATAACAAGTTCAGCCTTATGAATTCTGATTTTTATTAAATCCGAGTTAAATGTTGTATTGCCCAAACTATCTACAAGCCACATCGTAAACGAGAAATGAAAGTATTTTTTCAAAGTTTACTGGGTTCATTAATGGCATTTATTATTTTGGGGGTTGTGGCCTTCATTGGTTTTTTAGCTGTTATTGGTCTGATTGCCTCGATCAGCACCGAGTCGAACGTAGAGGTTGAGTCCGGAAGCGTGCTGGTGTTTGACCTGAATACGGCGATTCAAGATGCACCCCCAATAGCTGACATCAGTTCAGCCATGCAGGAAGCGCTCAGTGGAGAAGCCCAGTCGATAACCTATCTACTAAAGGTTTCAGATGCGATTGAACGCGCAAAGGAGGATGAGGATATTTCAGCCCTGCTTTTGCATGGCAACCTTTTGACAGAAAGTTATAGCTCTGGTCTGGCTGCGGTTTCTGAAATACGTAAAGCTCTTGAGTCGTTCAAAGCGTCCGGAAAAAAAGTTTATACCTACCTTCTCGATCCTTCACAAAAAGACTACTACCTCGCCTCGGTTGCAGATGAAGTCTGGCTTAATCCATTCGGTATGATTTCTCTCAATGGCCTGGCCACGAACGGGCCTTTCCTCGGCAGTACTTTGGAAAAATATGGTATCGGTGTTCAAACGACTCGGGTCGGTACGTATAAGGCCGCAGTCGAAATGTTCACACGCACCGACATGAGTAATGCGGATCGTGAACAAAAGACTGTTTTGCTCAATGATTTGTGGAGCACATTACTTGCCGAAATTAGCGTTTCACGAGAAATGAGTCACGAAGGACTCTTACAGCTTAGCAACGAAATTGCGTTTTTTACAGCTGCGGATGCTTTAACTGTAAACCTGGCAGATCGCATCGGTTACCTTGACGAGTTGATTAATCATCTTGCCAGTACCTACCAATCCACTGATTCAGAAGAAACGTTCCAACAGATAGACCTGATTGAATATGCTGAGATAAGAGGCTTCGAGTTGGATAAAATCGCACAAGACGGTGAGAGAATTGCGATCGTTTATGCAGAAGGTGAAATTATTGATGGTGACTACATGTCTGACTATATTGGCAGCGATTGGCTTGCTTACGAGTTGCGCCGTTTACGACAAGACGATGATGTCAAGGCAGTCGTGCTGCGTGTGAATAGTCCCGGCGGTAGCGCTGTGGCCTCTGAGATCATGCAAAGAGAAACTCGTTTGCTGGCTGAACAAAAACCGCTAATTGTCTCAATGGGAAGTTACGCTGCCAGTGGAGGCTACTGGATTTCGGCATATGCGGATAAAATATATGCGCAACCCTATACGATCACAGGTTCAATCGGAGTATTTGGCCTGGTCTTCAATGTAAAAGATGCCGCGGAAAATTTTGCCGTTTACTTTGATGGCGTAAAAACATCACCGTTTGCCGATATTTACTCAGCGACTCGGCCACGCACGGTTGATGAAATGGCGTTGATACAAAAATTTACCGACGAGATTTATGAAGCATTTATCAATAAGGTTGCAGAAGGGCGCTCAATGGAACCGGTTACGGTACGTGAGATCGCCCAGGGCCGTGTCTGGAGTGGTCTGAGTGCGAAGGAACTCTCGCTGATAGATGAAATCGGAGGGTTGAATGACGCTATCGACAAAGCGGTTGATTTGGGTGGGGGTGGTTCCCTGATGATCGAGCAAGTGCCTGCTCCAACCGAACTAGCAGATAAACTTGCCTTATTCTTCCAGGAATCGGACGTTGCTCCTGTCGCCAGGCTTTCAGGCTCGTTCAGTAAAATCGCCGAAAAATTCGAGATGCTGACCAATCACTTACGTGGTCTCAATGATCCTCAAGGCGTCTATACACGAATGCCCTATGGGCTGGAAGGTCTCTGATTCCGCATGCAGAAGAGAATAACAAGGTCAGGAATTAATTTTCCATAAATGCAACGATGCCGAGTTTAGCCGCTGGCGGACTCTTCTGAATTCAGTCATTGAACATACGACAAAGTGCCCAGGTACTGATTAGCGCTGAATGGCTGCGCTGCTCGGGCAGTTCGTCCATATGCTGAACTCCGAAGGCAATTAAGTCGATGTGGAAATGAATGCGCAAACAAGCATCATCCCGACACTTGTTTTTATTCAAAAGACTTCATTTCTATGATTGTCAACTGCATGAAATCATAG
>CAZTSB010000108.1:0-41954 GCA_964616435.1 uncultured Puniceicoccaceae bacterium | reverse complement strand
ACTTAGAAAATTAAGCACCTCAGGGTACAGTAGGGTTAATTTCAAAGAAGGAAGTATTCATTGAGTTGAAACTAAGGGTGCTTTAAGGCGGACTTATTGAGAATGAGTAGAGATTGCCGTCTAAGTCCGACAGTCCCTTTTTAGATTTGGTATAAAACAATAACCATTTTTATCCTTATAGTGAAGTAGGGTAAAAGTCAGAAGTGGCCAAGCTTAGGTTTCTCATCTGTTTTACATTTACAGATAAAATCCTAAAGTTCTAATTATTAGGCATTAAAATGGAGCCACCTGTCGGAGTCGAACCGACGACCTGATGATTACAAATCAACTGCTCTACCAACTGAGCTAAGGTGGCGACAAGTACTGGATCGGGGACTCGAACCCCGAACCAATTGATTAAGAGTCAACTGCTCTACCAATTGAGCTAATCCAGCAAGTTTGCCAAGTAATATTAATCACTGAAAACTTGGAAATTGTTATTTGCACAAGGTCTGTCAACCATCGATTCTACTTTTTTGATTAGGTGGATTTTCTTAAGTTTTACTCAGTAAACCTTTTTCTGTGGATAGATTCCGCCCTTTAATAAAACGGACTATCCTGAGAATTACAAAAATCATGAGTGCCAGAACTACTATTGCGGCGACGGCGGGTAGCAGAATTGCGAGGATGGACGTTAGTATGGAACCGCCCAGTTCAACTGTCGAGACGGCTGGGTTACCCACGCCGCCTGTCGTTGCGGTTGAGGCGCCACGCATTATCACGGAGGCGCCTTGCACCAGTCCGGCAGAGCCACCACCGACAAGGGTTGCAAGAACCCACTTCAAAAACCCGTCGCCCATCATCTCCGGCATTACTGCGCCAGTGAGAAATGTACCGGCAATGACTGCTGCCGGTGTGGCTGCCGAGTCAAGTGCATTGTCCAACCAAGGTATGTAATAACTGCCGATTTCAAGTATTGTGGCGATGCCAAGGGCAAGTGTAACCGGAGTGCTTCCCAGCCAATCATATTCTGGCCCCAGCATGCCTTTCAGATCGGCGTTGCCAAGTAATTCTACATTTCCGTTTGCTGCGAGACTGGCAATAAACAGAGGTACAAAAACACGAAAACCGCAGGCTGCTGCCAAACCTATACCAACAAAAAGTGCGAGTAGTTCATCCATAAAGCCTGAGTATGCAAATTTAATCTTTTTAGTGAAGCATAGATCCAATAAATATACATGTTTTAAAAAGATGCTTGCCAGCCGAGGGTCATAGTAACATCCGTTTCCAACTGATAACCATTGAGGTTCTGCCATAAGGGTAGGCGAATATCGATAGCGAGCCGGTGATTTTTCAGGAGCCCTTCAGGTACATAGCAGTTAAGGCCGAATAGTCCGTCAAGCCGGTTGCCACCGTAGTTTTCACCAAATGCGGTGGGAATACTTCTTCCAACCATGGAAGCCTGACTAACTGCTTCCTGAGTGCCTCTCAATTCTTCCGCGTAGCTGTAGTGCAGGCCTGTGTTGAGGGCGATCCAACGGTTTAGATTGTAACCGGCCCAGGTGGTTGCGCCAAGGCTATTGCCGAGTCGGTAACCGTTGCTGTTTTCGCTCTCAAGGCGGATCACTGCATTGGTTTGGACTCCGTAGGACCAGTCGTCAAATTGTTGAACGAAGGTGAGCGACGGTAGCAGATCAAAGGTGCCGGAACCTAGTTGCATGGGTGCAGGTAATTGTCGGATTGCCGGTCCATCCATTCCCGGAATGCGGTCTTTTTCGTCGATTGAGCCGGTTGGCACGCTTAAGCCCAAGCCAAAGTGGGCCTTGCGATTTTCTTCGAGGTAGAAGCGATAGAGACCTCCGAGTCGTATGTCCCCAATGCCGCTCGTTCGAGTCGTGAATTCGGTTGCACCTGCGTTGATGCCATTCGCTACTGTTTGTGAGATCATGCGATGCTTCATTTCCGATTCTATGTAATTGCTCATTAGCGTTAGTGTCAGCTTGTCTGTCAGTCCGTACATTAAGCCGAGCATGTGCATGTCCATGGTCATGGATTCCGGTGTTACTGCAAAGCCTTCATTAAAAACATCGTCTGAAGAGACTCTGTGATCGCCTCGGCGCATGCCATCCATATCCATGTACATGTAACGGTAGGAGACCATCCAGCTATCTTTGCTATGTGTATGATCGTTCATTACAGAGATCGGTGCGTGTTCATCTGGTCGGCCGATATGGGTATTGTCTGATGCACAACAACTGAAAATGGGTTGAGTGTCGGCATGTGTGAAAGTTGTTTGGAAGAGTAGGCTTAAAAGCGTTAATTGGATAAAGAGTTTCATGGGAAATTTGGTTGTATGGGAATGTTTGGTTAGACGCGTACACCGTTTTCAGTGCACACTGCGCACCGCGTTGAAAAAGCCTTGAGACGTTTGGTGCGGCGCCCCCTTTGCCTTTGCAACTGTGATGTGTACTGAAGGTGTCAGTACATCATAACACTTAAATAGTTGCTTTTGTCTTTAAGCCCTCTGGTAGGCGACCTATAGTAGAAGCATTATCTTGACGCTTGTTTTAGAACTAATAGCGGCTGGAATACACTAATACATGCTCGAATCATATACGTTTGAGAACCACTGTTGACTTCTAGCTTCTAACTCTTCTTTCAAGATTTAGAACTGGATTCAGTGGCGGGCTTTGATTTCGGCTATTTTTTTGAATCAAATAAATCGTGGGGGTGGGGCAGGCACTTCGTTTGGCCGCGATGGTTGAAATGCTTCGGGGGGGAGACTGTACGCGACTCTAGAAAAAAGTGGTGCGGTATAAGCTTTTGCTGTCCGTATCGGCAGAAGTTTGAAGCTTTGGTTTTCGTTGGATTTTCTTTCTGATCGCGGTGAGGATTCTTTGTCAGTCGCCTGGATGAATTTACAGATTTCACAGGGACGGTCTCCGCCAAAGGTTTCGATGATTGCCTGTTCGAAACTGCTTTGCTGCGAGTAGCTGGCCAGCATCCAACTCCACGCGCCGAGTTGTAACAGTAGTTGCGGACCTGTCAGTAGCCAGCAGCAACAGATTAGTAGCAGTAATTTTCCGAATCGGCGCATCTGGTCGATGTAATTAAAGTCAGGCTTTGTCGAGATTGTAGTTCATTGTCTCTCCATTATGCTCAATGGTTACGTGGTTCCGGCTGTTTGTAAAGGTTGATGTTTTGGTATGACCAATGACTTGTGCGGGGATATTGAAGCCTGTGCTGATGGCAATGATTTCATCTGCGGCTGACGGGGTGCAATAGATTTCCATGCGGTGTCCCATGTTGTAAACGCGGAACATTTCTTCGGTGCTTGTGTTGCTTGCTTGTTGAATTGCTTTGAAAATCGAAGGGACGGGCATCAGGTTGTCCTTGACGAAGTGAATTCCGGCGCCGAAGCGAATGCACTTGGTCTGTCCGCCGCCGGAACAGTGTACCATCCCGTAAATGTGCTCACGCTGTTCGCTGAGCAATTCTTTGATGACAGGCGCGTAAGTGCGCGTCGGGCTCATCAGTGCATCACCGACCGTCAGGGTGGATCCAGGCAGTGGATCGTTTAATCGATAAGGGCCACAGTAAAGATAATTTGCGTCGGTCTTCGGATCGCAGGTCTCCGGATAGTTTTTGAGGTAGTGATTGCTCAACAGATCGTGTCGCGCACTGGTCAGTCCGTTGCTGCCGATGCCGGAGTTTTCAATGGTTTCATACGTGGCCTTTCCCGCAGAAGCTAGGCCGACGATTGCCAGTCCCGGTTTGATTCGAGCGTTGTCAACAACATCTTTGCGGTTCATGACGACGACTGCGCAGGAGTCGACGGTGACTGTTCCAGTGAGATCACCGACGTCTGCCGTTTCACCGCCACCACTGTGTACACCGATGCCATAATCGCGCAGCGTAGCTAGAAAGTCTTCGGTGCCTGATATAAGTTGTGCCAGCGCTTCGCCGGGGATCGTCCTGGCATTGCGATTGACTGTGCTGGAGAGGAGAATTCCGTCAGTAGCGCCCACGCAAAGCAGGTCGTCAATATTCATTACAATGCTATCCTGGGCTGTTTTGCGGAACCCAGCAGGATCGCCGGTTTCTTTGTAGTGCAGATAAGCTAGTGTGCTCTTCGTGCCGGAACCATCGGAGTGGATGATGTTACACTTTTCAGGATTCCCGGTCAGGATGTCCGGGCCTATCTTACAGAATGCCCCCGGAAAGACACCCTGGTCGAGTGTATCGACGACGGCGTGAACCTCGGATTTTGATGAGGAGACGCCGCGTTGGGCGTACCGATCTATAGGCTTTTGCATTTGAAGAAGAGTTAGAAGCTAGGAATCATACCGAATTCCAAAAGTTTTGAATAGATGGTTTTGTTGAAAGGGGTAACCTAGGAGGGGTCAACCTGCTTCCTATACCAGCATCAGGGCAGGTGTCTCCAGGATTTCCTTGAGGGCCTGCAAGTATTGGGCGCCGACGGCGCCATCAATCGTGCGGTGATCGCCGGAAAGGCCAACTTTCATGACTTGCCCAATTACAACTTCGTCATGTTCATTGACGACCGGCTTCTTGATCGTTGCGCCAATGCTGAGGATTGCAGCGTTATTTGGATTGATGATACCGTAAAAGTCGGAAATGCCAAACATGCCCAGATTTGTAACTGTCAGAGTGGAGCCGCTCATTTCGTCCGGTGTTAGTTTTCTGTCGCGGGCTTTTTTGATCAGAACTTTTGCTTCGGCGCTGATTGTGCGCAGGCCTTTGGTCTCTGCTGCCCGGATGACTGGCGTGACCAGACCGTCTTCGATTGCGACTCCGAAGGCCAGATGCACATTGCCATGCTGTTTGATGGTGTTGCCTTCCCAGGAGCGATTGATTGCGGGTACACGTAGCGCCGCCGCTGCTGCTGCTTTGAGTGTGAGGTCGTTGACCGAAAACTTGATGCCGCCTTGTTCGGGTGGCAGGTCTGCGAGCTTCGCATTGAGTTCTGAACGAAACTTTGCCAGCGGTGCGCCATCGACTTCGATCTGAAGATAAAAGTGGGGGGCCTGTGTTTTGGATGCTACCAGTGCTTTGCCAATGCTCTTGCGCATATTGCTGATTGGTATGTCAAGCGCTTCGAGTGTTGCCGGCAACGGTGTCTGGACTTGTTGAGTAGCTTTCGTCGTGGCCGGTTGGCCGGGTTTTGCATTGATTACGTCGTCCTTGACGATACGTCCACCGGGGCCGGAGCCTTTGATCGTTGTCAGGTCGATGCTTTTATCTGCCGCAATTTTTTTGGCAAGTGGGGATGCTTTGATGCGTTTTCCTCCCGCGCTACTTTCTTGTGCGGGTTCCGGGGTAGGGGATGATTCAGGTGATAGCTCCTCATCTTTTGCTGGCGGCTCTCCGGCTGTATCTTTTTTTGCGTCCGGGGAAGAGCTTTTACTTTCCGGAGCTTTTTCACCGGCTTCTCCAACAGCTGCAATTGGATCGCCTACAGCGACTTCATCACCTGCATTGCAATAGCACTTTAGAAGGATACCGTCATCAAAGCACTCTACCTCCATGGTTGCTTTGTCCGTTTCGATCTCGGCTATCATGTCGCCATTTGCAACCGAGTCACCTTCCTTCTTTAGCCATTTCACAAGCGTACCAGTGGTCATGGTGTCGCTAAGCTTGGGCATGTCGATAATAGTAGCCATAAGTTTTTAAGAGGAGTTGGAAGTTAGGAAAGAATTATGCAGGTGATTTTCCAAGGAGTTTCAATGCGGTTTCTATGATGCGCTCTTCACTTGGGATTTGCCAGTCTTCGAGTGGCTTTGAATAGATTTGCGGTGCATCAATTGCGGATACACGGTGAATCGGGGCGTCGAGATAGTCAAATGCTTTGAACTGGATCAGGTGCGATATTTGCGCATCCACGCCGCAGTAAGGTTTATTTTCTTCAACAAGAAGGGCGCGATTGGTCTTTTTTACTGAATTGAGGATGGTGGTTTCATCCAGCGGACGGATGGAGCGCAGGTCGACAACTTCTGCGTCGATTCCATGTTGCTCCTTTAAAGTCTCTGCCGCTTTCAGGGAAATCATGGCACAGCGGCCATGGGAAACGATGGTCAGATCGTTGCCTTCTTTGAGAATGTTGGCTGTGCCCAGTTCGACAATATAATCGTCTTCGGGAACTTCCCACTTTTCACCATAAAGAAGTGTATTCTCCATAACGAAAACAGGGTCGTTGTCACGAATGGCAGCTTTCATGAGTCCCTTGGCATCGTAGGCGTTCGATGGGCAAACAACTTTCAGTCCGGGGTGATTGGCAACCATGTTCTCAGGAGTATGTGAGTGGGTCGCTCCGACATTGGTGCCACCGTTTGCAGGGCCACGAACAACAATGGGCACGTTCATTAGTCCCCCCGACATGTAACGGCAAAAGGAGGCATTGTTGAATAGCTGGTCGATCGCTACATAGCTGAAGGACATGAACATGAGTTCGACAACCGGGCGGATTCCCAGCATGGATGCACCGATTGCAAGTCCGGAGAACGCAGCTTCGGAAATGGGTGCGTCGATCAGACGCTTATCACCATGTTTTTCCCAGAGCCCTTCAGTTACTTTGTAGGCTCCATTGTACTGTGCGACTTCTTCGCCAATGATACAGACGTTTTCGTCGCGCTGGATTTCTTCATCAAGTGCCTGCTTAAGAGCTTCGCGGTAGGTTATGAGTGGCATTCTGTTTGAGATTTGAGATTTGAAATTTTAGGGAATGTCTAGTCGTTAAAGAAGTAAGTGCCTTTGAGTTTATTTTCGGTATCATTGTCGACTTCCCAGTAAACATCTTTCCGGATTTCTTCACGTGGCGCGTAGGGGCTTTCTTCGGCAAATTGTGCTGCGGCTTCAGCCTCGCTTTTCTTTTCCCTGTCGATTTCTTTTACCAGATTTTCGGTCAGTGTGCCGTCATCGATGAGGTGGGATTTCAAGACATTGATAGGGTCTTTATTGCGTTTGTACTCCTCAATCTCTTCTTTGGTACGGTATTTTTCGTGGTTTGCATCTGCCACTGAGTGGCCGCGATAGCGATAGGTACGTATTTCTAAAAGGAACGGTTTCGACTCTTCACGTGCACGAACCATTGCGCGATTAGCGACTTCACGGACTTCAAAGATGTCGTGGCCATTACACACTTCCCATTCGATATCAAATCCATCCGCCCGTCGGGCAAGATCTTCTTCTGCCGAAGAGCGTTTAAGGCTGGTTCCCATGGAATAGCCGTTGTTCTCAATCACAAACACGGCGGGTATGTCCCAGAGTGATACCAGGTTAAGCGTTTCCATAAAGGCGCCCTGATTGACTGCGCCATCACCGAGAAAGGTAACCGAGCATCCTTTCAGTCCTTTGTATTTCAGTGCAAAAGCAAGCCCGGCGCCAAGCGGTGTTTGCCCGGCGACAATGCCATGGCCGCCCCAAAAGTGTTTTTCCGGCGCGAAAAAGTGCATCGAACCACCTTTGCCCTTTGAGCAGCCGGTTTGTTTACCATACATTTCGGCCATACATTCGTTCATCGACATGCCGACCGCCAGTGCGTGTCCGTGGTCGCGATAGGCTGTGATGATGTGGTCGTTTTCTTCCATCAGGGACACAATGCCGGTGGCGACCGCTTCCTGACCAATATAAAGATGCAGGAATCCACCGATTTTCCCCTGGTTGTAGGCGCGTAATGAACGCTCTTCAAAGCGTCGGATCCCTACGACCATACGGTACAGATCAAGCTTCTCTTCTTTTGAGAGCTTTTTGTTAATCGGTGCATCCGCGAATTTTTTGAAGCTTCCGGATGTTGAAGTTGATGGTTTTTTGGTTCTTGAAGCCATAGTTACAAGCTACGTAAAATTTGCACAATACTTTTCAAAGACAAGCAAATTGCATTTAAAGAACGTCGAACTATTCGAACGTCAAACTCTTACGAGCGTTGAATTGTTGAATGGTGAGCTGTTTTATTCGACACATTCAGCGTCCGACTTTCCATCGGAGTTACAATTTCGGCTTTGGGACGATGCTTGAAATGCCGCCATCCAGGGCGAAAATCTGGCCGGTCACAAATTTTGCGTTTTCGGACAACAACCATTCCGCAAGGCTCGCAACGTCCTCTGACTGAGCAATATCGCCCAGCGGATGCATTTTTTTTGTGGCTTCGAGCATTTTCGGGTTGCTGGTCATGGGGGCGGCGAGGGGCGTATCGGTAAGGCTCGGAGCAATGGCGTTTATCCGAATGCTACGCGAAGCATAGGTCGCTGCGGCAGATCGAACCATCGCTTCAATACCTCCTTTTGCTGCGGCAATTGCTTCGTGGTTGGCAATACCTGCTTGCGCAGCGCTTGTACTGAAAAACAGACACGAGCCGCTGTTTTGCTTGTTCATCAGCGCCGTAGCCGATCGAAGTGCGTAAAAAGCGCTATAAAGGTTTGTTTGTAGAGTGCTGTTCCAGTCGTCGTTTGATGTCAGGTGTGCGGGCTTGAGAAAAATGGAGCCGATTGCATGTACGTAGGCATCAATCTGCTCGTATGAAGAACTGATTTCGTCAAAACAGGACTTCAGTGCGTCGGGGTCGGTTGCATCGCAGACATGTGTCTTTATTTCTGGTTGTTCCGTCTGAAGTACTTCCAAACGCTTTTGATCACGCGCAAAACCAACCACTGTATGGCCGTTCTCAATTAATTTCTTTGCTAGTGCGGAACCGATTCCACCACTGACACCACCAATAATTATGACTGAATTTTTCATTACTCGTAAGTAATCGTCCAATTGTAGCAGACATTACAATGTAATGTTGAAAAGCCGAATTGTAATATCTGTCAGATAGTCTCTCATTAAATGTTTACTTTTTAAGCCATTATCGTTTTAGATTTGGTAGTTTAAAGTAATTATTAGAAATGAACAAATCTACCCTGAGTCGGCGCGATTTTATAAAATATAGTTCTAGCGCTATCATAACCTTTCCTTGCTTATCAAGCGTAAGTTTCAGCGATCAAAGCACCCAAGGTATTGTCGTTAATGATGTTCATTCTCAATTAAATAAAACCACGGTGCACGAAATTGTGAGTGCGAAGACTTTTGAGGAGTTACAAGCATTGATTCGTTCCTCCAAATCAACTGGAAATAAAATAAGCATCTCAGGTGCTCGACATGCTATGGGAACTCAGCAATTCGGCACAAATACAACCCTGGTTGATATGCGTCTAATGGATAAGGTTTTGCATTTGGATCGTGAAACCAAAACAGTCGAAGTGCAATCTGGCATTACTTGGCCCAAACTGATTCGATGGCTCAATGAATACGCACCGGAGCTTAGTATTATTCAGAAACAAACGGGAGCCGATGAATTGACACTTGGCGGTGCTTTAGCTGCGAATGTACATGGGCGTGGTTTAACTCGTAAACCGATTATTGGCGATGTGGAATCTTTTACCTTAATTGATTCAAATGCTCAAAGGCTTAAATGCAGCCGGAGTAAAAATAGCGAGCTGTTCAAGCTTGCTATTGGTGGCTATGGTTTGTTCGGCATTATAGATACAATTAAACTCCGTCTGATGGATCGCATCAAAATTCAGCGCATTGTGGAAATCAAAACGACGGATGAGCTGATGCCTGTTATTGATGACCGTATTTCCAAAAATTTTCTCTACGGTGATTTTCAATACATGACTGATGAAAAGTCAGTCGATTTTATGCGTAAAGGCGTTCTATCATGCTACAAGCCAGTACCTGAAGATGCGCCAATTTCAACACAGAAAAGGAAGCTAAATCTGGAGGACTGGCAGGCGCTTTATCAGCTGGCGCATCTAGATAAAGCAAAAGCTTACCAGCAATACCGTGATTACTACTTGTCAACAAATGGCCAAATTTATTGGTCTGACCTACACCAATACAGCACTTATTTGAAGAATCAAAACAAGGTTTTGAATGAGGTACGTGGTCTTAAGCACAATGCGTCGCTCATGATTACCGAGCTTTATTGTCCGCGTGATCAAATCGCTAACTTCATGGAAAATACTAGGGTAGTCGCTCTTAAAAATGCAATGAATATTGTTTATGGCACAATCCGGTTTATTGAAAAGGACAACGAAAGTTTTTTACCTTGGGCAAATGAACGCTATGCGTGTATTATTTTCAATTTGGAAGTCATGCATACGCCTGAAGGTATTAAAAAAGCAATTAGGGACTTCAGAGCATTGATCGACGAATCGCTAAAGTTGGGTGGCAACTATTTTCTAACCTATCACCGTTGGGCCAGAAAAGATCAGGTAAAACAAGGATATCCGCAAATTGATCAATTTCTTCAACAAAAGAAACAATATGATCCAGAAGAAATATTTTCAAGTGATTGGTATCGGCATTACAAGGAGATGTTCAGCGTGTAATCCACCTATTATTAATAAAATTCGTTATCCGGTCTTTAGGATAAATTAAATTTCAAATGTTAAACGGAGCAATGTTTCTGGCTTGAAAGGTTTTGCCAAGACCAACACCTTTATCCGCTTGTCGAATCATTTCCATCATGACTGAAATTTCAAAAGTTTACGAACCCGAAGCAGTGGAGCAACACTGGTATGCAAAATGGCTTGAAGCTGGTTGCTTCAGGGCACGGGTGGATGCAGGGCACGAACCATACGCAATTATGATTCCGCCGCCAAATGTCACGGGCATGCTGCATATGGGGCATGTTCTAGATAATACGTTGCAGGATATTTTTGTGCGCCGGGCGCGGCTGGAAGGAAAAGCTGTGCTCTGGCAACCGGGCACCGATCATGCCGGGATTGCTACTCAGACCAAGGTTGAAAAACAGCTTCGTGACACTACCGGGCAAAGTAAATACGATCTGGGGCGTGAAGAGTTTCTGAAGAAAGTCTGGGAATTTCGTGAAACATCCGGTGGAGTTATCCTAAAACAATTGCAAAAGCTGGGAGCTTCCTGCGACTGGGAGCGCACGCGGTTCACTCTGGACGAGGATTATTCAAAGGCGGTGCTTACAGCATTTGTGTTACTTTACAGGCGAGGCCATATTTACCGTGGCAAACGCATGGTCAACTGGTGTCCGGCGACTCATACTGCGATTTCGGATGAGGAAGTGAATATGAAGCCGCAGAATGGCTTTCTTTACAAAATGCGTTACGAACTGGTCGAGCCGGATGGCGAACACACCCATCTTGAGATTTCAACGACACGTCCGGAAACGCTCATGGGAGACTCCGCAGTGGCCGTGCATCCCGAAGATGATCGCTACAAACATTTGATTGGTAAAACCATATGGCGTCCGTTTCCTAAAGCTGAGATTCCGATCATCGGTGACACTTATGTCGATCGCGAGTTTGGCACCGGGTGCTTGAAAGTCACACCGGCACATGATAAGAACGACTTTGAGATCGGCCAGCGCCATGGTCTGGAAGTCATTGAAGTAATTGATCCGGACGGTCGGCTTAATGCTCTGGCGGGGGAGGATTTTGCCGGGATGGATCGTTTTAAGGCGCGTAAGGTAGCGGCTGCAAAACTGGACGAAATGGGGCTTTTGGTCGAAGCTGAACCTTATGAAAATACGGTTGGCTTTTCAGAGCGTGGTGATGTTCCGATCGAGCCACGTCTTTCCGAGCAGTGGTTCCTTAAATATCCTAAAGTCGAGGAGGCAAAACGCGCAGTTGAAAATGGCACGATTCACTTCCATCCGGATCGCTGGAAAAAGACCTATCTGCACTGGCTTGACGGAATTCAGGACTGGTGTATCAGCCGCCAATTATGGTGGGGGCATCGTATCCCGGTCTGGTATAAAAAAGGTGTCGAGCGTGAGGAAATAGACTTTGCCAATCCTGAGCATGTTCACGTCTCAGTTGAAGGACCGTCTGATCCGGAAAACTGGGATCAGGAGGAGGACGTTCTCGACACCTGGGCGTCTTCTTATCTATGGCCAATGGCGAATCTGGGTTGGCCGGAGCCGACTGTCGAACAACGGAAAGAAATGGATTTCTGGTATCCCACCAGTGTTCTGGTGACCGGGTTTGATATTATTTTCTTCTGGGTCGCACGTATGATCATGGCAGGACTGGAGTTATATGGTGACGATGTCGAAAAACTGTCTGATCAGGAAATTGCCGAGCGTATTCCGTTTAAAAATGTGTTTATCCATGGACTGATTCGCGACGAAAAGGGGCGCAAAATGTCGAAGTCACTTGGAAATTCACCTGATCCGCTGGATCTGATTGAAAAGTACGGCGCCGACGCTCTGCGCTTTGGGATTTGCAATATCGCGCCATCCGGCTCGGATATTCTCTTTTCTGAGAAGCGCATTGAGATCGGACGTCACTTTTCCAATAAATTGTGGAATGCATCGCGTTTCCGGCAAATGTCCGGGCCAATGGCCGATAATTCCAGCCTCGAGTCGATCCTTGAGCGAATCAATCCGGAGCTATGTGATGACTATGACCATTGGATACTCTGTCGTCTGATCGAAGTGACGGCAGAGATTGAGAAATGTTTCAGGCAGTATGAACTGGCGCCGCTTACACATCTTATCTACGCATTTTTCTGGAGTGATTTCTGCGACTGGTATGTCGAGGCTTCCAAAGGCAAGCTCGGCGGAGAGGAAGCCCTGCGCGATAACTGTCTGGCGATCCAGGATCTGGCGCTTCGTCAAGTGTTGCAACTGGCGCATCCGGTAATCCCGCACATTACTGAGGAGTTATGGAAAGGGCTTGGTTACGATGGAGCCGCAGCGTTCATTCAGAATACCCGAATCACCGGATCGAGCGAACTTAAGGCAAAACTGAAAGCGGACACTTCCGCCGTCGCACGTGTCAATGATCTGCAAGCGTTCATTTCGCAAGCCCGGGCACTCAAATCGCAGTATAACCTCGCCAATAAGCGGGACGTTGCCATGTTATACGTTTCGGATGAAAACGGTGGCAAGGTGGTTGGCGACAACAAAAATCTGGTGCACACCCTTGCCGGCATTCAGTTGCAGTTTGTTAGTGAAACGCCAGCAGATACTTTGCCTGCTGTGGTTACTCCACTGGGAACGTTGTATCTCGACCTGAGCAGTTCTATCGATGTCGAGGCAGAAAAAGCGCGTCTAAGCAAAGAACTGGATAAGCTGAACAAGCTTGTTGCTGCTGGTGAAGGCAAACTGAAAAATCCGAAATTTGTAGAGAGCGCCCCGGCTGAGATTGTTGAAGGCGCCCGCAAGCAGCTTGCTGAAGCGACCGGTAAACGTGATGAAACGAGGCGGATTTTGAAGATTTTGCAAGGGTAGGAACATTAACTCGAGTTTTAAAACTGATGCTGAGGTTTGGGCTAAACTGCACACGATTATCATTTCTTGTTGTTTCAAAACAACCGCATTTGTGGCGACTGTACCATATCGTAAATTTTCAAGACGCGCACCAGTTGCAACAATTTTGACTTATGATAGCTGTGGTTTACTTCGATGTGCCGCAACCAGTCCTCCAGAATAGTACTAAACGCAATCACTCCATCAATACCCTGATCCTTAAATAAAGTAATGCACTCACCTCGATAAGGATCAGCAGTTGGAAAACCGGGCACAACGGCGATCTTCTTAAAAGCTTCAATATCTTCGATGGACTCATCTTCTGTTTCTAAAAATACATTCAGTCGTTTCAAAAGTTCTTTTTTTAAAAAATCAGCTAGCCGGGCATTACTTTTCAAAATAGCTGGAGTAATCCGTGTATGCTGCCAGCGATGTACCACAACAAGTGCCTGCCGAAAAGTTGTCATATCCACTGAAAATAATTGAAAATTTATCTGCGACAATTCCTCTGAAACAGCAGGATTCAGCACCAACATGCTGACTGCACCCTCGACGGTCTTTCTGCGCGAATGCACCAGATGCTTTTGCAACTGCCGAACAAAAAAATGATTCAGTTCAAAATACTCCCTTACGACATCTTCGTCAAAACTCGACATTCAACGAAAATTACTCGCTTATGCTGCCTGATCAAGAAACAATCTCAGTGCCCCCTGGATTAAACCGTTGCTCTGCGGATTCTGACGATTGATCACGCCCGCCTGCCTGAGAAAGCGATGTAGCCCATTAGGACTGTCGCCCGGAAACCAGTGCAGCCAATAATCAACCCCATTCAGTAATCCGGCAGCCGTCGCCAGAGGCAGAATCGCATCAACCGTCAACGTGTTGAGCCGACTTTCACTAATAACCGAACAAAATACCGATTCACTCAACATCGTGCGAAGTCCCGCCAGTCCAACCGTTTTTCGAAACACTGCCGTCCCACTTTCAGCAAAAACCTCAGGAAATCTCTGTAAACAAACTAACAGTCGATCCGGCCAATAAGGTTGTTTCGACACAATCTCAAGATATTGCCCCAATCGCCTTTTCGGATGATTCGCCGGACGCAGACCGTTTAACTTCCAGTGGTCAGATTCTTCACTAAAAAGCTGATCCACATTCAAAGTTCGACGTCCACAGAACCCGCCACGCATTTTTGCAAGCGGATGTCTTGCTGCCAATCTGAGCATCGGTGCACGATTACGTGCGTATCCCAAAACTTCTAACGCATAGCTATGGCATGCCGCTTCCCAGCCCTCGACTTTCAGACGCTGTTGAGCATAAGCCAGTTTCTGCTGCCAGCGTTCAAGTGCTCGCTGCCTAAGTGACCATGACCGTTCTGCAGGTGGCTGATCAATGAATCGCGCCACCCATTTAAATTCGTTTTGTTGCTCCAGTTCCAACAAAGCATCTTCCATCGCATAGGACTCCAGATCCTGATCCAGAAGCGGCATTAGATGAAGCAGTTCCGGCGCATGTCCTTTGCTCGTTTGCGCATGACCAGACTGATCGGCTTTGCTCGAGTATAAAACGACATGGAGTAAAACCTTATCGTAGTTCGCATTGTTTCCGTGTTGATGATGGCGCCAGTCTAGCAAGTTGAAATGTATTTCCACATCACCAATCACTTCGACACCGTCCAAAATCAACCTCGCTTCCTTAAAATCCGGCCCCTCGTAAACATTCCAACGCCCTGGATCTTTGATGGTCAGCTCTTTGCCTGAAACCGTTTTCAGATCCGTCAACACAAAATCCTTCCGTAGCCAAATCTTCTGAATCACACGTTCGGAAAGGGTAAACGGTCCATAGAGACCTTGGACTTCTGCAACTTGATTTGGGGGTAGGGACATAAAAGAGGTAATGTTTGAACTATGAAAAACTTCACAATTCCATTTCAGTTAGCCTGAAATATTACCAATCCAAATCAATACCATTTTTCCATTTCTTCTCATTTAATTTGCGGCGACGCTCGGAATCCTGAATCAACCGCTGCTCGCAGGCACAAATCCAGTCGATCAGATCATTTGCGCTAATTGCGATAGCGCCGTTCACACGTGCAGACTCACGCACCATTGCATCATTACTAGCTACCGTTACATTCGCAGATTCTGCAACCCGAGTCAGCAACCGCTCAATGACGCCATCTGCTGAAAGCCTTGCCGGTGCGTAAACGAACTCGAACGTTTTCTTACCAAATGGATGATCAATCGTCAGCGCTTCACTGCGGCTATCGAGGATCAAGACTGTATGAACACCCTCTGCATCATGTATCGATACAACTCTTTCAGCAAGTTGATCCCGTGCACTGTCCAGACTTTTACCCAGTGCTTTGCGCAAATCCCCGATTGCATGGATCACATTGTATGCATCAATGAACAAATAACGCTTGGCTGACACATTGGCAATAGAATGCTTCTTAGTGTATCAGGTCAAGTCCATCATGCCCGGGTAGGGGTGTAATTCAAATATGTAGCAACATATCGAATAGAAAAAGCGCAGGTGCGTCCTCGCACCGCATCGAATGTTTGTGCGCTCTGGCTCACACGACACAGGTGCGCACCGAGGACGGTGCCGCGCTACCTTTTCTATTCAACGTTCGATATTGAGGCTTAGAGTTTAATTGTTCATGAACAGGCTTAATTTTTCGGCAGCCAGTTCCCATTCGTTGTTTTTGCTCTGAAGTTGCCGGGCGATTTCGGTTGATTCTTTGTTCAAGGCTTTGGCTTGCTCTGTATTTGCATAGGAATCGGGGTTGGCGAGTTGTTCGTTAAGGGCTGTCTGTGCCTCTTCAAGTTCGAGAATTTCAGCTTCAATCTTTGCAATCTGATTTTCGATCGCTTTCCGGTCTTTTGATTTTAGCTGTCGTTGCTCTGCTGCGATGCGGCGGCGTTCTTTGGGGCTGATGGTTGATGGTTGAGTGTCGGGCTTTCTTTGTGAGCCGGGACGGGCATTTTTAAGTTCAGCGATCAGTCCGCTTTGTTCGGAGGCTGCGCCCGATTTATGCAAATAGTAGTCGTAGTCTCCGGCGTAGCTTTGGGTTTTTCCAGCCTGGATATGAATGGTTTGTAGGGCGATGGATCGAATGAAGTGTACATCGTGACTGACGAATACAACAGTGCCGGTGTAGTCTTTCAGAGCCTTGATCAGCGCTTCAATGCTGGACATGTCCAGGTGTGTGGTGGGCTCGTCGAGGAGCAGCAGGTTGGGAGGCGCGAGTAATAACTTGACCAGCGCCAGTCGACTTTTTTCACCGCCACTGAGCACTTTGACTTTTTTAAACACGTCGTCGCCTTTAAATAAAAAGGCGCCCAGGATTCCACGCACTTTTTCTTCGTTCATTCCGGTATCAACGCGCTGCATGGCTTCGTCGATTACGGAGTTGTTAACGTTGAGCACATCGACGCGCTGTTGGGAAAAGTAACCGATGCTGACATTGTGTCCCGGTTCGCGGCTGCCGTTACGGATCGGCACCTGATCTGCCAGGATTTTCAGAAGTGTTGATTTGCCTGCGCCATTTGGGCCAACGAGTACGATGCGCTGCTGTTTTTCGATTATTAGGTTCAGGTCGGTATAGACGATGTGTTCGTCATAGCCCTGTCGGACATTTTTGAGAGTAATAACGCGTTGTCCGCTGCGTTGCGGCTGGGGGAAGCTGAATGAGATCGTATCTGCAGGACTTTCGGGCGGAGCAATGAGTTCCATCTTTTCCAGTTGTTTGATGCGTGCCTGAGCCTGTGAGGCTTTTGAGGCTTTTGCTCGAAAGCGGTTGATGAAGGTTTTTAATTGCTCGATTTCTTTTTGCTGATTGTTGTAGGCGATGAGTTGCTGTGCTTCGCGTTCAGCCTTTTGACGCAGGTATGTTTCGTAATTGCCATGGTAGCGATGTAACTGCCCGTGTGCAATTTCGGCAATGCCATCGCATATGGAATTGAGAAATGCGCGATCATGCGAAATTGTCAGAATCGCGCCGGGATAGTTTTGCAGTTGATTCTGAAACCAGCCAAGTGTCTCAAGATCAAGATGGTTGGTCGGCTCATCAAGCATCAGCAGATCGGGTTCCATTGTCAGTAGCCGGGCGAGGTGAGCACGCATGATCCAGCCTCCGCTCAAAGTATATGCAGGCTTTTCAAAATCTTCCGGATGGAAGGCGAGCCCTGAGAGAATACGTTTGGCTTTGGCTTCAAGGGTATAGCCATCCAGTTCGATAAACTGCTCTATGGCGTTCAGATGTTCGGGAGCGTTCGGATCGGGAAATTCACGCAGCGTGCCGTAAATGCGAACGAACTCGGGCGAGATGGATGCGGCCAATTCGACTACTGTCTCTTCACCTGTAGGGGCGCTTTCCTGCGGTAGAAAACCAATGGCGGTGTTGCGTTCCAGCTCGACTTTTCCACTGTCGGACTCGATTTCACCGAGAATGATTGAGAATAGGGTGGTCTTACCTGCGCCGTTGGGTCCGACCAGGCCGATTCGTTCTCCACGCAGGATGCGCAGGGAGATGTCTGTGAAGAGCGTCTTTGGACCAAATTGTTTGCTGAGTTTTGAGAAGGTTAGCATGACTTGTTTAAACCCGGACGTTGAATCTGAATGTAACCACTGATTTCAAAGGGCTCAGTTATCAATAACGGTTTTTATCTGATTGCGTAGCTCAGAGAGATCTTTGTCATTTGTAGGTTCTAGCGTATTAATTTTCTCAATGTAGAAAGTGTCCATTGCTATTCCGCGTTCTGTCTCAATACGTGCAAAGATAATATCAAATCTGTTTGCATGAATGCGCCGTGCGACCTGGTAGAGCAGTCCTATGCGGTCGTTTGCAGTTACTTCAACAATGTTCCGACCTAAGGAAGGTTCGTAGTATACTTCGACTTGTGTCAGGATCGGCGCCGGAAGTATTTCTTTAGTCGGTTTTTTCCGGCTTTTCATCGTTGCTTCCAGTCGTTCAATCTCGCCGGCCAGTCGCTTCCCATGCATCAGGGATTCTTCACAGTGTGCCTTGAATGTTTTGCGGGCAGTTGTATCAGTGACAATACCACCGCTCGGATCCATGATGTAAAACGTATCAATGGAGATGTGGTCTTCGCGTGAAAAAGCTTTTGTGCTGGCTATATTGACACCGGCAAGTGTAAGTGCGCCGGCTAGTTTGTAAAAAAGTCCGGCCCGGTTCCAGGTTGCGACGTGAACTATGGTTGTGTTGAGATCAATGTCGTCGTGCCAGTTGATGATGGGCGCGAATGTCTTGATGGAGTCGGTTTCCTGGTTTTGTACCATAAACTTGTTGGCCATGCGGATGTGTAACTCGATGGTATCTGTGGAGGTATTGGTGAAGTAGCGTTCGGGAAGCAGTTCAAAATGAGCACGGATCTCTTCCAGATGGATGCCTTCAATGACACGTTCAAGTGTGCGAACGTCTTTTTTCGCTCTGCGTTTTTGTTCAAGGCTTTCCTTGTTTAAAAGTTGTTCCAGCGTTCGCTCAAAGAGGGTTCTGTGCATGATCTCCTTGTGGTCGCTCCACAGAGTCGGCGCGGTGCCAAGGGCGTCACAGTAAGTGTGTACATAGAGGAAGCGAAGTTTTTCCGTATCTTCCACGGTTTTTGCAAATGAACGTATCGTCTCGGGGTCATCCAGATCGAAGCGTTGCCAGATACGTGTCATTGCCAGGTGATGTTCAATGATAAACAGGATTTGTTGCTGTTGTTTTTCGTTGATTTCAAACCGATCAAGAATGGGCCTGGCAATACGGACGCCATTGATGTCGTGGCCTTTTACACCTTCGGATTTGCCGATGTCGTGCAAGAGAAGCATGAGGTAGAGCAGCAGTGGGTCGTCGTTTTTGCGTAGTTCTTTTTCGTATCGGGGGTTCATGCCTGTGTCTTTAAGAAAGATTTTGTCCAGTTGTTTGATGGTTCTCAAGACATGTTCGTCGGCAGTGTAGCGATGATAGTATTCGTGTTGTACGCGGCAGGTGAGTTCGCCAAATTCCGGCAGGTAACGACCAAGGACGCCGAGTTCATGCATGAGTTTCAAGGTTGGATAGACTTCACCGGAGTTTCTCAGGATGGAACAAAAGCTTTTGGCGACGGCGGGGTTGCTGATGACGGTGTGATCAATTAGCGGTAACGAGCGGGAAATCCGGAATTTAAGATCGGGGTGCAGTTTTGCGCCGTATTGTTGCATCAGATGGAAGATGCGTATCAGTCGCAGTGGGTCTCGATTAAAGACTGTTTTTGTTTCGGGAAAAAACATCTTGTCCTCCAGGATAAATCCGTCGATGCGCTTCTGTTTTAATCGTTTCAGGAAGCCGAGCTTTCTGAAAGAGGGCGCATCGACAGAACTGCGCGGGTCTGTTTCGCTGGAAAGCGCCAGGCGTTCTTTGAGGATTTCACAGATTTGATAAATGGTTCGAGCCGCGGTGTAGTAATCCTGCATAAATGCTTCAACGCGCTCAAAAATATCGTCTTGTTCATATCCAAGGCCAAGTGCAATGGAAGGTTGCTGCTCAAGGCTTAGTGTGTCGCTGGCTCGTCGGTTTTGAAGATGCAGTTCCGTCCGGGTGCGGAGGAGGAAGTCATAGGCAGCCTTCATTTCTATGTAAAGATGGCGACGCAGGAGTTTTGCCTTATTTATCTCTTGGAAGGATCCAAAGCCAAACTTGATATTCGCCATCCATAGGATGTTCTGATAATCACGAAGTCCGCCTACGCCGTTTTTGATATCGGGCTCTTGCAGATAGACGGTATTGCCGAACTTTTCATGGCGCTGTTGCTCATCCAGAAGGCGTTGCTGAATGTAAGCTGTTGAATTCTCCTTTTTGTAGTAGCCTGAAAAGCGTTCTTGCATGATTGTATAGAGGGACTTTGATCCGCAGACAAGACGGGATTCCAGGATCGCGTTTTTCGACTGTATTTCTTTCTTTGCTTCTTTAATCACTTCTCTGGTGTTCCGTGACGCATGTCCGACTTTCCAGCCAAAGTCCCAGAGTGGGTAGAGGATTTCTTCCGCCAGGACTTCCTGAAAAAGGGCAAAGTTTTTGTTCGAAACGTTTTCCGGATAGAGAAACAGGATGTCGATGTCGCTGTGAGGATTCAACTCGCGCCTTCCATAGCCACCGGTCGCCAGCAGTGACATTTTACAGGGTATCGGGCCGTGCCTGATTGTATAAAAATCGAGCGCCGCGAGAAACAGGTTTTCCATCACGACGTCAATCATGGCTGCACGTGTCTGGCAGACTTTGAGTCCGGAAGCGCTTTTCCTGTGCAGTCGACGGAGCATCTCATTTTCCAGTTCGATGAAACGTTTGTAGGCTGAAAGCTGTTGTCCGCGCGGTACTCCCGGAGCGAAGACTAAACGCTTTTGCGCATGTGTATGAAGACGCTTAAAGACTGTGTTCTCCTGAGTGGGCATTGAGGAATGTGTGAAAAAAGTTTAAAAAAAGCGGAAGTCTAATGCCGAATCTAAAAAGGATTGGGCGAATGTAGCAGCGACATCTTGCCGCTGGTCGATAACAAACTAAGCGGCTGGAAGCCGCTTTTACGTAAATAGCTCAACCCTTATAAGTGCAGGTGCCATCAAAAAAAGCAAGGAGCTGTTTTATCCGGGGAAGACGTTAAAGGAAATGCAAAAAGCGCTTACCTATCAGAAAACGTAGGCATAAAGCGAAAGAGGTATGCGCATACCTCTGAAGACTTGTGCGCATAACTCTGAAGAACTATGCGCATACCTCTGAAGACTTATGGGCAGATCTCTGGAGACTTGTGCGTATGACTCGGTTCCGGGTAGTATACTTTTAGTGCTTCGATCGTTTTTATCAGGACGTCTATGTGCGAACTGTCAGCGTTTTGTTTCGCTTTCATAGCAGCGACGATGACAGCATGATGCTTTGCCAGACGTTCAAGGTAGTCATCCTGACTTGGTTTAACACGCTGTGTGAGAAAATAATCGCTGATGGTGTCAATGATGTTCTGAGCGTGGGATTCCTTATTGGATACCCAGCGAACTGCCTGATTGATGGATTGAGGGTCTTCTTTAGCCGCGAGTTCCGCTAGCATCGTAGTTGCTTTTTTTATGGTAACGGCATCTTCGAGCATGCTGTGTACGCGGGCATGATCATCATAGATGCCGCAGGGGATTTGACAGTGGGCTTGCAAGTTTTGCGGCAGCAGGGCTGTTGCAGTGCAAAGGGTAAGTAGAAATGCGATTAATCTGAATAGTTGAGTCATGATTTGCTGAACGGGTGGATTATGTGCTTATTTGTGTTTTAGAGTCATTCGGCTTGTTCAATGGGTATTTTGTTGTCTACGGGGACGATCAATAAGGGTGTTTTGGATTTAATCCAGACATTCTGTTCTTTAAATAATTTGGCAGAGACAACTTCGCACGCTTCTCCGATCGTTTCAACCGGCATGCGGGCGCCTTTGGGGGTGGCATTGTACTCGTAGGCAGCGCTGTGAATACGACCGGATGTGGTTGCAATACTATCGTCTTCAGGAATTTGTGCAACCCAACCAACCATGTCTTTTTGATCGAGAATTTTTTCCGGATCTGACACCAAAATAACGAATTGCTTTTTTACCGGAGGTGGGCGGAGCGCTCTTTCTTCTTCCTCTGCTTTTAACTCCATCTCGACTTCATTCATGATGTCGGCAATTTTGCGAACATCTGATTCGTTGCGCTGAAGGATAAATTTGAGCGTTTCAATGTCGATTTTTGGCATAAACTTACAATTTCAAAGTGGGTCGGTATAATATGCGTGTTTACTTTTTGTAGATCAATTTGGCGTTGTCCAATGCGGTCCCGAAAACATCTGTCGATTCGATAAAACTGTATTCGGGGAACGCTCCCCAGTCCCAGGTTTTGCCGAGTATGTAGTGACGGATCGGTAGTTTTTTCTCAATTTCAGGGATTTGCACACTATCTGATACCGTGCTGATAACGGAGGCTGCTGCTGTTTGACTGTGCTGTAAGCGTGAAATGACGACCAGACTTTCGCTGGTTTGGTGGACTGATTCGATTTCTATCCGCCAGCCTGCATCGGGAGTATCAAGACTTACGGCAATGGTTTCCATCCTTTGTGGTTGGGCTGCTTCTGTAGTGTGCGTTTCTGCAAGCGAACCGGCAACTACAAGGGTGTTGAGTTCGGGGTTAAAGTAGTTGCGGATGGCTTGGTTAACCTGTTCTGAAGTGACTGATCGAAGTTGATCCGGGTATTCGTCGATATACTCGGGTTCGAATCCGCGTTGGATAAAGCTGAGCAGCTGACTGGCAACGTTTTCAGTAGTCGAGAGTCCGACGAGATAAGAACCACAAAGTGTCTCGATCGCTCTCTGAACTTCGTCTTCGCTAACGCCTTTTTCATACCACTCTTCGATGACGGATTTTGTTGCCGACAGGCCTTGTTCAAGCAGGGCAGGGGAAAAGCTGGCTCTGAGAGTCCAGTGACCGGGAGTCAGTATGTCGCCCGTGTGTCCCGAGCCTATACTATAGGTTAGCCCTTTATTCACACGGACTTCCTGCATGAGGCGTGCATTGAAGCTGCCTCCTAGGATATAGTTTCCGATCATGAATGGGATGTAATCGTCACTGGTGCGTTGAAGACCGGTATTTTGCCCGTAACGGACAGCAACGCTGGTCTTGTCTGTAATGAAAATGCGTTCGCTTTGCGGGATGTTTTCAAGTTGTTCAGGGTGTGTGGATGGATAGCTGACTCCGCCGTCCCAGTCTTCAAAGGCGGATTCGACCGCTGCGGTGAGTTGTTCGAAATCGATATCGCCTGCAAAAACGAGTTGCATGGATTTTGGCCCGTAGTAGTCGGCGTGAAATCGCTTAATATCCTCTATGGTTAATGATTTCAGGTCTTCCAGTAGCACAGAAATCTCGTAGGAATAGTTAGGATGATCTTTGGGATAGAGCAGCCGGTCTACCAGAGTATTGGCCCGGTAATCGGGATTATCAATTGCGCGTAAGAGTTGAGCGCTTTGACGGCTTTTGAGCGTTTCGAGGACATCCGGATCGAAAGCGGGTTCCCTGAGTTGTTCGGCAAGCAGGCCAATAACTGTGCCGGCATCTTTGCGGAGAAATTTCCCGTAGAATTGAAGCGCATGGGAGTTTGCTTCAAATTTGATTTCAGCGCCAATGCTGTTCAGCGATTCAGCTATTTTAAAGCGGTCGTTACGCTGGGTGCCTTTGTCCAGCATTGCCGCGGTCAGCGCTGCAAGTGTCGGTGAATCATTGGGACTGAGCGTTTCACCGGCAGCAAGACTGCCGACAAAGGAAACGACATCCGTGATCGGCATATTAATGGCATTAATTTCAATATCTCCAACGTTTGTACGTTGAAGATTGTTCGAAAAGTTGATTACCGGTTTATCGCTGCTTTCTATCTTTGGAGGATTGGTTTGCGCACTGGTGTCATCTTCCATAGAGGTTTCAGAAATTTCAGGATCACGATAATAATTTGGCCCCATGCTAAGACCAGTAGCTTCTGTCGAAGTTGCTGAATCCGTAGGTACAAACCATCCAGTTACGCGGTTCTTTTTTATGAAGTACTTTGCAGCGACTTCTTGAATATCTTCAGCGCTGACATCCTGAATGGCCTTCGGCTGTGTAAGATATTTTGTCCAGTCGCCCATTGCAATGGCTTCGTTCAGTTGATCGGCAATTGCGTAAGAGCCATCACGCCCATATACCACGCTGGCTTTAATGACTGCCTTGGCCTGTTCGAGTTCATCTTCCGTAACGCCACCGCCGATAAGCCTTTTGATTTCATTAGCGATAATTTTCTCGGTTTCCTCATGTGTTGCATCCGAGGTCAGGTAAGCGGCCAATGTAAACAGGCCGGGGTCACGCAGTTGTGGTGCATACGTAAAAGTGGCGCTGGCTTTACCTTTGTCCTCAAGCGCTCGATAAAGGCGGCCCGTTTTGTCAGCTCCAAGTATCTGCTCAATCAATGCGAGCGCTGCCCAATCTTCACTGGAGCCTTTTGGAGCCTTGAAGGCGACCATGACGATCCCTACCTGTCCGTTGCGTTCAATAACAAGCCGCCGTGGGCCGAGCTGCTTTGGTTCTACAGTTTCAACAACTGGTGTTGGCTGAGGTGCATTTGGAATAGAGCCATAAAACTGTTTTATGGCTGTTAGTGTTTCTTCAGGATCAAATCCACCGATTACCGTCAATACGGCATTCTCAGGCCAGTAGTAAGTATTATAAAATGCCCGCAGCTTTTCGGCGGAAGTTCCTTCAATATCCGAAAGCCAGCCGATGGTCGGATGGCTGTAAGGGTGCGCAATAAAGGCACATGCATAGATTTCTTTGACAAGGGTGCGTATCGGGTTGTTTTCACCACGCTCGTATTCATTGCGCACAACGGTCATTTCAGAATTGAGGTCTTCTTCGCGGATAAGAAGGTTTCGCATCCGATCAGCCTCTAGTTCAATGGCCAAAGACACGTATTCGCTTGGAAGTGTTGCGTAGTAGTTGGTGCGATCAAAGTAAGTAGTTGCATTTGAGCGCGCACCGATACGCTCCATCTGGCTGAAATAATCGGAGTCATCGCTGCTGTTAAAGCGCTCCGTGCCTTTGAACATCATATGCTCCAGAATATGAGTCGCGCCAGTCGTGCCGGTTACTTCATTGCGCGAGCCTACCTCATAAGTCACCATGACCGTGGCAACCGGCAGGCCATCGTCGGGCATCAGCAATATTCGGAGACCGTTATGAACGAGCCTGTATTCCTGTATTCCATCCAGTGTCTGTACGTGTTCAACACCGGTAGGAAGGGCGGCTGTCAACATAGTGTTTAAGGTTGTGAAGACAAGTAAGGCCAGAGCGAAGGTGAATTTCATCGCATGGAAATGATCTGATTTGGTCAATGCAGCGCTACAAACTATTTTTGATCATCTTCGCTCTTCTTAACTGGTTTCCCAAAACGATCGAGTTCTTTTGCAGTCAAAAGCTCGATCAGCTTTCTCATTGCGGGTGCCAGGATACGGCCTTTCCGGTGAATCAGTGCGAGCGGGCGTTCATACTCCTTATCCTTGAACTCGATCACTTTAAGTAGCCCCTGGGCCTCTTCCCGAGCAACGGTAGTCCGTGGCACAATTGCCATACCGGCATTGATTTCAACTGCACGTTTCACCGTTTCCACATTGTCAAATTCCATCACCGGATCAACTTCGATATTTTCTTCCTTGAAGATATTGTCGGTTGCTTTGCGCGTAGGTATATCCGGCTCAAAAACAACGAATTTTTCGTGGTTCAGTCTCTGAACATCTATTTCTTCCTCATTTGCCAGATGATGTTCCGGGCTTGCAACAACCACAAGCTTGTCGACGTCAAATGGCAGAATGTCGAGCTGTTTGTGTTTTTGTGGGAAAGCAACCAGGCCCAGATCAATCGTGTTTGAAAGCACATCTTCGTAAACCATGCTTGCTCTGCGGTATTCAACGCGAATATTTACCTTGGGGTATTTTTTCAAAAAGGACTTCACGTAAGGCGGTAAGCTGTGCAGACCAATACTGTAAACGGTCGAAATATGAATCGTGCCACTGATGACCTTCTTCATTTCCTGCAACTCAATATTGAGCCCATTGTAAAGCTTGAGCACCTCCAACGCGGATTCATGCAATTTTTGGCCTTCACGTGTCAGGCGAAAGCGCTTCTGGCTTCGATCGACAATTAATATATTAAAGTGCTTTTCCATGGCCCGCAACTGCTGGCTAACAGCCGATTGCGTGATGCCGTTGAGCTTTGCGGCACGCGAGAAGCTTTCGCTTTCAACTAAGTCTGAAAATATTTTAAAGTTTTGAATATTCATAATAAGCATAAGAAACTAAACACTTAATAGTGCAAGAGGGAAGCAGATTTTCTTATTAAGTTTGATTAAGTTCTACTGGGTTCTACTAAGTGTAAGAGTTTAATAGTGAAAAATGATTACTTTTGAAAATTTTGAAAGCAATTTAAATCGGGTAAAGTCAAGCATTCAGTCAGCTTGTCAGGCTATAGGCAGATCTGCTGAAAGTGTGCAAATACTTCCCGTAACAAAGAAGCATCCGATTGATGCCGTAAACTATGCGATTCGTGCCGGACTCAGGGCCGTTGGCGAAAACCGCGTGCAGGAGGCGGGGCAGAAAAAATCCATGCTTTCCAAGGGAGTTCACTGGGAGTTGATCGGGCATTTACAGACAAATAAGGCAAAAGATGCGGTTGCTATTTTTGACCGCATCCAATCCGTTGATTCGCTTAAGTTGATTAGTCATTTGAATCGTCATGCGGAACAGGCAGGTAAATCATTATCCATATTGATACAATGTAACACAGGAAAAGATCCCAATAAATTTGGCTTCAGTGCCGACGAGATGGAATCCGCCCTGGAAGCGGCGCTCGCATCGGAAAATTTGCAGGTGGATGGATTGATGACGATTGCGCCGCTTTCGGATGATCCGGATGTTGCCAAGGCTGCATTTGAAAGTTTGCGCGATCTTCGCGATCATCTGAGCGGAAAATTTAAAGTTCCATTATCCGAACTTTCTATGGGAATGACCGGTGATATGGAAGCCGCTATTGCAGCCGGCTCAACACAGATACGAGTGGGAACAGCCCTTTACGGCCCACGGCAAGGTTAGTTTGGCTCCTCTTTAAACATTTTAAAGTGAAACGCTATTGAATCTTTGTCGGAACAGGCAGCTTGTATTGATCTAACTCTTGTAGTTTTGGCTCGTAGACACGCATCAGGAAGTTCCAACCCTCAACTATGGGAAGGTTGTTTTTCACATCCTCACCACAGTCACCAAAGTAAACATCGAAAGTGCCATCTTCGTTAAACTCAATATTATACTCGTTCAAAATAGCACGATCGCTGAAAATCCAACCGTCGGCGTTGTACATAGTGATAGAAAAGAAGCCGTTTTTATTAAACGGGGGCACTGTGAAAGTGGCCTTGTAGCAGCCTTTATTGTCTTGCTGCCCATAAGACAGGTAGCGTGAATTCACGTCAGGCAGAAGCCCCCAACCTGCTGCGGTGCCGAGTAAATGCATGCGCTCCTCCACTGTTCCGCGCGCACCCTGCATGTTGTTTAAAGAACCCAACTCTGCTGCTTCAGCAGCAAGCTTATCACGCAAAGCAACGAGCTGCTCCATATCATAATTCGGCATCACATGTGGTTCGGTCGCTTTGGCGGAAATTTTCGTAGCTTGCTGTAGGGCGCGCACTTTATCGCTGTCGTTCGGGTCGTTCTTATTGATTCGAATACGCAAGGCGACCATCACGAAATCGGTTGCGGCTTTTATTTCATGTTCCCCGGGCGTCTTGAAGACCTGATCGATGTAATGGTCATTTTGTACAACCATGGCAGACATATAGCGCCCATCTGTTTCAGGCAGTGTAATGCTTGCTCCCTGGGACACGTTTATTATCGCCCCACTGTAAATGGTGTCCTGGTTCATTCGAACCACGGTCTGATTATTCAAATCGAATTCATCCACGGGGAAATGAAAAAACTTTCCCGTCCCCACGAGCTTAGTGATGTTATGAAAAGCCAAGTCAGATTCCGCGACCTTGTAATTATCAAGGGTCACTGGGATTACATCCTGAGCTTCGGTCGCGTTCAATGAAGCCGTTTCAAAAACAGTAGTCATTGCGAGCGCCGCAATGGCGATTCCAGCCAGAATAGATGGTGTCAGTTTTATTACATTCATTATTCGTTAGTAATCGATTATTATAGTCTTGGTTTAGTAGAAAGTGGGGGAGGAGGGAGTTAATGCCCCTCGCTACCCGATTGAGCCTCGATTAGCAAAGATGTTCCTCAATGCTCTTGATCAATTCAGGCAAGTCATTCTCAATGATTCCCCAGACGATATCATTCTCGATATGATCATATCCATGAGCTAAGATATTTCTGAATGATATCGCACCTCGCCAACCAGTGATTGAAGTTTCCAAGAATGCCTCATCCTGATCTCGAATTCTCTTTAGAGCTTCACCTAGTATCTCAAATTGACGTTCCACTGCAGAACTCAACATCAAGTCTTCGGTATAGTCCTCAAAATCCTTTTCTTTCAAAAACTCTTGGATGGCGTGAGATGCTTTATGGGCATCAAATAAAAATTTCTTAATTTCAATCTCCATAGATTCGAATTCGATCCCGATCCACTTTTTCTTTTAGGAATGGGTTACGGAGAGATTTCTCTGTGAGGAGGTCGACCTTGTGATGAAATCGATCTTCGACATCATGGAGAAATCCGAAAAAGCGTGTAGAAATTCTTTCTCTTCGAGGCTCTGAAAACTCTATGATCAGGTCAATATCACTGCTTTCTTTTTGTTCAGAGCGTGCAATCGAACCAAACGCATCCACATATGCGATTCTATATTTTTCGCATATCTGCGGGATTTCTCTTTTGAGATCTTCTATGGTGATCATGTTCTCAAATTTGGCTCACGATGCGATTCGCTTCAACTTTTCTTACTTTTGCAAAGAATTCAGATTAGGGAATACCAGTGTCTTTTCCTAATTGAAGATCAGTGAACCTTTCCTCTGCAACTGAAATCCATTCTCTATCAATTTCAGTTAATTCAGAATTGTGGGTACTTTGAAACAAAGAAGATGCAACTTTTTCGCGCTCGCTTGCAGGCAGGGTTAATGCTTGTTCTGTTATTTCTTTTACTGAAATGCTCATAACTTTGAATCTTCATGAATTTGTTGCACTCGTCAAATTTTCATTTCAGCAGGCCTCAGGAATCGAACACTATAAGAGTCCATCAGCCTTTAAGCGTTCCTTAACTTCTTCGAGTGAATAGGTGGACTCTTCCCTGCGCTTAGCAATAACCTCAAGGTCCTGAAGGTCTTCCATCAACGCTTCGTAGTCAGCTACTGGTAAGACAACATCGGTTCTACTCCCATCTTCTGCTGTAATATAACGTGCATTCATACGACCTAAATTAGTACGTAAGCCTAAGACATCAATCTTTTCTTTTCGAACGTTAGAGGATGATCATGTAGTGAGTCGCGAGGCACTTGGGCCACAAAGCGGCAATGACTAATCAATAGCTGGAAAACGAGGGCTTGATTTCGATTAAGCAACAATGGTGGAATGTAAAGTTCCTGCGTATAACCGCCTTAAAACAGACTGCGTAGCATGTCGATCAGTCTAGCTGCGGACACGCATGGCAGGTGGTTTGTAAGCGGGGAGAGTTAGTGCCCCTCGCTAATCGATTTAGGGTTGTATCTTAATTTGAAGTCTACGAAAATTAATAATGAGCGAGCCATCTATCTGAAATGTCTTGTGCAAGACCTGTCAAATCAGGAAACATTGTTTGATGATTAAAACCACACGTTGTCAACTGTACGTAAATACCAACAATCGACTCTTGCTTGAAGTTCACCTTTTTCACAAAAGATCCGGTAAACACACGGTCGGTCTTAGGGTGCATCAGAAAGACGCTCGATTGAGCCGAAATTCTAGAGGAAAAATTTTTAGGCTTAAATAACACCGAGCGGTTCAAATCAAATGGTGAAATAATTTTGTCGCTTACATATCCAACAGAATTTTCATTTTCTATGATATAAATTGATCGATCACCAGGATTTTCCGAATTTCTACAGGCAAAATACGCTGCAACTAACGGGTTTGTAGTCCAATCCAATAATCTAGTAGGCATACCATGATGTTGAGCAAGCGACAACCAGTCCCAATCAGTTTCAGGAATAGATTTCAAATAAGGAAGAGACATTCTTTTAAATTCATTAAGCATATCAACCTCATGAACACGTTCTCTTGGTTTGATTTCAAAACCACGAGTTTTAATATCATTGTTCATTCTTTTTTGAGCTCTACCAAATCGCGAAATCAACTCGTATGAGCTATTCGATACACCTCGAAATAACGGCTGAGTTTTTCCAAACGTCGTTCGACAGAACTCAATAAACTCAGATAATGAAGAGATATAAGTAATGTCTTCTGCTTCCATAAGACTAGAATTTCCTTACCTAACGTAGAACGTAGTCGCGGCTGTGTACTAGGCAATGGTTAAAATTGTAGAGGGTGAGGCGGTACAGATGTTGACTACCGTGACTTGGTCTGAGTTGGTGTGCTTTCCATTTGCTTTCATCTCGGCCGAATCGGAACTTCGCGTAGGATGAAACCGCTTACACACTATTCTGTAATCTTTCATATTCTGCAATGGCTCTTCCTTTAATCCAATCTGCAAAGGGATTCATAATTTCCTGTGGAATTCTTCACAGAACTATTAACATACATGACTTTTATCATGCGTAATTTATACGATAGTTGAGAGGTCGGTAAAGCATGGATTTAGTTGAAAAATTAGATTTGGGCCGTTGATTTTACAACTGCATCTCTGTGCTTTATGGCTAAGCTTGGAATTACAAATGATGTCCTTTCTTTGGTAAAGAGGTAGCGCGGGTGCGTCCTCGCACCGCATCGAATGCTCGGGTGCTCTGGCTTACACGACGCTGGTGCGCACCGAGACGGTGCTGCGCTACCTTACCTCATGCACAATCTGTTCAAATAATTTTAGGCTTAGCTTTAATCGTTCGAGTCAGCGGGCCTTACTT
Source organism: uncultured Puniceicoccaceae bacterium (assembly GCA_964616435.1). GTDB lineage: Bacteria > Verrucomicrobiota > Verrucomicrobiia > Opitutales > Coraliomargaritaceae > Lentimonas. Next base: position 11,087 of record CAZTSB010000108.1, on the reverse strand, counting down.
TGCGGCAATCTGTGCTCGGTCGATGATCTCGTTGAGTAGCGTCATTGTTGCTTCAACATTCTCGATTTGATTGCTCAGTTTGAACACATTGAGCGCGTTGACTACATTGTTGAGCGCGATTACCAACTGCCTGCGTGCTTCGATGTCGGTGAGAATGTTCTGGGTCGACTTCTCCATGCTGCGCTTCTGATAGGCGGCTTCAAAGGCTTCGTTGTCGGCTTTTAATTCTTTTAGCCATTGGGTGGCTCGGATGGTTGCCAGATCAGCTTTTGCTGCCTCTTCGTCCAGATCTTTGAATAGAGACTTTAACGCTGCCGATTGTTTGTCGTAACTCAGCTTATTGAGTCCACGGTCATTTTTGTCGAATATCTCGGTCAGGCGTTTGCAGGCCTCCTGATGATTCGGAACGGAATGTCGCATCAGGCCTGCGTTGATGAGTCTGAGCAGTGCGGAATAGCTCATATCTCGTTTGCCGTCTAGCGTGGTAATGTCCTCTGTGCCAGATTCTTTTCGGGTGCTGCCAATGGCCAGGCTGGCCTGTTCAATCGCCTCAGCCAAAGCTTGCATAATGCCGGACAGAAGCGCTTCTTCGGGGTGATTTTCCTGAACCGTTTTATAAATGCGATCAGCGAGTGTCAGGAGTTGACTGAGGTTTAACTTCGAGTGACCAAGTGAACGTATCATTGCTTAATGGGTTGAAGTGATTCGTGTACGGCTGTTTTATTTTTCGATGTAACTGTTGGATAAGTTTGCTTACATTGCAAGATTAATTTTTCTCTTTAAATAATCGGCAATTAAGAATTGAGGATTGAGCGAATGTAGCGGTGGCATCTTGCCACTGGTCCATAACAAAATAAGCGGCTGGAAGCCGCTTCTACGTAGATAGCTCAAACTTTTTTAGACTTGGTATAATAGTCAGGCGCTTAGAAGACTCAACCGAGCCCAACTGACGAATTAAGGTATGTGGATTGCGTAATTTGGGTTCAAGACCTGGGTCGAGAAGGAAAATTGGTCCCGATTTTGTCCAAAACCTAGGTCGAGAAGAAGATTTGGTTCCATTTTTGCTCTGGACCTAGGTCGGGAAGAGAATCTGATTCAAACTTTGTCCAAAACCTAGATCGGGAAGGATATTTGGTTCCATTTTTACCCAAAACCTAGGTCGAGAAGACAATTTGGTTCCATTTTTGCCCGGGACCTAGGTCGGGAAATAAAATTGGTCTCGATTTTGTTCTCGACCCAGGTCGGGAGCAGCGTCGTATGAGCCAGAGCGCCCGAGCATTCGATGCGGTGCGAGGACGCACCTGCACTACCTTTTTACCAAAGAAAGGACATTATTTGAGTGTGAAAGTAATGTGTTTACCAACTATGTGAAGGGGCGGCACGCAATGTTTCGTAGTGGCTTGTGTCGACTTCCCTTAAGAAGCGGCTCGGATTCATGCGCTGAACGGTGTTTCCCTGCTGATTGAGCATGGGGTAGGTGAGATAAAGTTCTTCCATTGCCCGTGTCACGGCTACGTAGAAGAGACGACGTTCTTCCTCGAGGTCACCGGTGTCGATGGTACGTTTTAGCGGGAAAAGTCCATCGGCAAGGCCAATGATAAATACTACCGGAAACTCCAGACCTTTTGCCTGATGGATCGTCGTAAGCCGCAGGTAATCAGAGCTTTCTCTCGGGGAACGGTCGTTGGTCTCCGAGGCGAGGAGTACAAATTGTGCAAGCAGTTCCGCCATTGTTTCGAAACGGCTGGCAAAGCTGATCAAACTTTGCAGGTCGTCGGCCCGTTCCATCCAGTTCGGATACACTTTACGGATGTAAGAGCCATACCATCCGTCCAGGCCGAGTTGTATGACGTCTTCAGGTTTTTCCGAGGGTAGGGCATGGGACAGTTCGCGTAGGGTTTCAGCTAGTGAAGGCCATTCTTCTTTGGCATCGCCGGGAACTTTTTTCAGGACTTCTTCGGAAGTGAGGACATCGCAAAAGTTTTGGGTCTGCTTTTGGGCAAGTTCCTTTGTGTGGGCGTGAATACGTTCTGCGGTTTTGGGGCCTACCTTGGGGAGCAGGGAGACGAAGCGTATAAATGAGGACACGTCGGCTGGATTGGAGACGAACCGGAGTTGCGCGGTAAAGTCGCGGATGTGGGCCTGTTCAAAAAAACGTACGCCACTAGTGATCCGGTAGTCGATGCCGCGGCGGGTAAGCTCCATTTGCAGATCCATTGCCTGGTAGTGTGCACGGTATAAAATGGCAATGTCCGACAGGGAACGGCCTTCGTCGATGAGTCCTTGAATCCGTTGGAGAACAAAGCTGGCCTGATTGCGGGCGTCCATGATCGGGGTGAATTGGGGTTTCTCGCCGTTTGGCCGTATCGCACGCAGGATTTTGGAATAACCTTTGCCCGAGGGCTGCGCTGCGAGGACGGCATTGGCAAATTCAAGAATCTGGGGAGAACTTCTGTAGTTGGTTTCAATCTTGTGGATCGCGGCATTGGGATGCCGTTCGGTGAAGCGCATGATGTTGTCAAAGTTGGCGCCGCGCCAGGTGTAAATACATTGGGCATCGTCGCCAACTGCCATTATCTGATGATGCACTCCCAGGAGGTCGACAATCTTTGACTGCAATCGATTGGTGTCCTGAAACTCATCGACCAGGATGTGTTTGAAGCGTTCCTGGTAGTAAGCCGCTATTTCCGGTTGTTCGCTGAGCAGCTTGAGCGCATATTCGAGCAAGTCATCGTAGTCGACCACTTGCTGTTCGAGCTTTATCTTTTGGTAAAGTTTGAAGGCATCCGCGATCGTATTGGCAACTCCCTTAAGCATCGGATAGCGGTCGTTTGCCTCGTCAAGAACGTCTTTACAGGTATTGCGTGCGTAGCTGATCAGGTTGTGTACGACCCGGGGCTTTGGATTGTTTTTCCCTTTAGAAAAGGCTGGGTTGACTCGGGTAATTGCGTTTTTCAGCAAACTTTCGGCTTCGCTTTCATCGAGGATCGTGTAATTGCGATTGAGGCCAACCGATTCGCCGTGGATGCGCAGGATGCGTTGTGAGATGCTGTGAAACGTGCCGCCCCAGAGTTGTCGTTTGCCAACACCTGTCAGATTTTCGACTCGTTCAAGCATTTCGTTTGCCGATTTATTGGTAAACGTAAGCAGTAGAATTTCGTAGGGTTTGACGCCTTTGTATAGAAGATAGGCAACGCGGTAGGTAAGTGTTCGGGTTTTTCCGGAGCCGGCTCCTGCCAGTACCAGAGCTGCCCCGGGCTCAGCGGTAACGGCAGCGTATTGCTCGTCATTGAGTTCTGCATGAAAATCAATCGGCTCAAAGGCGTCAGAGGCATTATCTGTGAAATCGTTCATTGTTTTGATGAAGAAGCATATATGGGAGCGAAGCGCAAAAGTAAAGAGGTAGTGCAGGTGCGTCCTCGCACCGCATCGAATGCTCGGGCGCTTTGGCTCACAGAGCGAAGCGGACCAATGCACATCCCGGGAACGCCGAGCCCCAGCTCGGCCTCTTCCCACGGGAATACCACACTTTGGCGGGGTGGGCTGTGCCGCCGGATGGAGCTGTACCGCGCGGAGCTGTGCCGCGCGGAGCAGCTGTGCCGAGCTGGGGCTCGGCGTTCCCGGGGATGGGTTTCATGCAGCTAACTCAGGTTTTGGGAAACTGAAGAGGAAGTCCCGCTTGCTGTGTGAAATAATTTTAGGCTTAGCTATAGAAATCAAAGATTTGAAATTTCTAAACGAAGCAAGCTTCGAGGTGTTCATATCCTGTAGCGAATAAATATGCGATCCAGCCTTGAGAGTTGATTGAAGTAACTTATGCTAACTAGGTATGCAAATAATTCCTTCTGAGATGCTTCCTGAGCGTGATAAAAACGCGCTTCGCACATTCCTGGAAGGGTGCCGGGAAACTGCAAAGGCAAAAGATCATTTTCAGATTGCAAGCATCTCCCTGGCAGTAAAGCACATCGCGCCACTGGCAGTCCTGCAATCCATTTACGAACCTGAGGCCTTACACTTTTATATAGAGCGTGCCGCTGATGAAGAAGCCCTTGCCGGAGCCGAAGCTGTAGTCGAAGCCCGATTTTCGGGAGCTGAACGTTTTGCCCGGGCACAGAGCTTTGCAGATGAGATCCTGGACAATACAATTGCTGTCGGCGATCTGGATGTACCTTTCACCGGACCACATTTTTTTACGGCTTTTACCTTTGATGATGTGGTTGTCGAAGGTAGTGGTTTTGCTCCTGCAACCATTTTTTTGCCGCGTTGGCAGGTCTCACGCTCCGGGGGAAAATACGGCGCCGTCGCGAATATGCGCATCGATGCGGACGCGGATATTGATCAACTTGTCCAGCGGGTATGGGGCGCCTACCAGAAGTTTTCCGCTTTTGATTATTCCAACGAAACGTCCGCAGCTTTTCAGTCCGAAAAGCAAACAGTGGTCAAGCAAGCCCAACAACTGACTGCAAACGCATATTCCGAAACAGTAGAGGAAGCGCTTCGAGACATTCAATCCGGCATCTACGAAAAAATCGTGCTGGCTCGCGAGGTCAAACTGGTTGCCGATACGCCCTGGCAGCCGTTGGATGCGTTAAATTCCTTACGCGAACGTTTTGCTCGTTGCTTCACGTTTTCCTTTGGAGGCGGCGGCGGACGTAGTTTTATCGGCGCAACGCCGGAACGTCTTTTGCGCGTATGGAATGGTCAATTACTAACAGAGGCCATTGCCGGCTCCGCACCACGCGGTTCAACCGCCGGTGAAGATGCCAGATTCGCGCGCGCTCTGCTGGAGAGTAAAAAAGATTTGCACGAGCATGCCTGCGTGCGCGACTCAATCCTGCGCCGTCTGGATGAACTAGGTATTTCGGGCCGAACAATCGCCGCGCCTCGGTTGCTCCAACTGGCAAATCTACAACATTTGCAGTCGGTGATTGAAGCCGAAGTAAATCGGCAGGTGCACTTGCTGGAGATTGTGCAAAAGATGCATCCGACTCCCGCAGTCGGTGGCACTCCCAGGGAAAAGGCGGTACCAAGGATTCACGAGCTTGAACAATTTGATCGGGGGCTTTACTCGGGAGTTGTTGGCTGGTTTAACCATCTCAATGAAGGCGAAATGATTGTTGGTCTGCGTTCGGCGCTCGTTGAGGGAACGGAGGCTCGATTATATGCGGGCGCCGGCATTGTCGATGGATCAATACCGGAGAAAGAAATGGAAGAAACCGAGTTGAAGTTGAACGCTTTACTAAATGCACTAACGTCATAGCACATTAAAGACTTTAACCTTCAAAACTTATGCCGGAAAAAACAGAAACACCTTCCAAATCATTATCAGACCGTGCCTGCGAAATAGTGGGTGCGCTGATTCCAAGCTGCGGTGATGGCTTGCGTCTGGTTGAACTGGGGCAGAAGCGTCCGTTGAAACTTCGCGAACGTTTTGCACTTTTCTACAACTCACCACTTTGCCTGCACTGCAATTGCAATCGTCAGAAATTTGACAAGGAACGCGCCAAACTGCGTGAAATTGAACGACAGCGTCGTGAAAAAAAGTGAATGAAACTGGGTAGCACCGTCCCCGCTTCGCTCTGTAAGCTTCGCAGGACACGGCTCGGTGCGCACCAGCGTCGTGTGAGTCAGAGCAACCGAGCATTCGATGCGGTGCGAGGACGCACCTGCACTACCTCTTTACTCATCATTGTTAATCCAGCAAATAGGGTAAGCCAAAAAGAAGAAACAGGAAGAGCAGGGTAGCAACCGCGAAAATAATAAAGCATCCCATCTTGGCATTCTTTACGTCCGAAATGCTGGAAGATTCCATATACATGCTTTCAAGTTTACTGTTCGGATTTCTGAGTGTGTCCAAAACAACCGGTTTTCTAACGTCTTGTTTCTCCGGAGCGTCTTTTGCCGAGGCGGATGTTTTGGAAACATTTTCGGTCAGATTGGACGTGTTGTCACTGCCGATGTTTTCGGCATCATTAATTTGCGCATCAAGCCAGTTCAGATGCTTCTGAATCAATTCGCGCTGGGCGCGTAGCTCTTCAATTTCTCTAGACATAAAAAATCCCGGTCTTCAAGAAAAGCCAGGATAGGTTAGATATTATAGTGTATCGAATTAAAACCGTGCTTTAAGCGGCGTTTTCGACTTTATCTTCATTGATTTCAATGACATTTATTTTGCGATGAGGTTTGTCGAATTGAACCTTGCCGGTCTTAAGAGCAAAGAGGGTAAAGTCACGCCCCATGCCGACATTCTCTCCAGGATGATACCGTGTGCCGCGCTGACGCATGATAATATTGCCCGGAATTACAGCTTCGCCGCCAAATTTTTTGACGCCAAGGCGCTTTGATTCGCTGTCGCGGCCATTTCGTGAAGTTCCTTGTCCTTTTTTATGTGACATTTTTAGATTTCCTTAAGGTTATTTGTTATCGGTGGATTCGATAGATTCTGTAGGTTCTACGGATTTTGCGGGTTCAATAGATTCAGCAGGTTTTGTGGATTCGGTGGGTTCGATAGATTCGATTTTGATTACAGAAAGGTGTTGGCGATGGCCGCGACGTTTTTGGTAACCTTGGCGACGTTTCTTTTTGAAGACAATTATTTTTTTGTCTTTCTTATTCTCAAGTATGGTTGCTTTCACGGAAGCACCTTCCACGTAAGGCGTGCCAAATTTGGTATCCGCACCTTCACCGATCATCAGCACTTCTTTAATGTCAATAGTATCTCCCGTTTCGGTGTCCGGAAACGAATTAACCTTGAGAATATCCCCCGTTGATACTGTGAACTGACGTCCTTGTGTTTGTATAGTTGCTTTCATTGAAAAACAGAATAGAAAATGCACTTTAAATAACTAAATCAAGCAATTTCTAATTTATTTTTCACAGTTGGGTGAAATTAAATATAGTCGTCATGCTTATCATCAAAAATTTTTAAAGACTATCCAATTCGTCTGAAATATGACGTGAAAAATCGCGCCTCTCATGGAGAATACGAACGATTTTCAGTGTCTTTCCTTCTTTCTTCAGATAAAAAATGATGTGCCGTGGCTGTTTAACTATGCCCTTATCAGTACGCGCTTTCTCTTTGCTATGTTTCAAATGATAGGTGAGAAAATCTTTTCCTCTTAAACGTTGTTTTTGGCTGCCGATACGGTCTGGGTTTTCAGCAATATCATCCAATGCTTGATAGATTAATTCGTTATAGCGAAGCCTTGCCTGGGGACCAAAGTCTTTCAAAGTAAGCTTGAGAATGTTTTTAACATCTGCACGCGCTTCCCTGGATAGGTGAAAATTCCAAGCCATCAAGAATATCAGCTTAATTCGCTATCAATCTCAGCATTGATTTGATTGAGCATATCTCGAAGTTCTTCAGGCGAATTCAAAGTGACAAAATCACCTCTCTCAAAGTCATTAAGGCCTTTTTGAAGCTCTTCTTCCAAATATTCTTCAGCTTCCTCAACGCGGCTCAACCCATCGGCTATAATGCGATTAGGGTCAACGCCATGCGCAATCTTTTCGTTAAACGCTTTTTCGACTGAGGGTTCTAACTTAATTTCCATACGGCCACTTTGTCCGATCACTGATCTTTTGTCAATTCTGGCTTATAACGTCCGTCGTTCGTTTGGATCGTTTCACGAAAATCCTATTGGTAGAATACTTATAATCAGTGCTTGCTAACATCTCTCCGGTCGGTCTCAATGATGTCTCAATAAGTATGGGTAAGGATCAGGAAATCATGGATACGGATAGTGTGAAGGGAACATTTAAGGAGTTTCTCACTAGCAAGGGCCTGCGTGTAACTAATCAGCGTCTGGCCATTTTTGATGCCGCTTACCAACATGAAGACCATTTTACTGCCGAAGATCTTCTCGAACGTGCCCGGAAAATCGATGATTCTGTTTCGCGTGCTACTGTTTATCGGGCGCTTCCGATATTGACCGAGAGTAATTTGATTCGCGAAGTCGACGTCGGCAGAGATTACAAATTTTACATGGCCAATAAGAAAGCCAATACCTTTCAGGCACAGGTTATCTGTATGGATTGTGATAAAATTTTTGAAATTGATGCACCGTTCATGGAATGGTATGGAAAAACAGTCGCAGACAAGTTAGCGCTCCAGGTTGAAACGCAGCGATTACAGGTGTCTGCCCATTGTGCTGAGCTACAGGCTACCAATATATGTAAGCGCAGTAACAAATCCAAAACGACTCAGAAATATGAAAACGGACAAACTTGATTTTGAGCTAAGCTTTTTTGAAGATTTACACAAGCGTATGCCTAAGGATTTTCGCATCGCCTCAATGCTGGCTCATTTATATACCGAAACCGGTCAGATAGATCGAGGTTTGCGCATGGATCGGAAGCTGGTTCGGCTGAGCCCTGAGAATCCAACGGTACACTACAATCTAGCCTGTAGTCTTGCGCTTAAAAAACGCAAAGCCGATGCGCTAAAGTCTTTGCGGGCTGCGATCACCTTTGGCTATAACGATTTTGTCTGGATGCGCCACGACCCAGACCTGTCAAATCTGCACCAATATCATGGTTTTAAAAAATTGTGCAAAGAACTGGGAATCAAAAGATAAACTACTGTACTATTGAAGACTTGGCTTGCGATAACTCTTGGTATGAGCCGGGCAGGAGTAACGAGATGGTGAACCCTTTTGAAGCTACAAAGACGATCGGGTGAACGGCATGGAAATTGTCGAAGTAATTGCTATATCCGGACTCGACAAAACACTGGCCTATAAGGTCCCGGTGAGCTATCGGAATTTGGTTAAAGTCGGTTCTCTGGTGCGGATTCCACTTCGTTTCCGCAAGGAGCTGGGTATCGTCACGCAATTTGGCACGGATCAGGAGGTGCCACTCGAAAAATTGAAATCAGTGATCGAAGTAGTGCAGCCTTATCCGGTGCTTTCTCCGGAGATGATGCGGCTTTTTCGCTGGGCACAACATTACTATGCGGCAACCCCTGAATCCATCCTGGAGGCAATTATTCCGGCAGCAATCCGGAAAGGTATGCAGGTAAAGACGCGTCGCTATCTCTCGATTCGAAAAATGCCTGTCGATGATGATCGGATTGCGCTGGAAAAACGTGCTCCGAAGCAGGCAGCCGTCTTACAATATGTTCAGGAAAAGTCTAAACCAGTAGCGCGTACGGATGTTCTTAAGAAGCTTTCAGTAACCGGCTCTGTCTGTGATCGCCTGGTCGAAAAAGGCTTTTTGAACGATGAACCGATTGAGGAAGCACGCATCGCTTACAGGGATAAATTAGGCCGGACAGAAACGACTCTGGAAACATCCACCCACAAACTTACTCCGGAGCAGCTACAATGCGTTGACTCTGTATGTGGTGCACTCGAACAAAATAAGTTCAAGGCACATCTGTTGCACGGCGTTACCGGATCCGGCAAAACAGAAGTGTATCTTCAGGCGATTGAAAAAGTCGTCGCCGATAATGGTGGAGTCATCTTTCTTGTCCCCGAGGTCGCGCTTGCCCCGCAAACCGTCGGACGGGTACGTGGCCGCCTCGAAGCGCTGGGTGTGCGCACGGTTGTGTGGCACAGCCATCTAGCGGAAGGAGAGCGTTATGATGCCTGGAAGGCTCTTGTCAGTGGCGCCGCAAATGTAGTTGTCGGTGCGCGCTCGGCAGTATTTGCGCCGGTGCAAAACCTCAAATTGATCATTGTCGACGAAGAACATGAGCCTTCCTATAAACAGGAAGAATCACCCCGCTACAATGGACGTGATGTTGCTGTGTACCGTGCATTTTTAAACAATGCAGTCTGTGTGTTGGGTTCCGCAACACCATCGCTTGAATCACTTTACAATGTAGAGAAGGGCAAGTACACGCTCAATCGCATACTTCGGCGAGTAGACAATCGCGAGCTACCTAAAATCCATATTGTTGATATGTGTCGTGAAGGTACTCCGGAAAAGCCGGGATCGTTAATTTCGCAAATGCTGGCGGACAAGCTAATCGATCGTTATGAGAAAAAAGAACAAAGTATCCTTTTTCTTAATCGCCGTGGCTTTTCAACCAGCTTGCTTTGCCCGGATTGCGGTTATGTTGCCGGCTGTGCGCATTGCAGTATCCCCAAAACCTATCATCGCACAAATAATAGTCTGCGATGTCATCTCTGCGGTGCAGAGGAACCGGCTCCGTTTCGCTGTCCGGACTGTAAGTCTGCAAACATTCGCATGCGCGGCAAGGGAACCCAAAAAATCGAGGACAGCGTGCAAAAAATCCTGCCAAAGGCACGCGTGTACCGAATGGATGCAGATTCAATGGCGCAAAAGAACCGCTATCGGGAAATTCTGAACGATTTTAGAGTCGGCAGGCTCGATATACTTGTGGGCACTCAGATGATTGCAAAAGGTCTGGACTTTCCAAATGTCACCTTGGTTGGACTGATTGATGCAGACCGCTCGTTGCACATCGAAGATTTTCGAGCAGCGGAACGCACGTTTCAACTGATCGTACAGGTATCCGGGCGTTCCGGACGTGGCGATCGAGCAGGGGAGGTTGTTATCCAAACGCACACTCCACATGCAGCTCCGATCCAGTTTGCCCGCAAGGCAGACTTTGATGGTTTTCAACTTGAGGAAATGGAACAGCGTCGCGAATTCCAATACCCGCCGTTTCGTCATTTGATTCGTCACCTTTTCCGAGGGCGTAATCCAAACAAAGTCAGTTTTTACATCGAGCAATGGACCCGGATGGTTGAGAGTGAACTCAGCGACACGATAGAAATACGTGGTCCTGCGCCAGCGCCGGTTGAAAAGATTCGCGATGAATACCGTTTCCAGTTATGGTACTTTACGCTGAGCATAAGCTCGGTTATCGATCGCCTCTCAGAGCTTCGCGGAAACTTCAAGCTGGACAAAGACGTGATTGAACAAATTGACGTCGATCCAATGAACCTGAGTTAAGTCGAACTATTGCTATTTTTCAGCAGTAGTCGATTGCGGATCATCGGACGACTCCTTAAAGCGTCCGTAAAGCTTCAGCAAATCCTTTAGGTAAACCGCAGATTCGTTTTCCAGCGTGTCCAATTGTTCCGAAAGATAACGCCATCGCCAGTTTCCGGTCGAAG